>CAZOJY010000070.1:0-18726 GCA_964580235.1 uncultured Eubacteriales bacterium | reverse complement strand
GTTTCTTTTTGATGAACATAGAACACTTGATATTAAGGGAAGGCATGGTGGGCGATACAGGATTTGAACCTGTGACTTCTACCGGGTGTAAAAGGCACAAATTTTGGGCACAGTTTGGGCACAGTTGCAAGATTTAGAAATTAAAATACAAAATTTTGGAAATTGGACCCGACATAACTCCTAACAAGGTTTTGCCATAGCATTTAACGAGTGCTTTTCATTTCTGGAAATTCATCATTTCAGGTCCATGGGCCTGGTGCAATCCAGTTTGTGGGACTTTGTTTGTCGGAGGAAAGGGCCAAAACGATAGGTGATAGAAATCCGCTTACCGAAGCCATGATTTCTCTGAATGAGGAGGGAACTTGATTTAGTTGAAGCCTTTTCCAGAATGCCGCCCACTGGGTTTGCTTGGCCTTGATGAAAGGCTCAGTGAATATCTCGATTTCCGTGGGCAGCGCCGTGCCCCGCTGTTCAAAGGTCCGTCGAATAGCCTCGGCCAGCTTGGCGCCATCAAAATTGAAATGCTGCGACAACAACCAGATGTCATAGAAATCCTTCATCCTGCTGTTCAGCATACCCAGTTTGACCATAGCCTCAAGCTTTTCCGAGATAGAGCTCTCGCGGCTGTAGCATAACAATCGTGGAACTGAGAAATTCAGCATAGTCGGAAGATCCAACTTTTCAGGCTCTGGAAACACGACATCGCCGAAACCGATGTCAATCTGCATATTGATTCTCACAGAGCCCAATGCGCCCAGGAACCGAATCCTGATTCCATCATAATCCATGCCTTCGGTGATCTGCTCGGCCTGAATGGAGTTTGGATCGAATACAAGGCCATCCTCTTCCACATCTATGGCCAAGATGTCCTGGATCTGTGCCATGATGTCGGCTTCCTTGTTACTCGTTTTTCCCAGCAAGTCGATGTCCATGGTCGGACGAAGTTCCGGCGAATGCCAGATTCTTAGCATCAACGCCCCTTTGAGAATGAATCGGTCTGCGTGAGATGATTTGGATAGTCGGTAGAGAAATCTCTCAATGGCAAAGTATTGAAGCAGCTCATTGAATGGGCGTTGATCTTTCTTAGCCCTGTTGAGGAGGCGTTGCCGGATGGACGCGGGTATGTTTCTGGGAGACTTCATACCGTTGCCTCAAGATATGGCAGCATAATCTTTTCTACTCTGCAAATCTTGGAGTGTTTGAGCAGTTCGCTAAGTTTGAACTTCTTTCGTGTCTTGTAGAGTTTAAGTGCTTCCAGCACTACGTCCATTCCGATCTTATTACGAAATTTGAAGCAATCGGCAAGAGTTTTTTCGGGGCTGTATACCTTGATGGTTACTCCATCGATCAGATGCTCTTCAATGCCGGATTTGTATGCTTCATTCGAAAATCTATGGGCCTGGATGGGAGGATAGTCGAGTGAGGGCATCCGCGAGTCCCTTGGCACCGCCACGGAAACATCATGTGGAATCTGAGTCGTTATGTCATGATAGGCCAGTGCGGAAACGAGACAGATAACGGCATTTGGAAAGCGAATGCTCACCGTAACCAGATCCGGATTGCTGATTGGAGGCAGTTCCACCAGCCGATAGATACCTCTGCTCACATGCTCAATGACTCCCTTGTCCCTGAGTGAATAAAGCATGTAGCGTGTGATGCCATGCGCGATAGCCTCACTCATTCGAAGTTGACCACCGTGTTTGCGGAATATTTCTTCAGGTCGGTTTTTCATTTTTGGCTCCAGACAAAGAGTCTCCACTTATTTGTAAGTGGTAACAATATGTCTGATTTTGGCCAAAAAATCAAGGAGAACCTGAAAATTTAAGGAACGCCCAAGAAAATAAGAAAGTTCCCCAGTAAGATGTCGGAATTAGATCTATGGAATCCTGAAGCTTTTTGATATTTTTATGGATTTCTATATTCTTGACAAATTTTGAGCACAGTTTATTCAAATATGTCGTGAAATAATTTCGCGACGTTACGAGGATTTCTACCACTGTAGCATCATGATCCCCCTGAACCTGATGCACAGGATTTGGATGGAAATGTTCTAGCAATAGGAGCTAATTCTGCCCTTCTTTACCCTTCGGCCGTGCGGATTTTGGCTTACAGAGGAAAAGCAGCACGGTGTAAAAAAGCAGGAGGGCTGCATTAATCAAGAGATGCCATTCTGATTTGACTACGGTCAACTTGTAAATCACGAAAAAAACAACTACCATGGCCCCTGTTATGATTGCGCTGTTGATGATCGCCAGATTTTTTTCTACATCCTTCTGCGCAAAAAAGAACAAGAGAGCCCAGCTCAGCTGGAAGATTCCATACAAACGTATAATGAACCTGTTATACTCAGAAAAACCAAGAACAGGAAGTACGTGTTCCGGCACTAGGGTGGAGCCTATAAAGCAGAGCAGAAATAAGGCCATACCGATCCACAGAAGAACCTTAATACAAACCGGATTTTTTGCCATTGGTCCATCCTCCTCAAAACTGGTCCTTGTTTAAGGATAAAGATCAGAGTACCCTCTGTCAACATGCAGCATTTATTTGACCATTTTTCTATACGACTTGGTGTTGTGAAAAGAGTGCACTCAAGGAAAATATCGCTTATTGTATATATTTCACGCCGTTTTGCTTTAAGTAGAAAGTATTAATATTGATCAGAAGATTAACAGAATTTGGGCACAGTTTTGGGCACACCCGATTTTTACCGGGTCAAAATATTGCCTAAATTAATGATAAAAAAAGAGTTAGGTGGTGGGCGATACAGGATTTGAACCTGTGACTTCTACCGTGTGAAGGTAGCACTCTACCGCTGAGTTAATCGCCCGCAGGTCTTTATTTTTAGTCGATTTTTGGTCTGATGTCAAATACCTCAAAGATTGAAGTAAATTTGTTTGACAAGAGAGTCTTTTCTGAATATAAATAGGTTAATGGCCATTCGAAGATGCCCATATTGCAAAGCTATCATTGATGAAGGCTCTGAATACTGCTCTAATTGCGGGACCCAGCTTCTCTTTCCAGAGGACGAGAACATTAATGAGGAAGTCCCCGGTGAAAAGATAGTCGAGGAGGAAGTTCCAGAAGAGGAGAACAATCCCAAAAAAAAGAAGTCTTCCTCCAAAAGGCGAAAAAAGAAGGGGGAACAGAAGGAATTGGAAGAGATCGAGACCGAGGAAGAAGTTGAACCTGTTTCAGAGGAAAAGCTTGCAGAGGAGGTCGAATTTGAGCCGATAGAAGAAGGGACAGAAGGAAAAGTCGAAGAAGAAGCCGCCGTTGAGATACATGAAATAGAGGCTAAAGAAGGTGGCGAAGAATCGGAGGATGAAGATAAGCCTGCTGAGGAGGAAAATCTGCAGCCTCCGGAGCAAGAACGCGATGAGTTTTTTGTGGAGAAACAGGCGCCGGCATTCGGGACTGAAGACCTGGAGAAAGTCATCAATCCTGAGGAAAAAGAAAAGGCAGAAATCGAAAAATTCTTGAAATCCTTGAAAGAAGATCGTGATGAGTGGGACGGAGAAATCCCTCCCACTGATGAACTTCCTCCCTGGGCTGAAAAGATCAAGGATGAGAAACCGGGGGAAATGCCTGCCGTTGATGTTGGAAGCGAAGAGGAAGTTCGGGAATTTGAAGAGCCTCAGGAAGAATTGTCTAAAGAAGAGGAACTTCCTGTCGGAGAATTCCCTCCTGGTGAAGGAGAAGAAGAAAAGGAGATGGAGGAGGAAGTTCTGAAGCCAATGGGATTGACCCCTGAAGATGAAGTCCCGGAGGTGGAAATTCCAGAAGACGACGTTGTGAAGGAACAATTAGAAGAAGGTGTGACTGAGGAAAAAGTTCATGAGGAAGAAACGTCCGAAGAAGAAGCAACCATGCCCGATACAGGAATGGGGCTGCCTGAAGGAGTCCAGCAGGAAAACCTGCCTTTTGCTGATAAGTCATCTGGAGAATTCGAGGAGAAACCGCCTCCCTCCAGACTTTCCAGCTGGTTGAAATCAAGAGCCTTTGATGTGCTGTTAATTGCGGCTCTCTGGATCGTAACCCTTCACATCGCCTCTCGGATGCTGTCCACCAACCTGTTCAGACTGATTTCCGTTTCAGTTTTTCCCGTTATTGCCTTTTATCTTTCTCTTTTAGGGGTTTATCTGTTCCTATTTTTCCTGTTTTTGGGACAAACGTTGGGGGATCACTTGTTTCCTCATGAGGAATAAGTCACTTCCTCACCCAGCTTGAAATCCTCCCCCAAGAAGTTTTTTTTTGCCACTTTGCTCGATGCCACTTCCTGAGGATTGCCCTCCACGAGGATTTCTCCTTCATCCATGACATAAGCGCGGTCGGTGATTCTGAAAGTATCCCTCACGTTGTGATCGGAGAGAACGACACCAATGCCCTTGTTTCTCAATTTGATCAGGATTTTTTGAAGATTGATTATGGTGAGGGGATCGATTCCTGTAAAAGGCTCGTCCAACAGGAGAAACTTCGGCTTCAAGAGGAGGGCGCGGCAGATTTCCAGCTTCCTCCGCTCTCCGCCAGAGAGGCTGTAGGCCTTCTGATGGGACTGGCTTTCAAGCCCGAGTTCTTCCAGGAGTTGTTTGGCCAATTTCCTCCGTTCTTTCTTTTTGTCTCCCATGAGTTCCCAAACCATCTTCAGGTTGTTTTCCACCGAAGTCTTGAGGAAGACAGAATTTTCCTGAGGAAGATATGTTATGCCTCGAATAGCTCGCTGGTGTGTGGAAAATGTGGAAATATCGGAATTGTCGAGGTAAAGCCCCCCGTCATCCGGCTTTAGCAAACCGGCGATCATCAAGAAAGTTGTGGTCTTGCCGGCCCCGTTTCTGCCTAATAGACCGATGATTTCACCCGAGCGAACTTGAAGGTCCACGCCTTTGACAACCGCCCGGTTGCTAAAACTTTTTTGCAAGTTTTTGGCCTTGAGGATCGACCCGGCCTGTTTCAACAGTTTTTCGATATGCCGAAGCGGCGTCTCTTCTCTCTCTGTTATATCGATGTCGAATGTGATTTTTTTTTCTTTTTTCAGGATTTTTTTGTCTTCTTTTTCAAGAAGTGCCAGAAGATTAGCATAAGCCTCTTCGATCTGATGGAGAATATCTCTGCGCTTTTCTTCTGGAAATTCGTCTGCAATCGGGGAGATGACGATAGACTCTGTGGAGTAAAGTCTTTTCAGATGCAGATAGGATTTTTTTATCTCTGCCAGGGAGGCATCCGGGTCTAACTCGAGCATCTCCAGATATTTTTGAAATTCCTCTCTCGACATATTTACTCATCCCAGAGGTTTATTTCGTTTCCGCGCAACAGATTTTCGGTGAAGAGTTCGATTTCTGTTGCAAAACGGGATTCCCCATGATGCATCAAGAAAGGTTTCTGCTGGCGGGTGGACTTCCAGATGGAGTCGTCAAATTCCAGAAATCCCACATACTGTGTGTCCATTCCCAAATACTTCTGAAAGGTGCTTTTTATCGAAGCTCCAAGATAGATATCCTGCATGCTTCTGACTTTGTTAAGGATCAGGTAAATCTTGAATCCAGAAAAGGCTTCATGGATGATATCTCTTGTTTGAGGGAAATGTGTAAAAAAATCGAGCAGCTCGCGGATGTTGCTGATTTTATTTAGTTCTCTCCTTGTCCAGGTTTCTTGCGCTAGGCCCTTAAAGCCGTAGAATCTGAGCGTCATCCGCAATTTTCTGTAGATCACATTTTTCATGAACTGGTACATATTTTCTACGGCAAGAATATCTGGCGTCATAACTGCGATTCCTTTATCGGCAAACAGAAAGGTGTCGATGATGTTGTAATGGCTGCCGCCTCCGACATCGAGGAGAACATACCGCGTATTCAATTGTTTAATATGGCGGAAGAGTTTTTTCTTTTGGGTAAACCGGATGTTGTCAGCAGAAAGAGAATGAATGTCCCCGGCCACCAGAGAAAGGTTTTTGATCCCGGTTTCGATCCGGAGTTCCTCCAAGGGAACCTTGAGCTCGAAAAAAGCGTTCAGTGATTTTTCCGGCTGTTTGATCCCGAAAACCGAATGGAGATTGGCACCGCCGAAGTCGGCATCTAACAAGACGACATCTTTTTCCCTTCTCTCCGAAAGGTAGATACCCAGGCTGCTTGACAGAAAGGTTTTACCTGTACCACCTTTGCCTCCGCCGACCACCCATACTTTGGGCGCTCTTGTTTGAGATTGTTTTGCCATTTTGCGTTTAATTGTCCCTTCTATATTTTACTAGATGTGGCACTCACGTCAAATTAAATTCCCTGAATTATTTATAAATACAGTATCATTGGCCGCTGCTTTGTTACAACCTTTATGCGGAAGCAGAGTGGGGTGGTTTAACTCGTAAATAATTCAGGCTAGGATTGTAGTGGAATAAGAGAGTTTGTTCTTGTACGCTTTGATCGGATAAAATAAATGAGTAAATTTATTTGTCCTTCAAAACTATGAAAAAAGTAATCAGTGCTTCCCGGAGAACCGACCTGGTGGCATTTTTCCCTGAGTGGTTTGCCTCTGTCCTCAATAAAGAGAAGGCGACGGTGCATGGGCCGTCCGGGCACTCCTACACAGTTAATTTGAGCCCGACTGTTGTTCATACCATTGTCCTCTGGTCGAAAAATTTTACAAACATATTCGGCAACCGGGCCGGATTGAAAAACCTGCTCCAGAAATACGATCAGCTCTACTGCCACTTCACGATCACTGGTATGGGGGATACCTTCATCGAGCGCGACGTTCCGCCTTACCAAACATCTGTTTTAAAACTCGGGCATTTGGTGGAAATCGCGGATATGCCTGAAAGAGTCACTGTCCGTTTTGATCCCATCGTTTATTGGGAGGAAGGAGGCGAGGTCCACACAAATCTCCAGATTTTTAAAAAAATCGCACCATCGCTCCAAAAATCTGGGATCAAAAACATCCGGATTAGCTTTGCTCAATGGTACCGAAAAGCAAAAAGGCGGGCGGCAAAACATGGTTTTCACTACATCGATCCTCCCAGAGAGCAAAAAATACAGGATGTCCATTATCTTATCAAAGTGGCGCGAGAGTGGGGACTCAGTCTGCACTCTTGCGGTCAGGATTTTCTTGCTGAAATTCCGGAAATCCGCCCCTCTTCTTGCATCGATGGCCTTTTCCTCCAGAAACTCCATCCGGATGGAGAGGCCGTTTCTATAGCCAAAGATAAGACGCAGAGGGCGGAATGCCACTGCACAGATTCAGTGGATATTGGAAGTTATACGCAGTTTTGTCCTCATTGCTGCATCTATTGTTATGCCAACCCCAAGACTTAGATTCCAACGGATAATCTTTCAGCCAGCGCTGGAGGTAATCCTGCCCCTATGATTCTTTTCTGGGCCTTTTCGATATCGTAGGGAAAACGGAAGAATCTGATTTTTTTCGCTGTGGAGTCGTAGATTGCACAGGCTGCAAGCGGATTTCTGTCGCGAGGCTGCCCGATGGAACCCGGATTGATCAGATATCGTACGCCTTTCTCGATCTTTATTTCGTTGTTATCTCCGGTCAGGAATGTTCCTTCGACGATATGGTCTTTTTCCTCATAAACAAATGGAAAATGCGTGTGTCCAAAAAAACAGATTTGGACAGGAATATGAAGGAAAGCCTCGGAAGCATCGAATTCCCCGAAGATGTAATGGTCTTCATCAAAAGGAGCCCCATGGCAGATCATGATATCCTTGTTCACTATCATCGGTCCCTGCTTCAGCTTGCAGAGATAACTCATGTTCTTTTTGATGATTTGTTCTCTTGTCCAATGAATGGCAGAGGCTGCAATCGGATTAAATGTCTGCACCGTGTCCAGGCCGCAGACAGCTTTGTCATGGTTTCCTCTTATCGTGGATATGGGCTTGAGGAGGCGAATTTTCTGGATGGTCTCGTTCGGAGATGCGCCATATCCGACCAAATCTCCGAGGAAGAGGTAATAATCGACTTTGTGTTTTTGTGCGAATTTGAGGAAGGCCAGGAAGGCTTCCATATTTCCGTGAATGTCTGTGAAAATGAAATATCGCATGCTTATTGAGTCCGTGTTTTAAAAAATTCTCTGTACATCTTGTGAGCTCTGTAAGAGCTTCGCACAAGAGGGCCTGCTTCGACTTCATCGAATCCAAAGTCCAGAGCGATTTTTTTTAGCTGCTCGAATTCCAACGGGGAATAATACTTTTTCACAGGAGCATTGACTCTGGACGGCTGCAGATATTGCCCGATAGTGAGCAAATTGCACCCCATTCGTCGAAGGTCGGAGAATGTATAGAGAATTTCCTCTGTTGTTTCCCCCAGTCCTATCATCATCCCTGACTTGGTGATGGTGCCGCATTCTTTGACCCGTTCCAATACTTTGAGAGAGCGCTTGTAGTTTTCAACAGGTCTGTTAATGGATGGATACAATTTCTCAGGAACCTCGATATTATGATTAAAAATATCAGGATGTGCAGCCACAACGGTCATCAATGCTCCAGCGCTTCCGTTGAAATCCGGGGTCAAGACTTCAATTTTTGCTGTCGGGATTTTCTGCTTAACGGTCTTTATCGTTTCGACAAAAAGAGATGCTCCTCCGTCTGAAAGATCATCTCGGGTAACAGATGTGATCACCACATAGTGAAGGCCCATGGAAGAGGCGGCATCGGCAATTCGGGAAGCTTCATCTTTGGGGGCAGGGGAAGGGGAGCCTTTTTTCACAGCACAAAAGGAACAGCAGCGGGTGCATGTGTCTCCGAGGATCAGAAAACTGGCCGTACGGTGTGTCCAGCATTCTGCAATGTTCGGGCATTTGGCGCTCTGGCAGATCGTGTGGATGTGGCCCTCTTTGAGGAGATGAGAAACCTGAAAAAAGTTTTGATGTGAGGGGAATTTTACTTTGAGCCAGGAGGGCTTTTTTTTGGTCTGTAATTCTGATGAAGACAAAATACTACTTTTCTAAAGCAAAAATAAATCTCGATATCTTTTTACCGCAATTTTTTATAAGGAAGGAAATAATATTATCAATTTACAGATAATAATTAATAATATTCGAATTCCCGTTCTCTTTTCAGGCGTCTTCTCATGCGTTTGCGAGCTTGGGCATCCTTCATCCGTCTCTTTTCACCTGGTTTGTAGTAGACGGAGTGCTTTTTGATCTCTTTGATTATCGCTTCCTGCTGGACCTTTCGCTTGAATCTTTTGAGTGCGCTCTCGACCGATTCGCCTTCTTCCACAACGACAAATGCCAAAAAAATCACCTCCTTATAAGATGATGGGAGAGTTTACCCAATTCTCAGGGGATTGTCAAGAGCTCAAAGCAAAAGGGGAGGATAAATGGGACGGTTCTATTTTTTCCGGTAGCGGATTTGGCCGCCGACAATGGTGTATACGGTTTTCGTTGTGAGAATCTCTTTCGGGTCGATTTCCAGGATGTCTTTGTCCAGGACAGTGAAATCCGCATATTTGCCCACTTCGATCGAGCCGAGAACATCTTCCTGAAAGGCCGCATAGGCCGCCCAAATGGTAAAACCTTTAACGGCCTCTTGGATTGTCATGCGCTGTTCGGGATGCCATCCGCCTTCGGGCCAACCCTTGGGATCCTGGCGGGTTACCGCTGCATATATTCCCAGGAGGGGATTGTTCGACTCAACGGGAAAATCAGACCCGCACGGTATGATCAGGCCGGCATCGAGAAACCAGCGCCAGGCGTAGGCTCCTTTGGCCCGCTCTCCTCCGATCCTGTCTTCCACAAAGGACATGTCCGAGGTGCAGTGTGTGGGCTGCATCGCAGGGATGATTCCGAGTGATACAAACTTTTCAACATCCTGTGGCTCAACAATCTGGGCATGCTCGATGCGGAAGCGGTGGCCGGGCTTAAGATTCTCTTTCAAGGCTTTTTCGAAAGCCTCGAGGCAGAGGCGGTTTCCGCGGATTCCGATGCAGTGAATGTTTACCCCCATGTCGGCTTCTAGGGCAGCTTTGGAAATGGCGGTGATGTATTCGGGCGTGATTCTGAGCAAGCCTGTATTATCTGGATCGTCTGCATAAGGCTTAAAGAATGCGGCCCCTCTGGAGCCAAGCGCTCCGTCGAAAAAAAGTTTAATGCTCCTGACTGAAAGCATGTGATGACCGTACTGTTCGATACGCTGTTTCTTGAAATAGGCTGCCAGATCCATATCCAAAGGGAGATCCTTTTCTTCTCCCAGCATGGCATAAACGCGCATGTTTAGCTGGCCGTTATCGACGAGGTTTTTGTAGAGATCGATGTGTCGGGAACCGATTCCTGCCTCATGGACTCCCGTCAGGCCGACCGAGAGACAGCTTCGGACTGCTTTGAGAAATTTTTGTTTGAACTGTTCATCAGAATCTGGGGGGATATTATCCGATACAAGGTTCATGGCCCTGTTAACCAGGACACCTGTGGGTTCGCCGTTTTCTTTGCGGATGATAAAGCCGCCCACAGGATCAGGGGTGTCTTTTGTGATACCGGCGATTTCTAGGGCTTTTTGGTTGGCGAAAGCGGCGTTCCCATCGATTCTTATCAAATAAACAGGATTGTCGGGAGACGCTTCGCTTAGAGGATCATGCACGGGAAAAGCATGATCCTCCCAATCGTTTTGATCCCAGCGTCCACCCACAATCCATCTTCCCGGTTGTGTGGATTGGACTCTGATCGCGACGATATCGATGATTTCTTGATAGCTTGTGGTTCCTGTGACATTCAAGGATGTGAGTTCGTCACCCAGGCTGTGGAGGTGGGCATGGGCGTCTATCAAACCTGGAAGTACGAGCTGTCCTTTCAAGTCCATCACCGTTGTGCTGGGAAGGATATATTTTTCGACATCTTGGTTGCTGCCGACAAATACAATCCTATCTCCCCGGACAGCCAAAGCTTCATGGATCGAAAATTTTTCGTCCACTGTCACAACTTTTCCGCCATGCAGAACTAGATCAGCCGGTGCCGGCCTGCCGCAGGCGATAATTGTAGCCAGACTAACGCTGGTGAGAAAATATATCCATATTTTATTTTTCATGATCTATTTGCCTCCTCTCGAAGCAAGGATTGCTTCATCCATGTCCCAGTGAAAAATATATCGCCGGACGAAAAAATTCAAGTGCAAAATATGGGTTTTTCTACGATTGACTTGGCTCGCTTTCTTAGTATATTTTGATTCCTGACAATTTCGTCATTACTTACATTATGATTGAAGGGAAAAATGTCATGTCTGAGATTCGGAAAAAGACAATCGAGGGGCTAAAAGTGGGGGACACGTTTACGGTTTCGAAGACATTTGTAGAGAAGGAAGTTCAGGATTTTGCCAAAATGACCAGAGACTACAATCCGGTGCATTTTGATGGGCGGTTCGCTAAAGCGAAAAACCTAAAGGGGAAGATCTGCCCGGGTTTGCTGGTGGGGAGTTTGGTCACAGAAATCGGAGGACAGATCGGGTGGTATGCTTCCAAGTTAGATTTTCGCTTCAAGAGGCCTGTGTACTTGGGGGATACCGTTACATGTTCTTTGACGATTTCCTGTATGGTGGGGAAAGGATTAACCGAGGCCAAGGCCGTCTATCGGAACCAAAAGGGAGAGATTGTCCTCGAGGCCTTTTTAAAAGGCTGCATCCCTGTCGGCCCAGAAATCCAAGTCCTCAAGACAATCGTTTAATAAATTGGTGACAGGATACTCTTTCACCTATTCATTTTTTTCTTCCTTTTCCTTTTCCCAGGCCTTTATTCCGTTTGTCATCCAGGCCGGAGCCGGTGCTCCTTTAAGGTGATGATCGAAAAATTCCTGCATGCGCCGGGTCCAATGCTCCTGGTTCACTCTTTTGCGCAGACCATGAGGTTCACCGTTATAATTGAACATATAGGCCTCTTTCTCCAACCGGCGAAGAGCCATGATGTATTCGATACCTTGATACCAGGGCACTGCTCCATCTTTGTCATTATGAATCATCAACAGAGGAGTGGTAACTTTATCCGCCCAGAAAATAGGAGAGTTTTCGATATACCGAAAGGGAACATTCCAGAGGCTGTCACCCTGACGGCTCTGCGTGTGTTCATACTGGAATTGACGGACCATCCCACTTGCCCAGCGAATCCCATCGTAGGCGCTTGTCATGTTGGATACCGGGGCTCCTGCTTCGGCTGCTGCAAAAATATCTGTCTGTGTAACCATATATGCTATCTGATAACCTCCCCAGGAATGCCCTTGAATGCCGATGGCTTTGGGATCAACATAACCTTCCTTAATCAGCATCTGGATTCCTGGTAAGACACACTTAAGAGCATCGCGCCCGGGATAACCTGTTCCATATTCGATATCCGGCATCCACAGGATGTAGCCGTTACTGACATAATAGACAGGATTAACTGAAGTCCCGGGCGAGGGATTGCGAAAGCGGTGGAGGGATGTGTGAAGAGTCTCATAAATGTAAACCATCAAAGGATATTTCTTTTTTTGATCGAAGTTTTCCGGCTTTATCAGAATCCCTTTTATGGGCATTCCGTCGGCGTTATAAAAATCCCGCAGTTCTGCCTTCCCCCACACGAAAGAATCCATCTGACTGCCCAGGTTCGTGATTTTTTTTGGCTGCTTAAAATCCAGATCGCTTACCCAAAGATCAGGAAATTCATCGAAGCTTTCCTGGGTGAACAGCAAAAGATCTGCTTTTTTCGCTTTTATTGGGTAGCGAAAGCCGAAGGATTTATCAGCGATAATGAGGTTTTCAGGCGGATTCGTTCCTTCGACTTTATCCCGGAAGAATCCCTGAGCCATGGTCTCCTCGTTTGTCGTCCGAAGAAGCATCGCTTTTTTGGGATTGATGCTTTTTTCCTCAGGGTCGAGCCTCACATATCGGAATGAGAGGTCCATATCACGGCCGAATTGTTCGGTGACCCTCCGGGCGTTCGAACCATCCGGCATGATTTCCCAGATATCATACCGGTCATAAACCAGGATCGATGCATCGTTATCCGTCCAGCCTGCGATTCCATATCCGTAAGCTGGGCTGGGAGTATCCCAATCCTCCCGTTCGAACCGGACATCGATCCCTGCTGTGATGTTCTTGGTCGTTTTTGTTGAGATATCGTAGACATACCAATTTTTGTCGTGAAACCAGTAAAGATATTTTCCGTTTGGCGAGAGCGAAGCGCCTCTGAAGAGCTTTTTTTTCACCAGCGTCCTCTCTCCTGTTTTAGGATCGATGACATAGATATCGTAATACGAACCATCATAAGAAACCATTTTCGTATAGGGCAGAATGGTTTCTGCCCAGGCGATCTTCCCGTTTCTTGAGAGGGAAACATCAGGAATGTTCTCATCGGCCAGTTTCATATATGCTTTGCTGTCGATATGATAGACGGATTCCCAAGTATTATCCCGAACCTGTTGGGCCATTTTTTTCTGCTGGGGCTGTGGATAAGGATCATTCCAGTGCCAGAGGTCGAATTTTGCTTTCTCTTTGACATCCTTTTCATCTTTATCTTTTTTCGGCTCAGGGATCTCTTTAATTCCAAACAGCACGACCTTCCCATTTTCGGAAAAAGTTATGTCCGATTTGTCGCTGACGGCCATTCCGGCAGGAAAGTTTGGCACTGATTTATGCGAAACCCAGAGTGCGGCCTCAGGCTCTCCCACTTTCCAGCCGTAAAGATTGAATGTTGGTTCATCGGATTCCTGGTCGTCTCTGTCTGTCAGGAATGCCAGGACAGTCTCTTCTTTGTCTAAGGCCCATTTTGTGTATTTCCCTTTTCCTGTCAGCAGGGGCGTGCTGGATTCACTCCCCGGTTGTATGGAATAAATGCCATCATTTTCTGGCTTTTTTTTGCTTGAGACCACATAGAAAAGAAATTTTCCGTTTTTAGTGAATAGATACTTCAGAACATCCTCAAATGTTGTTTCGCTTCCATCTTTGAGAGAACGAAGCACGAAGGGAGTGCCATAATCCTCTTTTTTCTTTTTTGCTTTTTCCTTTTCTTGCTCACCTTTTTCTTCTTCGGCTTTTTCTTCTTCCTTTTTCTCTTTCTTCTCTTCTTTTTTTGCTTCCTCAACGTTGGCCTCTTTTAGATAGGCTACCCATCCGCCTTCTTTCTCCGGCAGAGCATAGCTTTTTACCCTCTCGATCTCAGTCACTTTTCCATCTTTTAGACTCATGATTCCGAGCTTTTTCTTGAGCTTTTCCTCTGCCTTTTTCTTTTCTTCCTTTTTGGCTTTTTTGGCTTCTTTTACTTCTTCTTGTGAAGGGGATAGCAGGAAAACGACATGATTCGAATCATAGCTGAACTGAGGCCTGGCCGCCCTTTCTGAATCGGTCCCTTCACCAGTGTAGCCGATGGCGTGACGAAATGTCTTTGCGGACTTTATGTTTTTAACCACAAGTTCTCCATCGCCGTCTTGGGGCACTTCCAGATAGAGGATCCACTGCCCGTCAGCCGAAATGGCCGATGACGCGATGGATTTCCATGCGTCGTAATCTTCATGGGTCAAGGGCCTTTTGCCGTTTTGTTCCGCCAAAACAGACGGCGGCAAAATCAAAAAAAATAGGAAAATGGACAATAGGCCGGTTAAAAAAATTAAAACCGCAGATGTGGACACTTTTTTCATTCATAAGCCTCCTGAATGGATTTCATCTGAGAAATGAAAGATTATCAATTCAACTGGCAAAAAGCAATATTGGCGATATCACACTTCCAGCCCCTTAGACATGTTATTGCAGCAAATCTCTTAGCCTGGATGAGTTGGATTTGATCTGCCTGATGAACACATCGAAATCCTCCCTAGCTATCAAAAACACACGGCCTTTATCAGCTTCTATAAAAAGGGTTCTCTCTCCCTGTAGGAGGACAAATGCCCTCCGGCCGTTTTTAAGCCTGTACCATCCTGTCCGAAGATTGCCGAGCGAAGTGCCGGAACTTCGGCTGATAGACACCACTCGGATTCTTGTAGATCATCCACCCAGGCCCGCTCGATCTTATCCGTTTCGATGATCTGGGTTTTCGATAACATGGCTTTCAGAATCAGGCTGTCTTCAGTAACTTTGATCGATCCTGATGATTTCATGGTCAGGAAGAATATGCCTAGGCCGAAACAAATGATGGCGCCAAAGAAATAGTTGAATTTGCTTCGGCATCCTCGGAAAATCCCGCGAATGGCAAGAATTCCGATGGCTATCAATCCGATTCCTATGTAGGTCATGAGTTTGATTACAGGAATCAGGATTTCCATTCATTCCTCCCTATCGATTTCAAGCCCAAACTTTCAAGATTCTTAAACTATTTCGATAAGAGGACTTCATAGACCTCGCGGATCGGGGGCGTGATGAAAAAGTGCTTGATTTTGACCAACTGTTCCTGAAAAAGCCGGCTGTGTTCTGTATCGAGAAGATCTTCTTCGGTTTCCCATAATGTCATGATAACGGTGTTCCCCGTTTTTCTGTCTGCCAAATATTTCGCCCCCAAATAGCCTTTTATTCCCTTGACGGCTGGAATCACCTGCTCTTCGAAAAACTTGGCAGCTTCTTCGATTCTCTCAAGGTGGGTTTGAATCCGGAGTATTCTTGCAAACATGGCATCTCCCTCCTTGCTTGCGCGGAATCAAGCTTAGCAATTCATAACAAAAAAATCAATATGAGCCGGCTTATTGTTTATACACATCTCCCCGTGTGTCGATCTTTAAAATTTTTATTTCACCATCCTCTTGAAAATAGAGAACTCGGTATTTCCCGACTCCAAAACGTAATAAATTCTTTACTTTTTTTCCTTTTACTTTTCTGATATCTCCTTTGAAAGGAAGCTTTTTAATTGAATTGATAAGTTTTCGGGCCGCCCTCTTTTCTAGGGCTTGAAGATATTTTAAGCTCGACTTGCTGTATAGAAATTTCATATTTTGAGGGCTTTTTCAACTTCTTCAGTTGCTAGAAATTCATCGGATGCCAGTATTTCTAAGAGTTCTTTTTCGTCTTTGGCTGATAGAATCAATTCTTCTTTTTTGCCCATTCGCCTATCGATCCAATCTCTCAGTGATTTCCGGATGATTTCCGATATGCTCTCATCGCGGAAGAATGATAATGCCCTCACCTTTTCATACAAATCTTCGTCGATCATTATGTTTATTCTTCTCATGTGTATATCCCTAATTACATATATACGTAACTACGTATCATCTGTCAAGCCATTAATTCTGTTTAATAGACGAGGCAGTCGTCAAATTTGTATCAGAAAAATAGAACCGCGCCTTTTTTTTGATATGATAGCGATTTTGTTATTGGAGGGTGGAGAGGTGGACTTTAGCGTCTTCGACTTCAGGAGTGCCTGGGTCGGCGTCCTTCCAGAGATCGAGGAATTTTTTGTACTGCTCTATGGCTTTTCCCTGCCAGCCTCTCTGTTCATACAGTTTGGCCAACCTGTAGTGGTATAAAGGATGGATCAGGCAGCGTTCTTTGGTGCTGGGATCAAAGGTGATCAGGCGTTCATACGCTGTTATGGCCTTATCGATTTCTCCTTTTTTAACATAAGCCCGCGCCAAAACATCTGTCTGAAAAGGAAAGTTGTAAACCAGAAGAGACTGCACATGCATCGGGCCAAATGAACCTAAAGGCGGGGCATTTTCAATGACTGCGATGGCCTCATCGATGGAGCCCTCGACAAGGAGAATCTCTCCCAGTAGAAGATCATGATAAAATTTAGTTTCTTCCTTATAAATATCCATATCGGGGATGAGAGAGTTTATTTTCCCTAGCCTTTCTCTGGCGGAAGCCATTTGTCCTTCTTTGACATCCGCAAGGCCAAGACAAAAATTGGTGTAGGCTTTATTGTAAGGAGATAGATAAGGATATATCTCATGCCTCATATCCAGCCATTTTTTTAATGATTCCCGGCTGCGCTCGAGCTCTCCTCCGTCATAATAAACCCATCCCAGGATTCGATGGATGTTTCCAACCGATTCTTCATTTGCGACCGATTTGGCAAGCTCTGTTGCCACCTGCAGGTCATTGAGCGCCTGTCCGGCTTGGCCCAGCCAGTAATGATAGAATCCGCGCCACATGTAGGCTTCGGCTTTGGACCCGGTAGAGGGCGATCGTTCGATAAACTGGTTGCACCATTCCATCGCTTCAGCCGGTTTTTCTTTGAAGGCAAAAATATACGCTATGGATTGATAGGCTAAAAAGAAATTTTCGTCGACTTCCAGGGCTTTTTTGTACTTGGCTGCCGACTCATCAAGCCTTCCCATGATGAAATAGAGTTCACCCATGGAATCATAGGGATTGGGGTCCCCGGGAGAGAGTGCAGAATATTTTTCAAACAACTCGATCGCCTTATCATAATTGTCTAAACTGATATAGGAATAGGCCATTTGGTTGAGAGCCTCTCCGTAATTAGGATCAAGTTTTATAGCTCTGTTTAAACATTCAATGGAATCCTCAAAATTGTTATGCAAATAAAAATACACGCCTCGCCAGTAAAATCCTCGTTTTTCCTTTGGGTATTTTTGGGTGTATCTCTTGATCGTATTCCCCCATTTTTCCATGTCGTTTTCAACAAAAGCCGTATAAGCAGCATCAATCAAAAGCTTTTCTCTATCCGTGGCCTTATCTGCAAAAAGCTTTGCTTTTTGAACCGCTTCGTCTCTGGATTTTGCATCTACAAGTTGGTCATAGACAATAGCCAGCCAGAAAAACGCCATGGCAAAGTTTGGATCGAGCTCGACGGCTTTCTCCAGAGACAGCCTGGATTTCTCGTATTGAAATTTTTCGTTTTCTGTCCTGCCTTTAACATAATATTCATAAGCCTCCATCGAAGATGTCGTGACTTCTGTGATCGGGATTTGGGAGGCCTTGATTTTGCTCTCGGATATTCCTATGCCGCGCGAAATTTCTGCGCTCAACTCATCGATTTGACTCTTCAGAATGCTGCCCTCTCCTTCGCCTTTCGAATTGGCCGTTTTGAGCAGGCTTTTGGTGTTAACATCCATAACCTTCACGTCTGTAGCGAACATATCACCGGCTTTGGTGAAGAGGCCGAGGACGATGGCATCGATGCCTTCCATCCGGCACAGCTCGAAACCCAAGTCCTGGCCGATGATCGGTGTGCCTTCTTTCCCGATTTGCTTGAGGAGGTCGTGGAGGCGTTCCCAGGTTGTCACCTGGAAAGATCCCGATTGTTCCAGGCTTGTAATCAACAGATTGGGAATGGTGTCCTGTAAATAATCGTAGGCTTGGTCACCGGTCTGGTTACGGAAGCTGATCACAGCTATGGAGGGTTTCTGGGTGGGGAGGATAGGGGCTTCTTTGTGGAAAACAAAGCGCCACAGGATGAATCCCGTGATTGTAATAGCGAGCAAAATGAGGACCGGAACAAAGAGTCGCTTCACACCGAAAGTGACGGTAATTTCCCGCGAAGTGAGAGGTTTCCGCTTGGGAATAACCTTCTCTGTGGTTGGAATCCCCTGGTCTAAGGCTGCCAGCTCAGACCGCAATTCGCCGGCGCTCTGATATCTGCCGTCTTTATTTTTCTCAAGACAGTTTAAGATGATGCGGTTGAGATCATCCGGGATCTGAGGATTCAGCTCCTTTGGGTCTTTAGGTGTTTCGCTTTTGTGTTTGACACCTATGGTAAAGGGCGTGTCGCCTTCAAATGGGGTCTGCCCTGTGACCATTTCATACAGAATCACTCCTAAGGAATAGATGTCGGAGCGCTGGTCCGTTTCTTTCCCTTCCACCTGTTCGGGCGACATGTAGTCTGGTG
>CAZOJY010000069.1:1276-19029 GCA_964580235.1 uncultured Eubacteriales bacterium | reverse complement strand
CTGCTGATAAAGGGATAATAGAACGCTTCAAAAATGAGCTGAAGCTAGCCCGAAAGATTGCTCACAGGAATGTCTGTAAGATGTATGACCTCAATGAAGAGAAAAAAACTCCATACATCACGATGGAGTATGTGAAAGGAGAAGATCTTAAGAGTTTAATACAGACGAAGGGAAAGTTATCCATGGATGAAGCCATTAAAATTGCTCTTCAGGTATGCAAGGGACTCGCTGAAGCACATGATTTGGGAATCGTCCATCGTGACTTAAAACCCCAGAACATCATGATCGATAAAAAGGACATAGCCAAGATCATGGATTTTGGAATTGCCCGCTCAACTAAAGCACCTGGAGTCACCCAGACTGGGATGATTATGGGTACTCCGGATTACATTTCACCCGAGCAGGTTGAGGGGAAAGAAGTTGATCAGCGGTCAGATCTCTATTCGATCGGCGTGATTCTTTTTGAGATGACAACAGGAAGGCTGCCCTTCGAAGGAGAGACAGCTCTCAGTGTTGTTCTGAAACACAAAACAGAAATCCCTCCGTCTCCTTCAGACATCAACAGCGAGATCTCTGGTAACCTCAATCGCCTTATCCTCAGATGTATAGAAAAAGATCCTGAGAAGAGATTCCAGAGCGCGGAGGAGCTTCTCTCCGGATTGATAAAACTTGATCAAAAACTATCCCCGGTCGAACTGCAAACAACTCCTTCTAAATCTCCAGAGACACTTAATTCCATCGCTGTGCTGCCATTTAAAGACATGAGCCCTCAGCGCGATCAAGACTACTTCTGCGAGGGCCTAGCAGAGGAATTGATCAACGCCCTGACCCAGGTCAAAGGGCTGAAAGTTGCTGCCAGGACCTCCTCGTTTTCTTTCAAGGGGAAAGATGAGGATATTCGTGAGATCGGGAAACGGTTGAATGTCGAGTCCGTTCTTGAGGGAAGCGTACAGAAAGCCGGGAATCGTCTCCGAATCACAGCCCAGCTTATCTCTATCTCTGATGGCTACCACATATGGGCGGAGCGATTCGAGCGGAATATCGAAGACATCTTCTCTGTGCAGGACGAAATCTCGATGGCGGTAGTGAAAAAATTGAAAGTCGAGCTTCTGGAGGGAGAGCAGGAAAAGCTCACCAAACGTCACACTCAGAACAAGGAAGCCTATCAACTCTATCTAAAGGGCCGATATCACTGGAACAGGAGATCACCGAAGGACATGATCCGGGCCGTCGATTACTTCCAGCGGGCCATCGATAAAGACCCAAGCTATGCTTTTCCCTTAGGAGGCATTGCCGATGTCTTTAATATGCTGGCGGAATTCGGTTTCATCCCTCCCCAGGAAGCATACTTGAAATCCAGGAATTTGCTCCAGAAAGCACTGGAGATCGACGATTCAATCAGCGAGATTTATGCCTCTTTAGCGCTCATCACCTATTGTTATGAATGGGACCTGCCCGCCGCTGAGCGCCATGCCCGCAAAAGTATAGAGCTCAATCCTCAGAACATGTTTGCCCACTCTACCTATGGGGAGATCCTGGGGTCAGGGGGGCGAACCAAAGAGGCGTTCGAGGAAGCGAAAAGGGCGGTCGAATCAGATCCTCTATCCTCATTAGCCCAGGCCTTTTATGGTGTCATCCTGGGGGTTATAGGACGCGTGGAGGAAAGCCGTGAACAAATGCTAAGGGCAATAGCTATGGAACCGGATCAGCCTTTACTTTGCCTTTTTATGGGCATGGCATATCTATGGAAGCCGACGTTCCCAGCTAAGGCTATTGAATATTTGCAAAAAGCGGCTGATGCCGGCGTGACCTTAGCCTATGGATACCTGGGAATGGCCCATGCCCTGGTTGGCCAGAAAGAAGAGGCTTTAAAATGTCTGGCCAAGTTAGAAAAGATCGAGAAAGAGCGATTCGTGCCCCTTCCCCTGAAATTGCTGCTTTATCTAAAACCCGGTTTACGGCATTTCCGTCCGATTAAAAAGAAATACTGCCCGGCCTATCTGAAAGCTTTGATTTATTGCGGGTTGAATAAACAAGAGGAAGCATTGGCTCAATTCGAAAAGTCTACTCAGGCCAGAGACTATCTCCTGCCAGCCTTCTTCGTGTTTGCAGAGAAGTTTGACCTTCCCATAATGAGGGATGTCATGTCATCGCCCAGATTTCAGGCTCTTAAGGCGAAAATTAAAACCTAACTCTCATTTGAAATTTTTTCTATTTGATCACAATTTCCTTAGAGTCTTTTCCTGCCTTTTGGGACTTGGCATGCACTTTTAAAACAGCCTTTTGGGAAGTATCCTTCACACGGACGATATAGGTCGTTTTCTGACTTTCCGAGTATCCGGCGATCTGTCCCAGTTTGACCGTTTTTTCGCCGAGAAGGATCTCCACGTTTTCATTCGGTTCAACCTCCAAGAGTACGGGTTCCACTATATTCAATTCGACGGCCTGTTGGGTAGCTGTGGGGAGAAAGCCCTTGTTTTCGATCTTGATGTCGACCTGGAAGATGCCGCCTTCTTTATCGGTTATTTCCGGTTCACCTATTTTTATTCTTGCAGCCTGGCCTGCAAGATATATCACAAAAGCATTCCCCATCTCACACTCTTTCTGGATCAGCTCCCCTTCGGGCGGATTGGTTTTTCTCCGCTTCCATCCTCCGATCTCAACCTCGTCCAATGTCGGATGGTCGAATTTATGCCAATCGACAAACAATTTCCCATCCAATTCCTCATCATTCCATTTAAGCCGTTCCTTTTCCGTCACCTTCCCGTCCTTATCGTAATCCGGGCTGGCCCAATGTTCATCCCCCATCGAAAAAATGCCGAAAAGATCGTACATGGTCTCCAATGAACTGCCCCATGCGAAGTATCCGCTCTCACACTCACAACCATCCAAGGACCCCGCAAAATCATAAAAGGATTGCGCATGCTCTTTCTCAGGATACATCCCTCTCGGAGCATTTTTTATTTTGCCCTCTTTATCCCGGTAAATCTGAGTCGATTTCCTGTTGGGTGTGCCGCGCGGCCAGTTCCAGTCATACACAGAAGTAGCCAAATCCCATCCGGAATGCTCGAGACATCGCGCACTGATGACCTGGTAGATCCCCAAATCTCTCTGGTTTTTAAAATCCCTATCCATGCCCGTCGTGGGTGGCCGCAAAATCACTCTTCCGCAGCAGTGATGCTGCACATAGACGGCGACGTTGGGATGGCTGACGGCAAAGTCTACCTCTGCTCGTGTCGTGCGTTCCTCCATAGGATAGCGTCCCGCTCCTCCCTGTACCGTAGCAGGTCTCCAGTTGCCCGGGTAGTTTCTGTTGGAAAGGAATCTTGTCCGGTAACTGTCTTCGTTGATCTTTTCATCCCCATCGTTATCAATTCCTTCGCTGTATATTTTAAAGTAGGTGCCTCCTATCTCATCAGGGGCTTTCCGGATCATAATCCTGGGATCCTTATCCGAAATCTTCCACTCCCCTTTGGGATCTTTTTGTCTCATCTGGACGATGAATCCGTCGCCATCGATATCCTCGGGAGGGTCCTCATCGAACACGAAATCTCCGTCTTCATCTCGCGGATCAAGATCCTTCCCGGCAGGTTTCCCGGTCAAATACGCCTCGGCCCCATCCACATCCAGCCTGGGTACTATGTACCAAACCAGATTATCCACCGCTTTCGTAATCTCCTTTTTCTTGCCATAATTAGCAAGAAGGTCCCAAATGGTGTAGCAACAAGACATGGCAGCAATCACTTCGCTCGAATGGATCTGATTTAAAAAAAATCCCGGTTTCTCCTCTTCTGGGCCGGTTTTAGGATTATTGATAACAAACATCCACACATCCCGGCCCATATCCGATTTGTTCAAGGACCTAAGCTCTGTCAATTCAGGATAGGCTGTATTCATATCCTTTAAAAAGCTGGTCAGCTCAGCATATTCATAATAGTGATAAAAATCATACTTGCCCAATGGCGTGACTTTTTTGGATTTTCCTTGATTTAAAGAAAAGGAATAAGAAAACACAAGACAGAAACCTAAGAAAAAAATAATTCCTTTGCGCATCGTGGACTCCTTTTTGTTTATGCCGAAAATTCCCTCCTCAAAGGGTGACAAAAAATTAATGAAATTTTATATCTATGTCAAGTAAATTGTGTGATTTTTCTATAAAAAGACTTGACATTTCTTATAAATTTATGGAGAATATAGTAAATTTAAGTAAATTGGTATATATTTAAGTAAAATCCAAAAAATAATATGAGAACAATATGGTTGGGAAGCAAGGTTATCCAGCAGTATGATATGAAAGATCTCCAGGAAAAACTCCAGATCAGCCGTGTAACAGCCCTCAAGCTGCTCGGCTCAAGAAAGATCAAAGCCCAGAAGATCGGAAGGCGGTGGTGGGTCAACGAAGAAGACTTGATCGCTTTCCTTGAAAGGAAACAAAAGACACCTTAATTTCACATGAAATGGCAGCAGAAAGCTGTATTTTTAATATTAGCTTGATTTAGGAGGTAAGTATATGGCCACATACATCATTCTCAGTCAGATTTCGCCTCAAGCATTTAGCGATCCTTTCGAGTTCAAAAAGATTGCCGAGAGGGTAGCAACGAAAATAAAAAATGAGTGTCCGGATGTCGAATGGAAGCAGAGCTATTCCACGATGGGCCGATTCGACGTGATCGATATTGTCGAGTCGGACGCCCCAGAACAGATCGCCAAAGCTGCGATGATCATCCGAGCCTACGGACAGTCTACGACCGAAACACTAACCGCCTTCCCCTGGCAGGAATTCCTCGACATGATGTAGGCTGGCCATCACATATAACTAAACCAAATTATAATCAACTTTTTATAACTTTAGATTGCTTTTATTTGGGTTTTGTGTTAGTTTTTGATTGAAATGTCTAAAACAACATTAGCCGTTAAGGTCAACTACAAAATCGCCAACCGCGTGAAGAAATTCTGTAAAGAACGGGGTATTAAGTACGGTTTTTTTGTCGAAAAAGCCCTTGAAGAGCGTCTCGAGCGTGAAGAGCTGAAAGAAGATTTATTGGATCTGAAAACTCTGCGCTCTTTGGAAAAAGAGGCTATTTCTCTCGAAAAATATCTAGAAAAAAGGCGTGTATAAAATACTGCTTCTTCCCCAGGCCCAAAAAGACCTGGATGAACATAGAGGAAAAATATTTAGCCTCATCATAGAAAAAATTATCGCCTTGAAAAAAAATGCTCGGCCTCCTGGCTGTCTCAAACTGACAGCAGAGGAAGGATATCGCATCCGATCAGGCAACTATCGGATAATCTACCGAATCGACGACAAAAAGAAAGAAGTCTTCATTTACCGGATTAAACACAGAAAAGAAGCTTATTGAAACAGCTCGGCCATATCCGGCAACCAATAACAAGAATCAGCACATATGTAAAAGACCGATAGATGGATGTCACGCGCATTCCGGGAAATTGCAATTGGGAGCTCAATCGGCTAATATAATCTTTTAGTTTCTTTACATCAATTTGGAAAAAAGCTGTGCTTTCAGGAGGGAGAAAACATGAGTAAAAAAATTCTATCTGTCTTTTTTATTTTAGCATTACTTGCATGCTTTGCCTTTTCTCAGGAACCCTACAAGCTCCCACCAAAAGATGTAATCGACATCGTCGACGCGCCCCCATTGCCTCGAGCGAGTATGAATCCAACAGGAGATCTTATGCTTCTTTCCAAGTCCGAGTCCATGCCTTCGATCGCCTACATGTCCCAGCCTCTGCTCAGGCTTGCCGGAACGCGGATCACCCCTAGATACAACAGCCGACAGCAGACATCTTTCATCACCGGATTGACCGTCAAATCCATAAAGGACGGTAAAGAAATACGCATCGCCCTCCCAGAAAGGGCAAAACTCGGTTCCACTCGGTGGTCCCTGGATGGAAAATGGCTGGCCTTTTCCCTTTTAAAAGACACGGGATTCGAACTCTGGATTGCTGACGTCACAACAGGAAAGGCAAAGGCACTCACCGGACCCATCCTCAATTCTACCGTGAATTCCGGATTCTCCTGGCTCCCGGATAATAAAATCCTGATTTACACTATACTTGAAGACCGTGGTTCCCCCCCGAAAAAACCCGAAGTGCCCATCGGTCCCAACATCCAAGAAACAGCAGGACGTTTCGCGACAGTCAGGACCTATCAGGACCTCCTTCAGACTCCTTATGACGCAAAATTGTTTAAATATTATGCCACTTCTCAGATTTACGAAATAGACATAACATCTGGAAAGAGCCGAAAAATTGGAGGGCCCGGAGATTATCTCTATGCCGACCCATCACCAGACGGAAAACTGCTTCTGGTCTACAGAGTCAAAGAGCCCTACTCCTTCAGCGTTCCCTACTACTCCTTCCCACACAGTGATGAAATATGGGACAGAGACGGCAACCTTGTCCATTTCTTCGCTGACCTTCCATTAGAAGACGAAGTTCCTATCGGAGGGGTTCCCACAGGACCGAGGTCATTAGAATGGAGACCGCTTAAACCAGCCACTCTCGTATGGGTCGAGGCCCTGGACGATGGGAATCCTGAAAAAGAGGCCTCATACAGGGACAAGTTGATGACTCTGTCGGCTCCGTTCACGGGCGAGTCCATAGAATTGATGAAAACCAAGGAACGCTATGCCGGTATCTCCTGGCTGCAGCAAGAAGGCTTGGCTTTGCTCTCGGAACGAGAATGGAAAAGAAGATGGAGGACCACTTCACTTGTGAATGTCGACGACCCGAGCCAGGCTCCAAAAAAAATCATCGATATAAGTTCTCAAGATCGTTATAACGACCCAGGGCGTCCTATATCCATAACCACACCCTACGGAGAACGTGTCATCATCCAGGAAAAAAACTGGATTTATCTCTCCGGAAGCGGTGCGTCTCCTAAAGGAGACATGCCCTTCCTCGACACGATGAACATCCAGACGCTGGAAAAGAAAAGGCTGTTCCATTGCAGCGAGGGAAGCTATGAGTCCTTTGTGGACTTTGTCGGAAAATCCAGGAATCAAATCATCACCCGTTATGAATCCAAGGCTGAACCTCCCAATTATTATCTCTATAACCTGAAGAACAAAAAAAAACAGGCTCTGACCAGCTTCAAAGATCCCGCTCCTCAGTTAACCGGATTGAAAAAACAGCTCATCAAGTACACGAGGGAAGATGGCGTGGAGCTTTCCGGAACTCTTTACCTGCCTCCAGACTACAAAGAAGGAGAGAGATTGCCTTGTGTCATCTGGGCTTATCCCCGCGAATACCAGGACCGGAGGGTAGCCGGGCAGATCAGAGGTTCAGCAAACCGATTCACTTTTTTCAGGGGAATATCTCAGCTTTTCTTCTTGACCCAAGGGTATGTACTCCTTGACGGAGCCCAAATGCCTGTTATCGGTGATCCCAAAACCATGAACGATACTTTTGTCGAACAGATCGTCTCCAGCCTCAAAGCTGCCATCGATAAACTGGATTCCATGGGGGTGATCGATCCCAAGCGCGTCGGTGTGGGCGGTCACAGCTACGGTGCTTTCATGACGGCCAACCTGCTGGCACACTGCGATCTCTTAGCAGCCGGAATCGCCCGCAGTGGCGCTTACAACAGAACATTAACACCGTTTGGCTTTCAGAGCGAACGGAGGACACTCTGGCAGGCACCAGAAATTTATTTCAAGGTCTCTCCGTTCATGCACGCCGACAAGATCAATGAACCCATCCTGCTCATTCACGGTGAAGCAGACAACAACTCCGGAACTTTTCCGATCCAATCCCGAAGGCTTTTTCATGCCTTAAAGGGTTTTGGAGCTACCGCACGCCTGGTTATGCTTCCCAATGAAAGCCACAGCTATAGAGCACGAGAGTCCGTCCTCCACGTGCTTGCAGAGATGTTTGAATGGTTTGATAAATACGTCAAAAATAAAAAATAAATACAGAATAAACAATGAGAAAAACTTTCGGGTCTGTCATTTTTGCAATCTTCCTTTTGCTGTTCCTGATCCTTCCCACAAATCCGGCCGCGTTTCAGGAAAATCAAAAAATAAAAGAATTTGTCATTACCGATTGGCTGCTTCTCGGACCATTCCTCAATCCCCTACCTGCTCTTCTAGAAGAATATAAAAAAGAACAGCTTATCGAAAACCTTATCAATTTCCATCAAGTCGATAAATCCAAACTCAAGCCGAAAGCCGGAAATGCTCTCCGGTGGCATGATGGAACTCTTTCCCGGTGGAGAAAAATTCAATCTGGAAAAAACGGCATTTCGCTTCTCGGTGATGAAGTTCATCCTACGATTGCCTATTTCGGGACTTATTTGGAAGTGAAACAATGGACAAGAGCACGGGTCACCATTCAAAGTCCTCAAGTATTCCAACTGTGTGTAGACGGACGAATCTGTGCCAAACAATCGAAAAACAAAAAGAACCATGAGAACGAAAGCGCAGCCAACGAAAAAAAAGTTTCGGTTGATCTGAGTTTGGAGACCGGAAAACACACCCTTATCCTGAAATCGGTTTATGATCCCAGTTCCAACGCCGGCTGGACAGTAAAAGGAACAGTTAGGATTGATGAAAAGTATTTATCCCCTTCCCCGACTCTTACTCTTTCTTCTGATCAACACATGACGCTATCCCATCTTCTGGATGCGCCGGCTGTCACAGGCATCTCGATCTCTCCTGATGGTGATTTGGCTGCCGTTTCCATTCGCAAAACCCTCCCTCCAAGTGACGATTCTGAAACCTGGGTAGAGATGTATGACATCTCAGAGAACAGGCTGCTTCAGACCTATCGAGGAGGGACATCTCTTTCCACGGTCAATTGGGCCCCTGCAGGGAAAAAATTTTCATATACAACCCAGAATAATTCTGGAGGAACTCTCTGGATTGTCGACTTAGAAAAGGGAACTTCCACACCTCTGCTCAGAAATATCAAAGATTTGGGGAGCCATACCTGGATTTCTGACGGAAGTTGTATCGTATATTCCATCTCCGAGAAAGGGGAAAAAGATAGACCCGGGGTAAAACGCTTGAGAAATCTTGATGACAGAAAACCCTGGGCGCGGAATATTTCTCATCTATACAAGATCAGTATACAAGATGGCGTTCGTCAGAGACTCACAGCAGGCAAATTCTCGACCTCACTCAACAGCATCAGTCCGAATGGAAAAAAGATACTCTACACCCGTGCACTGATTGATTATACACAAAGACCTTTTGTAAAAACCGAACTCTATTATCTCGATTTGGGGACTCTTAAAAATCAGCTGCTTTGGGAAGGGAGATGGTTCAATCAAGCTCAGTGGAGCCCGGATGGCAGCAAGATCCTTATTCTGGGAGGTCCTTCCACATTTGATGAGGCGGGAAAAAACATTTCCGAAGATTTAATTCCCAATGAATTCGATATCCAGGCTTATCTTTTTGATCCTGAGAAAAAACAAGCGGAGCCAATCTCAAAAGAATTCGATCCTTCGATCCAAGACGCCTTCTGGAACCATGCAGAAGATGCCATCTATTTTCTCACGACAGATCATTCCTACCGCCGCCTGTATAGATATGATATTGAAAAGAAAAAATATCTCTTTCTCCCCTGTGGTGTTGAAACCATCGAGCAGTTCGCTCTGTCTAAAGATAAACAGATGGCAGCATTCATTGGATCGAGTGTTTCAAATCCGCCCAAGGCCTATATTCTAAATCTAAAAAATAAAAAATCTCATTTGCTGCATGATCCAGCAGAAGAAGAATTTTCAAACGTCACATTCGGGAAGGTTGAGCGTTGGACGTTTAAGAATCAGAAGAGCCATTTGATTGATGGAAGAATCTACTATCCTCCTGATTTCGATCCCAAAAAAAAGTACCCCTGTATTGTGAACTACTATGGCGGGACCACACCAGTTTCCAGAGAGTTTGGAGGGCGTTATCCAAAGAATCTCTGGGCTGCACAAGGGTACATTGTCTATGTGATCCAACCCAGCGGTGCCATTGGGTACGGACAGGAATTTTCTGCCCTTCATGTCAATGATTGGGGCTTCATCGTCGCAGATGAAATTATCGATGGAGTCAATAAATTTTTATCCGAACATTCATTCATCGATCCAACGAGAATAGGATGTATCGGGGCTTCATACGGCGGATTTATCACCATGATCATCCAGACCCGAACCAACCTCTTTTCTGCCGCTGTGACTCATGCGGGGATCAGTTCCATTTCCAGTTATTGGGGCGAGGGTTACTACGGATATGAATACTCTGCTTATGCGGCAGCCAACAGTTATCCATGGAATCGCAAAGATATATTCATCAATCAGAGCGCATTGTTCAACGCCGATAAAATCACAACGCCCATGCTCCTCCTTCATGGTTCGAAAGACACCAATGTTCCGCCAGGCGAAAGCACACAGCTGTTCACAGCACTGAAGATTTTAGGGAGAGAGGTCGAATATATCCAAATCCTCGACCAAGGCCACCACATCATGACCTATACTAAAAGGAAAATTTGGACAAGAACCATTATGGCATGGTTCGACAGATGGCTCAAGAATCAGCCCGGGTGGTGGTATTATCTTTATCCGAACAATTAACAATGATGACTTGTTCGGATTTTTTGCCGCTCATGTATTCAATGTCTATTCTGCCGATCTGAACATCCTTAATGGATTTATCAGTCAGTTGTGTATCCATCAATTTTTTAGGATCATCCTCGAGATCTTTCATCATGACTTCAAGAGCATGTCTTTTTCTCTCAATGTTTTCAACAAACGTGACCCTGCCCATAAACTGAGCCGTTGCATACAGATGGTCACATGCTCCCTGGACATATCCCCTATCGATCAAAGCCTGCCCCCAGACTTTATTGTGTTCCTTTAAAATATCGATCTTTTTCCCCTTCTTCGCACAGTGGAAATAGATACAATTTCCTTTTCTATCGTATCCATGACTCAACGTGACTAGATAAGGATCATTGTTTCTGCACATCGCAATAGTGATATATTTGGTGTTTTTGAGAATATTAATAATTTCACGTTTATCTTTGATTGCTTTTTCTTTGCGTCTTATACTATTCATCGTCCTTATATGTCCGAGCTAAATATTGTGTCCTTGAAAATGTTAAATTGCAACAAGATTTTAATTGACCTGCAAATTAACCTGGATTATTATTTTCCCGTACGACTAAATAGGGATGAGAAGATTGAGCAATAGAAGGAGGCCCGGAGTGAAAAAAGCTGTCCTTTTCATCACAGTTCTTTTTTTAGTATTTTCTGCAACTCAGGATTTAATTGGCCTGGGCAAAAGTTCTGCAAAGACAGATGTGGAATTAAAAGAAATTGAGCCTTTTGTTTACGTCAGTTTGCGGCACAAGGGTCCTTTCTCAGAGATAGAGGATGTAATTACAGATCTCATCACAACCATAAAAAGTCTGAACGTCCACCCCCAGGGGCCGATGATTGGCATTTTTCATACAGTGCCTGGCCCAAACGATCCTGCGGAGATGGACCTAGAATGGGAAATCGGATTTCCGATCGCAGAGCAGACATTCATCCAAGCTCGTGAGGAAATAAAAACAAAACTGGAAAGAAAAGTCTGGAAGCATCCCCTTGTGGCTTCGGCCATGCACTCAGGTTCCTATCAGGAAATGGGGGAAGTTATAACTGATATATTCCAGTGGATGGAAAGTAAAGGCTATGACAAGGCAGGCCCGGTCCTAGTGACATTCCTGGAAGCGGGGACTCCTGAAGCCCCTCCTACTAGACAAAAGGGGGAAATTTGGATTCCTTGCAAGAAATAACAATCTATAACAGGGTTAGCTGCATGTGGTGAGTATTCTCATCGCCAACGGTGAAAAACCTCCTGACAAAATCCTCCCTGATTTCATCTCCTTAGGCGATTTACTAAATTCCACCTTTCTCTTATTCTATCAGGCGTTAAGACTTTATTTTTTTGACAGAGATAGAAAAACATGTCCAGCCACGAAGAATTCCAATATGACCCAGAAGCAAGCTCTTCTATGGATTATATACCAAGGCCTGATCTGAGCGATTTAGAAGAAAATTACCGGACGCTTGTTGAAAATGCTCCGGAGATATTTTTCATTGTCGACCTTAAAGGAAAATTTATTCTCCTCAATCAGGCTTTCCAGAGGATTACCGGGCACCCCACTTCTTCCTTTTTAGAAAAAGAGCTACAAAGTCTGGTTGCACCGGAATATCAAGAAAAAGTGTATAAAATCCTCAATGATGCTGCTCAAGGTATTATGAATCCCTACTTCGAAGTAGACATTGTCTCTTTCAATGGGAATAGAATCCCTCTAGAAGTCCACATAAAAACCGTTAGAGATCGAAAAAAAAGGATCGCGGCAATCAGAGGCGTAGCGCGGGATATTACAGAACGGAAAAAAATTGAAATTGCATTAAAGGCCTCAGAAGAGACTTTCACCGAACTCACAAAACGCACCAAGGATGGAGTGGTTATCGTCCAAGACGGCATCTGCAGATCTGCAAACAAATCCACTTCTCAGATACTGGGCTATCCAATTGAAGCTTTTAAAGGGAAACGTTTCTTTGAATGGTTTCCCTCGAAAGGGAAAGAAATACTGGCCCAAAGGCACAAACAGCGCCTAGCAGGGGAAGAAGTCCCTGCATTACTTAAAACCAAAATCCTTCGCAAAGACGGGAATATAAAGGATATTGAATTCTCTTCTGCTGTTGTTCCATTCGACGGACGTCCCGCAGAAATGGGTATCATCCAGGATGTATCTGAACTCATGTGTCTGGAGGAAGCCTTAAAAAAAGCAGAAGAAACATATCAAATTCTTGTAGATAACATAAACGAAATCATTTTTATGATGGATCCTGGCGGAAAATTCACGTTTATAAGTTCCACAGTCACTCAGCAATTCGGATACGCTCCTGAGGAAATAATCGGAAAATCTTTTTCAGATTTTATCCAACCGGATGACTTGTCGACATATGAATCCAAGCTCAAGGATATTCTGAAAGGCGACAACGAGCCACTTGAATTGCGAGTTCTGGATAAAGAAGGGGATGAACGCCACATAAGAATTACTTCGCATGTGTTAATGGAAAACAATGAACCCGCCTGCATACTGGGAATCTCCTCAGATATCACAGAAAAGGAAAATGCAATCAACGAGCTTAATCAATCGTATCTAGCGGTCGAAAATACAAAGACCCAGCTCAAGGCCATTATCGATAATGCACCGAACGTTGCCATCCAGGGATATAATGATAAAGGGGAAGTAATCTTTTGGAACCGCTACTCGGAAAAACTTTTGGGATTGAGAGAGGAAGAGATCAAGGGAAAACCATTTAAAGGTGTATTGGCATCTGGGGCTGAAGATGCAAAATTCCTGGAACTTATCCAGGAAGTTTTACGAACCCATAAGCCTTCTCCCCTCTATGAATGGACTGTGAAGAAAAATTCCGATGAGAAAAAACATATTTTGGCTTCCATCTTCCCGATCGTGCAGCCAGGACTGGAACCAGTTGCCGTTGCCATGGACATGGATGTCACAGATCAGAAAAAAGCGGAGGAAAAAATTCTAGAGGTAAGCAGTCAGATCGAAAGATTCTCAAAAATTTCCGCTGCGATCCTATCCATTGAAGATGAAAAAAAACTATTTGAATACATAACAAAAGCCGTGACTGAGATTTCAGATTTTGGCCGGGTCCTCATATCATATTTTACTGAAGAATCTCCCTTCCGCAAGATCATCGCTCACCAGGGAGTTAAAAAATCAGACCTTGACCGAGTGAAAAAAGTCGAGATGCCGAAGGTGAAATACCTCAGCTATTTTGAGAAAGGAATTAAAATAGGAAACCAATCCTGTTACATACCGGCTCACAAAAGGGGTATTTTAGACCAAAAAGCGCTCATTTCAAGTGAAAAAACCTATCCGGAAAAAGAAAATAAATGGCTCAAAGATGACAATCTTCTTGTGGCGATGAAGGATGCCAAAGGTGAAATCATCGGCATGATTTCTGTTGACGACTCAAAAAGCGGGAAGATTCCTACAGAAGAAACCGTTAGACCCTTGGAAATTTTTGCTAATCTTATATCAGAAATAATTCAAAAAATTCTTTTGACAAAAAAAATAAAACATTCTGAAGAAAAGTACCGCGAACTTGTGTCGAACATAAAGATTGGGATTTTTCGCGGCACGCCTAAGGGAGAAATCCTCGAAGCAAACCCGGCTGTTCTGGAAATGTTTGAATATAAAGAGACAGAAAAATTTATCAAACTCATTACAGCAGATCTTTACCAAAATCCGAATGACCATGGCTTTTTCATGAAGGAAATCGAAGAAAAAGGACTTGTCCAGAACAAAGATATTCTGATGAAAAAGAAAGATGGCAAAACCTTTTGGGCTTCTGTTACCGCAACGGCGATAAGAAATGATGTAGGCAAGGTCAGTCATTATGATGCGGTCTTAGAAGACATCACAGAGAGAAAACATTTACAAGAAGAAGTCAAACGCCTGTTGGTGACAGATGAATTGACAGGTCTTTATAACCGACGATATTTCAATGAAAAGATCCCTATGGTTCTGAAAGCAACAGAGACATTCCGGAGTTCTCTTGCCCTTATTATGGTAGACATGGATGATTTCAAAGCCTACAATGACAAATATCATCATTTGGAGGGGGATGAAGTCCTAAAAGAAATCGCTCGAGTTTGCTATCAGAATATTCGTAATTATAAAGACAACGAATGGATTTCGAAATTCGGAAGTGAAGAATTTGCTTTTAATGACTGGGCCGCACGTTTCGGGGGCGATGAATTTATCATCGTACTCCCGGGACAGAGTGCCGAAGATGCCTCGACAGTGGCAGAAAGAATACGGAAAGTTTTCGAAAAAACCTCTTTCATGCCAAAAGAAAAAACCATCCACAAAACAGTGAGCATGGGGATAGCTTCCTGTTATTACGCAGATGGAAATTCTAAAAAGGGAAGGAAAAAGAGAATTTTTCCTTCGGATTATGAAAAAGCTGCGACCGAACTGACAAATTTAGCAGATAAAGCGCTGTTTGAAGCCAAAAACAGTGGAAAAAACAAAACGGTTATTTCAAAAATATCGATTGAACTTGCACGTACAGAAGAAAAATCTAAAAAATAGAATCTAAATAATAGAACTTATTGGGGGTTTATTTAGGCCCTTTACAGGCCTTGATACAAACACCACAGATGTGCTGCCCAACAACTCCCTGTCGCCGAAATTCTTTAAGTTTATCAAAGCAGGCCCAATGATTAAAATCCTCTTCGTTCTTTTTTATTGCATGAGCCGGACATGTTGCCAAGCATGCCATGCACTTTCCACAACCTCGATCCAGTGCCTCATCCGCCTTGAGCGGCATATCCGTTAAAATCGTTACCAGCCTGTATCTTGAACCAAACTGAGGATTGACAAGTAGATTATTCCTGCCAAGCCAACCCAGTCCAGCCAGCTGTCCGATCATTTTATGAGAAACGTGGCTTTTCTGCTCGTCCCAATCGATTATCTGTGAGGCTGGTATTGGCAGGGCATGAAATCCTCGATCCTGGAGGCAGGATGAAAGAAGGAATGCGCCGCGGTCGAGGAAAAAATTCAACTGACGATAATGATGGAAATAAAGTTGTGTGGGCTTGTCATTTATGTCTTCGATAACAGGATCTATCAGCCGCTTTCCAAGGGAAACCGCTCTATCAAACCGGGAGACAAAATCTTGGTCGAGGTGGAACTCCTTCCGGACTTCTGTGATGTCTGCTACCCCACACAAAGAAAATTCGAGATCAGCAGCCAACGCCTTGATGCTTTCCAAATTTTTCTCCGCTGACATAAGAATTCATTGTACTGAGCTCGCTTTATCGAGTCAATCACTCTTTCTACCCTTACGGTTTGTTGACTTGTTTTTTTCCCTTTGCTATAAGGATTTTGGTTGTTCGGATAATACAATGACACCGCTCAAGGATTGGCTTGAAGACACAAAAGAAAAGATCGAAAAGCATAAGAAGGTTTTCACCAAAGCAGAATCTCGCAAATTCAAGCTGGAACTTGTGGAACGAGTAGCCAAACGAGTGGATCATTTTTCTTCCATGTGTGGAGAATGCCATCAGCACAAAGGAGAAATAACCATTCTCTTGAATAACCTGGGGGGTTTGATTCAGCTCTCCCCGATTGCAACTAGTGATTACTTCAAAAAAATCAAAAAAATTGTGAGCCATCTGCGTAAAAAACACAAGCTTGTTCCATCCGGAACGTACACAGCCATTGGAAATGCAACAGGAGTGGCTCTCGGTGTATCGATCGGGGCAGCCATGGGCAACCTCGGTGCAGGCGTCGCCATCGGTGCAGGCCTTGGTGTGGCCATCGGGGCTGCTTTAGAGGCAAAAGCAAAAAAGGATAACAGGACTATATAAAGGAGCAATAATGCTAGAGAAAACATTGGCAATCATCAAACCCGACGCAGTTAAGAAAAAAGCCGTGGGTAAAATCATTCAGAGGATCGAAGAAGAAGGTTTTACAATCTCAGGAATGAAGCAGCTTCATCTCTCCAAAGAAGAAGCTATGAGATTTTACATCATCCATAAAGAAAAGCCTTTTTACGAAAGCCTAACAGATTTCATGTCATCGGGAGATATTATAGTCATGGTGCTGGAAAGAGAAGATGCCGTCGCACATTGGAGAAGAACAATGGGACTGACAGATCCTGCCATGGCCAGCCCTGGAACGCTGCGGCATACTTATGGTTTCTCCGTAGAACGAAATGCCTGCCACGGCTCGGATGCACCAGAAACTGCCAAATGGGAGATCGAATATTTTAGCACTCTTTATCCATATCTAAAAGAAGAAGGCGAGTAGGGATCCCAGGGCTCTCAGGAAATTATCGCTAAAAATAAAACCATCTCCCAAAATAACTTGGCATTTATTAGTCATTTAGATGTGTTATGCCTGGTGATTGCGGCTCTAGTGTTCGGAGCATTAGTTTAGGAATACGTGTTCTGGTTAGTGCTTTTTGCCTGGGGAGGATTGGGAGCATCTTTTGGTCCAATTCTTCTTCTTTCGCTTTTCTGGAAGAAAATCACAAAAGCCGGTGTTATTGCCGGTTTTGTTTGGGGACATCTGGTACCGCCCTTCTTCATCTCTCTCTTTCTTACGATTTGCGTGAGCTTTTGGACATCAACTGTCGTTCAAAGGAAGTCTGAATTTGAATCCATCAGAGCAAAATACAAGTGATAATAATAAAAAAAGCCGCATTTTCTAATAAAAAACTTCATACTAGATATATAGCTGGACAAAAAAAAACTACTAAATACTGTGGTTTTTCTCTAATATCTTTCTTTTGAATAAGTTACAAAAAATATTTTTTTTATAAAATCCTTGACATTTTATTATCATTTACTTACATTCTAATAGACGCCTTGGATGAGATGAGAAAGAGCTTTCTATTCTAAGCCAATCTCTTAACATCCTTCCTATTTTGATGTATCTCCAAGCAAGGCGCCTCATGTAAAGGAGGTTGCTATGCGCAAAAGATCTTACACAAAAGTTATTGCTCTAGTGTCCATTGTTGCAATTTTTTCTCTAACAGCTCCCGGTCTTTTTGCAAGCGAAACCTACAGGGGCATCTTCTCATTCGATAATTTCCTTAGAGCTCCAGGTGTTTTTCTGTATTCTTTCTTATATTTCACCCCGATCTATGATATTGGAAAAGTCGTCAGTTCCCCTGCTGTTAAAAACAGCAACGCAAAACAGATCAAGAT
>CAZOJY010000069.1:0-1176 GCA_964580235.1 uncultured Eubacteriales bacterium | reverse complement strand
TAAGGGCGATTGATATAAATCAATAGCCCTGCCACAATCCTTAATGCATTTTGCCGGAAGGATTGGATGAAAACTTACATTCGAAAAATTGGGAAAGTAAAAAAGTTATCTATCAACGTAACTCTATTCCTGTTAATTTTATCACATCAGATTTTTCCTATGTTTCATAGCTTTCTTAATTATTCTTCAACACCAATGTCCGATCGATATTCACAACTCGTACAAAATGCAGAAGAACTGCGAATCAATGGTGAATTCGAAAAGGCCATAGAGGTTTTTGATAAATCATTAGAACTCGCAAAAGAAATTCCTGATAAGGAAAAAGAATGTGAGGCTTTAATAAAACTGGGCTTGATGTACTGGAACATCGGAAAGATTAAAATATCATCACAGCACTATAGAAATGCATTATCGATTGCCAAATCACACAATTTAAAACATCAGGAAGAATATATTCAAAAATCACTGAAAATATATTCACTTTATAATCTGGGAAAAAAATATCGATCGTCAAATGATACTCAAAAATCCATTGACAGTTTTCAAAAAGCAATTGATCTGGCTCGCTCAATTCAAAGTAAGGAACATGAAGTAAAATGTTTACGACAGTTAAGTTCGGTTTATTGGAAGTTGAGTAATTTTCATGAGTTTTATTCTTTAAATCAAAAAGCGCTAAGAATTGCAAAGGAATTAAATCATAGAAAAGAACAAGGAAGATGTCTAAATAATATTGGTATTTTTCATAAAAACTTAAACAACTATTCAGAGGCTCTAAATCATTTCGGCAAAGCTTTAAGAATTGCGAACGAGCTAAATAATAAGAATGATGAATCTGATATTTTAAATAATATGGGAAATATTTACAAAAATATTGGAAATTATGAAAAAGCTCATGATTTTTTAACAAGAGCGTTAGAAATAGATAGAGAATTGAAGAATACAGTTTTTATTGCAATCGATTTAATTAATATCGGAGACACACTTCGAAACAAAGGATTAATTTCTGGCAACAAAGAAGATTTATATCTGGCTTTGAAGTACTTAAATGATTGCCTAAAAATAACGAACGCTTCAAACCAACAAAAAGGTGAATTAGACATACTAAATATAACTGAAGTCAGAGTCCTTAACAATCTTGGAAGTGTGCACACGGATTTAGAAAACTACTATCAAGCA
>CAZOJY010000068.1:0-19100 GCA_964580235.1 uncultured Eubacteriales bacterium | reverse complement strand
TGTTCTTTTGATTGGAGATGCTATGATATCGTATCTGATCAAAGGAGAAAAGCACCATGAAGAGAAAATATATCCTTTTTGTATTCATTCTTGTGTTAGCTGTGATCGTGGTTTTTGCTAATGAGGAGATTGACATCCTCCGCCTTAAAATTGGCAATAAAAGCTTGAGGGAAAAAACTATGCAAATCTCTCCAGGAAAAATTTATGCAGCAAGCAGCGGAAAATCCATCTCTTTTGCCGCGATGATTCAGGGAATGGAAAAAAGCCGTATGGTGTATATCGGAGAATCCCACGACAGCCTTCCGATGCACCGGATCCAAGCTAAGATTATCCAAGGGCTTTATGATCGAGATAGAAATATATCAGTGGGCCTCGAGATGTATCCTGTTACCAGGCAGGAAACCTTGAATAAATGGAGTCTTGGCATCCTTTCAGAGAACGAGTTTATTCGGGATGGCCAGTGGTATGTGAATTGGAATTTTCATTTTGGATTTTATCGAGATATTTTCCGAGTAGTTAAAGAAAATGGGATTCCATTGTATGCTCTTAATGTCCCCAGAGCAATTATCACAGAAGTTAGAATGAGAGGGTGGGATGCCCTATCGGAAGAAGAAAAGAAAATGGTTCCCGAGCCTGATCTTTCCAATCATGAGCACAGAACTCTGATCCGCACTATTTTTGCAGGCACAAATCTCCCTCACCAGATGAAAGGAAAGGGAATGGGAATGGCTTTCGAGGGACTCTACAGAGCGCAAACAGCCTGGGATGAGACGATGGCAAAATATGCTCTTGTGGCCTTAAGAAAGGAAGGGGGAAAAATCGTGGTGCTGGCTGGTTCAGGTCACCTGCTGTTTAACCTGGGAATCAATCTAAGGGCTTATAAAAAGAGCCGGTTGTCCTATAAAACAGTGATTTGTGTCGTTGTTCCCAATGGACAAAGCCGTGTCCAGGTGTCCAGGAGTCTTGCGGATTATGTTTGGGGCCTTTCCGAAGAGGAAAGGCCTGCCTATCCATCGGTTGGCCTACATTTTAAGAAATTTGAGGGGCTTGGAAATTTGGTTATTGACAGAAAACCGATAGATGGACTGGCAAAAGATGCCGACTTTGAAAAGGGTGATGTGGTTCTTTCAGTAGATGGCAGGATTCACAGGGATATCAACGAATTGAGAACGTATTTGGCCGAGTTCACGTGGGGAGATCAAGTGACGTTTCAGCTTTTGCGGGAGGCTAAACAAATCGAGGTCGTTTTAAAATTTCAGATGGCAGAGCATGAAACTGAAAATCTTTGATTTATTTTTTCCGGGGAGGAGCTTATGCGAAATTTTTTTCAAATGAGATTATGGATTTTGACAATCTTGCTTGGTATGGCCTTGCCCTTTTTTTTGTCTGGACAACCATCGAGGCCTGCGCAAAGAATCGAACGATTGCAAAACCAGATCGAAGGTGTTATCCGTGGCGTTAAAGGAGAAGTTGGCGTGGCGGCCAAACATATAGAGACGGGCGAGGAGATGTTTATAAACGGCGACAGCTATTTCCCGATGGCCAGTGTTTTCAAAGTTCCTGTGTTTGTGGAAGTCATGGCTCAGATCAGGGAAGGACGGTTCGCACTAGAAGATGAAATCGGCATTCAGAAGACGGATCAGCATCTGGGAAGCGGATATCTCAGCGAGTTGGATGCGCCGGGGATTAAACTGTCGGTGAGAAATCTAATCAACCTGATGATGATGATCAGCGATAATTCCGCCGCCGATATTCTGTTGACCAAGGTGGGAGCTGAGAATGTCAACAATCGCCTCCGGTCCTATGGTTTAGAAAAAATCACGGTCGATCGCACATGTCAACATTTGATCATGGATGCTATTGGAATGGATTATGAAAAGTACAAGAACCTTCCATTGGATGAGGTGATTCGAGGACTGAGAAAGGAACGGCGGAAAAATCCAGGGGCAATGGAGCAGGCCACAGAGAAATTCAGTCAGGTTATCAAGGATCAAAGTTCACCCAGGGCCGTAAACAGGCTTTTGGAAATGATCTTTAAAAAAGAAATATTGGACGCAGAAAGCTGCGATTTCATTATCTCTGTGATGATGAAGTGCCAGACTGGTGAGAGAAGGCTAAAAGGTGATCTTCCCCAGCGGGTCAAAATTGCTCATAAGACCGGGACGATCGGTGGAACTGTCAATAATGTGGGAATTATTTACCTCCCGGATAATCTCGGGCATGTGGCCATAAGCATTCTCACCAAGGACACAGAAGAAAGAACACAGGATGTGGAGGACGTTATCGCTCAAATCGCCAGGTTTGTCTACGACTACTTCACCTTTACAATTGATCTGGGCGCCAGTCCATAAGGTAAAGGAAATCAGGCCAGAGCTTCTTTGACTTTGGCACCGATTTCAGCGGGATTCTCAGCGACATAAACACCAGCCTTTTCCAGCGCTGCCATTTTTTCTTTCGCGGTTCCTTTACCGCCTGCGATGATCGCCCCGGCGTGTCCCATGCGTCGTCCTGGAGGGGCCGTTTGTCCAGCAATAAAGCTCACGACAGGTTTGGTGTATTCCTTTTTGATATATTCAGCGGCTTCTTCCTCAGCTGTCCCTCCGATCTCGCCGATTAGGATCACAGCTTCGGTCCCACCATCGTCCCTGAACATCTGCAGTAGTTCGATAAACTTCAGTCCGACAATAGGATCTCCTCCGATTCCAACAGCAGTGGATTGACCGAATCCCTGAAGTGATACCTGCTGAACGGCTTCGTAGGTCAATGTGCCTGATCTGGAAATGATGCCAATAGTGCCGGGAGTGTGGATGTGTCCGGGCATAATGCCAATCTTGCATTTTCCTGGCGATATGACTCCTGGGGTATTCGGACCGATAAGATTGCAATATTTATCCTTTAAATACTGTTTGACTTTTATCATGTCAAAAGTTGGGATGCCTTCAGTAATGCAAACAACGAGTTTCACTCCTGAATCGGCTGATTCCATGATGGCATCTGCAGCAAAGAAAGGAGGCACAAAGATAGCGGCAGCATTGGCTCCTTCTTTATTCACGGCATCTGCAACTGTGTTAAACACGGGAACATCCAGGTGAACTTGTCCGCCTTTTCCTGGAGTGACACCTGCTACAACCTTTGTCCCGTATTCCTGCATCTTTTGTGTGTGGAATGTACCCTCTCCTCCTGTGATTCCCTGAACGACAACACGAGTTGTTTCATCTATTAAAATGCTCATGATTAACTCCTTTTATTGTTCTTGTGTTGCGAGTGGAACAACTTTATCAGCAGCTTCTCTCATGCTTGAGGCCGATTGGAAGCTGAGGCCCGATTCATCCAGAATCTTTTTGCCCAGCTCGACGTTGGTTCCTTCCAGCCTAACGACCATCGGTATTTTGAGTCCGAGTTCTTTGGCTGCTTTCACAATTCCACTTGCAACTAGGTCGCATCGAACAATCCCACCAAAAATGTTGATCAGCGCAGCTTTTACGTCTTGGTCGGATACAAGAATCTTAAACGCATTCTTGACGGCTTCTTCAGATACACCTCCTCCCACATCCAGGAAGTTTGCCGGCATGCCGCCCGTGTGCATGATGAGATCCATAGTCGCCATGGCCAAACCGGCTCCATTGACCATGCACCCGACGTTTCCGTCCAGCTTGATGTAATTCAAGTTGTATTTAGAAGCTTCCACTTCGAGAGGTTCTTCTTCATCCAGGTCTCTCATTTCCATTATTTCCTGATGGCGAACCAGGGCATTGTCATCAAAATTCATCTTGGCATCCAGGGCCAGCACGTTTCCTTGTTTTGTGACGAGCAAGGGATTGATCTCGGCTAAGGAAGCGTCTGTTGCTTGGAAAGCTTTATACAGTCCATTGAGGAATTTAACTGCTTGTTTCAAAGTGCTGCCTTTAAGACCGAGCTTGAAAGCCAATTTTCTTGCCTGGAAGTTTAAAAGTCCTGTGGATGGGTTGATGTATTCCTTGTGGATCAAATCCGGTGATTCAGCAGCAACCTTCTCGATTTCGACTCCTCCCTCGGATGAGGCCATGACAACAGGTGCCTCTTTTGCCCGGTCGATGACAATGCCGATGTAGAGCTCTTTTTCGATGTCCAGGGCTTGTTCAACCAAGAGCCTTTTCACCGTTTTTCCCTCTGGCCCTGTTTGATGGGTGACAAGGGTCATCCCGATCATATCGCGGGCCAAGGTTTCTGCATCCAGCGGGGTGTTAGCGATTTTGATGCCTCCTCCCTTGCCTCTTCCCCCCGCATGGATCTGGGCTTTCAGCACAACCTTAGGTCCAATTTCTTCTGCAATTTCTTTGACTTCTGCTGGGGAAAAAGCAACTTTGCCTTTGGGAATTTGAACGCCAAATTTGCTAAGTATTTGTTTGGCTTGATATTCGTGTATTTTCATTTCAATAATCCTTTTTTATGAAATTTAGCCATGAGCCTTGATGTGATCTTTAAGGATTGCTCCTCTTCGTGAATGGTCCAGATAAGAAATACTGGACTTTTTTTTCTACTCGATTTTGTACTGTTTTTTGCCCTCTTGGTATAAATCTCCTCCGTACATATCATTAATCACGATGCAAGGAAATTCTTTGACCTTGACACGTCTTATGGCTTCTGGACCCAGCTCGGGATAAGCAATCACTTCGGCCTCTTCGATGCTCTTTGAGATCAGAGCCCCAGCTCCTCCAACCGCGGCAAGATACACGGCTTTATACTTCTTCAGAGATTCCTTGACTTCTTCATTTCTGGATCCTTTTCCGATAGTCCCTTTGATTCCTAAGCGATGAAGGATCGGGGCAAATGAGTCCATTCGGTAACTTGTCGTAGGGCCCGCAGATCCAATCGGCTTTCCCGGCCGAGCCGGTGTAGGGCCGACGTAATAGATGAGCTGCCCTTTCACTTCGATAGGAAGGTCTTTGCCCTCATTGATAAGATCGATAAGTTTTTTGTGAGCTGAATCTCTTCCGGTGTAAAGATATCCTGTGATGAAGACCGTGTCTCCTGCTCGAAGCGTTTCGATGACATCATCGGAAATGGGTGTTGTTATTCTGTGTTCTGCCATGATTTCAACTCTCCTTCAGGGATTAGAAACCTTGTGCTTTACACTCGGCAACTGTTTTCTGCACTGCTTCCAATGTCCTCTGAAGCATGGCATTCTCTTGGTCGGTGAGCTTGATCTCGAGGATCTTTTCCACTCCTTTGGCACTGATCAAACAGGGGACTCCGATAAACAAACCGCTGACGCCGTACTCCCCCTCGCAGAGAGCTGCACCGGGGAGAACACGACGTTTGTCCTTCAGGTAGGACTCGGCGAGAACAATTGCACTCCAGGCAGGACTGAAAAAGGCTGATCCTTTTCCAAAAAGCTGGACAATTTCTGTCCCAGCTTTGCGCGTCCGTTCGACAACTTTGTCGATCTGTTCTTGTGTGGCGATTTCATTCAGGGGCACACCCCCGATTGTAGTCAAACGGGGAAGAGGCACCATTGTTGGGCCATGACCACCAAGAACCGTCCCTGCAATATCAGCCACAGACACGCCCAATTCCATCGCAAGGAAGGCCCGGTAGCGGGCTGTATCCAATGTGCCTGCCATTCCCATAACCTGGTTTTTTGGGAAGCCTGTTACTTTGTGGAAGCAGTAAACCATCGCATCGAGGGGATTGGTGAGCACGATGCAGAAGGCGTTGGGAGCCTTTTCTTTGATACCCAGAGCGACTTTCTCGATAATTTTGATGTTCGTGTTGAGCAGGTCTTCACGGGTCATTCCTGCTTGTCTGGGTTTGCCTGCCGTGATGATACACACATCTGCCTCAGCGATATCGGCATAGTCTGAAGTACCGGTGATGTTGGCATCATAATTGCCGTGGGGAGCCATCTCCATGAGATCAAGAGCTTTCCCTTTTGTAGGATTGACGTAGTCAGGGATGTCGAGGACAACGATGTCTCCCATTTCCTTCTGGGCGGCAAGCATGGCAAGGATTTGACCAATTTGTCCACCTCCGATTAGCGCAATTTTTTTCCTCATATGAACCTCCTTATATTATAACTCTTTATATTTTGCACCTAGCAAAACCGATCTCGAAAGAGACCTGTTAAATCCCCAATTGCGGGATTCCCTCGGTACCAAATTACCTGGGAGCTAAGCATATAAATCTGTATATTATAGGTCTTATCTTTGGACGTAACCTTCCCAGTGCTCCTTAAGGTTTGGATCCTGCATGGTCTCCATGATGTACTTTGCATATTCCGCGCCAGTAGCGCCAGTGTCGCGGCCTGTCGTCACTATCTTTTTTTCGAGGTTGCCGCAAATATCCAGGGCCATTTCCAAATTTTTTGCCCTGTCTGGATAACCGATATGACTGACCAGCATAGCGGCAGCTCGGATCATGCTGGCAGGATCTGCGTATTTTGCCCGACCTTCCCTGACCATCCTGGGTGCAGATCCATGAATCGCTTCAAACATTGCATAGCGTTTGCCGAGGTTTGCGCTCCCTGCTGTTCCCACACCTCCCTGGAATTCAGCCGCTTCGTCAGTCAAGATATCACCGTACAGGTTGGGAAGGACAAGGACCTTGAACTGTGTGCGCCGCTTTGGATCGACAAGCTTGGCTGTCATGATGTCGATATACCAGTCATCTGCTTCCACCTCCGGATATTCCTCGGCTATTTTGTATCCGATGTCTAAGAATTTTCCGTCAGAAGTCTTGACGACATTGGCTTTTGTTACGATGGTGACCTTGTTGATATTGTTTTTTCTGGCATAATCAAAGGCCAAACGCATGATCCTTTCCGCCCCTTGAGAGGTGATCACTTTAAAATCAAAAGCAAGGTCATCGGTAACATTATAGCCCTTGCTCCCCATGATGTAGGCTCCCTCTGTGTTTTCTCGGAAAAACATCCAGTCAATCCCCTCTTCGGGAACTTTTACAGGCCTGACATTGGCGAACAGGTCTAAGTGCCTCCTCATCGCAACATTGCAGCTCTCAATGTTAGGCCATGGGTCTCCTTTTCTCGGCGTTGTCGTTGGCCCTTTTAGTGTCACATGGCATTTCTTGATTTCTTCCAGCACATCATCAGGTATAGATTTGTTTTGGGCGGCGCGGTTTTCGATGGTCAAACCTTCGATATCCCGCATCTCGACTTTTCCATTTTCAATTTCTTTCTTCAGAATAAATTCCAGGACATTCCGGGCTTCGGCAGCGATGAAAGGGCCAATTCCGTCTCCACCGATGATGCCGATAATGATAGGTTCGAGCTGAGAATAATCGATCCACTCCTGCTCTTTTTTCATTTCCTCCACACGCTTCAGCTGTTCTTCCACGATCGTGCCAAAATATTCTTTAGCCTTAGCGATGGCAGCATCATCCATAATAATTCCTCCCAGCATATGATTAATAAAAATGAAGTAAAATATTATACTTTTTGCACTGGAAAATCAACATTTTTAAGCAACGGCATAATTCATGAAGAAGTTCTGCATTCATGGGGAGTTTTCTTTGGCAGTAACGCCAAAGATATTTGAATTTATTATATTGGTGATATATATTATCTATCTTGCCCTAGTACTGAAAAAAATGTAGAGATAACAACGATGCTTAATTCTTATTTCGAACATGAAAAAGAGAGAAAAGATCAAAACATACCTCCGCTTCCTCTGAATTCCGAGCAAACATCGGCTGTTTGCCGATTGCTGGAAAATCCTCCAGAAGGGAAGGCGGATCTTTTATTAGACCTTTTGAGCCAGAGGGTCCCGCCCGGAGTTGATCCTGCAGCCAAGGTTAAAGCAGAATGGCTCACAAAAATCGCCAAAAGGGACCGGGAATCACCCGCTATCTCGAAAGATCAGGCCGTTTTCCTCCTGGGAACTATGTTTGGAGGTTATAACATCGAGCCTCTAATAAAACTGCTTGATAACAATGAGCTTGCGGCCAAAGCCGCTGAGGCTCTAAAAAATACCATCCTTATTTATAGCGCTTTCGATAGAATAGTGGAAATGTCCCGATCAAACGAATTTGCTCTTTTCGTTATTCAATCATGGGCTTCGGGGGAGTGGTTTCTTTCCAAACCTGAATTTCCAAAGAACTTTACCCTGAAGGTGTTTAAGGTGGATGGAGAAACAAACACCGATGATTTTTCTCCTGCCAAATATGCCTGGAGTCGGCCCGATATACCTCTTCATGCTCTCTCCATGGGAGAAACGCGATTTCCGGGGGGAATAGAGCGGATCGAGCAATACCGTGGCCAGAATAGCCGTGTGGTATTTGTCGGAGATGTCGTTGGAACCGGATCTTCAAGAAAGTCAGCAGCGAATTCATTGTTGTGGTATATTGGAGAAGATGTCCCCTATGTGCCAAACAAACGTAGAGGAGGAGTCGTCATAGGCGGATTGATCGCGCCCATCTTTTTTAACACGGTCGAGGATTCAGGCGGATTACCATTGGTGTGCGACGTGAGCAAAATAAAAAATGGTGATGTTATCCATGTCGATACAAAATCTGGTATCATCACAAATGAGAGAGGGGAGACTTTAGCGACTTTTGCTATTCACCCGATAACGCTGAGGGATGAATTTCGAGCTGGAGGAAGGTTGTTTCTCATTGTCGGAAGAAACTTGACTGTTAGGGCACGGAAAGTTTTAGGCATGGGCGAACCGGATTTCTTTGCTGTGATTAAAAATCCTGAACCCAAGCCTAATCAGGGCTATTCTTTAGCACAGAAAATTGTCGGAAAAGCCTGCAGAGTAAAAGGCGTTCTTCCAGGAACTGCCTGCGAACCTAAGATGACCACAGTGGGTTCGCAAGACACAACCGGCCCGATGACTGCTGATGAACTCAAGGAATTGGCTTGTCTGGAGTTTCAGTCCGGCCTTTTCATGCAATCCTTCTGCCATACGGCCGCTTATCCCAAACCAGCTGATGTCAAAATGCATAAATCCCTCTCCGAGTTCATAACGGAGAGAAAGGGAGTGGTGCTGAAGCCCGGCGATGGTGTCATTCATTCCTGGATCAACCGCTTGCTGATTCCAGATACCATGGGGACAGGAGGAGATTCTCACACCCGATTTCCGATTGGGTTGAGTTTTCCAGCGGGCTCAGGTCTAGTTGCCTTTGCCGGGGCTCTAGGTTTTATGCCTTTGGATATGCCTGAGTCTGTTCTTGTGAAGTTTCGGGGAAAATTAGGTCCCGGGATCACATTGAGGGATGCCGTAAATGCTATACCCTATTTTGCTATCCAACAAGGATTTCTAACTGTTGCAAAAGAAGGAAAGAGAAATATTTTCAACGGCCGGCTATTAGAGATGGAAGGACTGCCAGACTTGACTGTGGAGCAGGCGTTTGAATTGACCGATGCCACAGCGGAAAGATCAGCGGCAGGAGGGACATGTGTCCTTAGTGAAAAAAGTGTCGTAAAATTCCTTAAAAGCAGCATTGCGTTGATGAAAAAGTTGATCGAACACGGATATCAAGATGTTAACACCCTCAAGAGACGGATTCAAGCTTGCGAGAAATGGCTGGAAAATCCTGTGCTCATTCGCAGGGATGAGAATGCCGATTATGCAGCCGTGATGGAGATCAACCTGGAAGAAATCAAAGAACCAATCGTGGCCTGCCCGAATGATCCGGATGATGTAAAACTTCTCTCTGAGGTGGCCGGCGACAAAATCGATGAGATTTTCATCGGCTCGTGCATGACAAATATCGGACATTTTCGAGCAGCAGGAAAAATATTCGAAGGGGCCGGTTACTTGAAGACAAGAATTTGGTTGACTCCGCCCACGAAGATGGAAAAAACGCAATTGATGAGAGAAGGTTATTATTCGATTTATACGAGCGTTGGATCAAGGTTGGAAATCCCCGGCTGTTCTTTATGCATGGGAAATCAGGCCCGAGTGTTGCCCAAAGCCACTATCATCTCAACCTCCACACGCAATTTTGACAATCGAATGGGGGATGATGCCCGGGTGTATTTAGGATCTGCAGAGCTTGCTGCTGTGTCTGCGTTGGAAGGTCAGCTTCCCAGTCCCGAGAAATACTTTTCCGTGATCGAAGAAAAAGTGTTGCCGAAAGCGAGAGAAATTTATCGATATCTGCAGTTTGATGAAATGAAGGATTTCTCACTCGATTATTCTTAGAGGAGAAAAAACTCTTTGGAAATTGTTTCCGTACAATATGAGAGAGAATCGTCGTTATTCGCTTTGAAGAAATCAGCAGGAAAAATCTCTGCTGTAAGGAAAAAAAGATGATTAGTTTGGAAGGGAAAAAAGCTTTAATTACAGGAGGCTCCCGAGGAATTGGCAGGGCGACCGCTTTTTTGTTTGCCCGGGCAGGTGCGGATGTGGCCATAAATTTCCGCCACAATGAGCAAGCGGCTTTCAAGGTCAGAGAAAAGATCGGCAAATTAGGGAGGGAGTGTTTAGCGATAAAAGCTGACATTTCTCAGAAGAATCAGGTGGAATCATTGGTGCAAACTCTGTGGAATAGCTGGAAACAGGTTGATATCCTTGTGAATAACGCTGGAATATGGACATACGGAGAGATCGGAAATATGGATAGTGCCATCTGGCATGAAACCATGCATCTCAATCTTGATGCTGTGTTTTTGCTATGCAATTCCCTGGTCCCGGCAATGAAGGCGAAAAAAAGCGGCGGAATTGTCAATGTATCCTCTACGGCAGGGGTAAGGGGAGAGGCTCTTCATTCCCATTATGCTGCCAGTAAAGGAGCGATCATTTCTTTCACCAAATCCCTGGCTGCAGAATTGGCACCATTCGGCATCCGGGTGAATTGTGTGGCACCGGGATGGGTGGATACGGATATGTGTGAAGAGGTTTTTCGAGCGCCCGGGTTCAGACAAAAAGTGGAGGAAAGCATTCCTTTGAAAAGAATTCCACCTCCAGAAGATATCGCGGGCCCCATTCTTTTCCTTGCATCTGACCTGGCGCGGCATATTACCGGCGAAGTGCTCAATGTCAACGGAGGATCTGTACTCTGTGCCTAGATTTATTTGCGAAAATTCATCGATTTTGATAGTTTTTAAGGGATTTGCAATGAGGAGGAGTCAATGGAAGAAGAGATAGGAAAAATATCCCATTTTTTCTCAAAAATTGGCGTTGGTGTTTTTGACATCAACAAGGGAAGTGTCCACATTGGAGACACCATCCATATCAAAGGGCATACCACAGATTTTTACCAGAAAATCCAATCCATGCAGGTTGAACATGCTCCTGTCGAATTGGCTCAAGAGGGGATGCAGATCGGTCTCAAGGTAGAGAGTTCGGTGAGAGAAGGAGACCTGGTGTTTAAAGTCACAGAGGAGTGATTCTGATTTCGCTCATATTTGTTCCTTAAAGTATCCAATAAACTGGAAAGATCAAATATATTTGAAAAAAGAGGTCTGAGATTGAAAAAAAAAGATACATCCAGGACTAGATTAAATCAGAAATTCCAACAGTGGAAAAAAGATGATTATGAAAGAGCCTTAGATAAATCTTGTCCGTCAAGAACGCCATTTACCACCACTTCAGGAAAAAAGATAAAAGAACTGTATACTCCTCTTGATCTGGATAATTTCGATTATATGAAAGAACTGAATTTTCCCGGTAAATTCCCGTTTACCAGAGGAATACACCCGACCATGTATCATGGACGGCTCTGGACCATGCGGCAATTTTCTGGTTTTGGAACGGCTGAACAGACAAACCAACGGTATAAGTATCTCCTGAATCATGGGACCACAGGTCTGAGTGTTGCTTTCCATTTGCCGACTTTGATGGGCATGAACTCCGACCATCCTTTGGCTGAGGGAGAGATCGGGAAATGCGGCGTGGCCATCGATTCTCTTGCGGACATGGAGATTCTTTTTAGAGGAATCCCATTGGATAAGATTTCCACATCGATGACCATCAATCCTCCGGCGGCTGTCCTCTGGGCCATGTATATTGCTGTGGCCGAGAAGCAGGGCGTTTCTTCAGAGTTGGTTTCAGGAACAATCCAGAACGACATGCTGAAGGAGTATATCGCCCAAAAAACATTCATTTTTCCTCCTGAACCTTCGATGAAATTAATTGTAGATACGTTTGAGTATGGAACCCATTCAGTTCCGCGCTGGAACACAATCTCGATTTCTGGCTATCATATCCGAGAGGCCGGCTCTACAGCGGTTCAAGAATTGGCGTTTACCTTAAGGGATGGGATCGAGTATGTTGATTGGGCATTGAAAAGGGGGCTCGAAATCGATGAGTTTGCCCCACGACTCTCTTTCTTTTTTAACGCCCACAACGACTTTTTTGAAGAGATCGCAAAATTCAGAGCCGCTCGAAGAATTTGGGCCCATGCTATGAAGGAGCGGTTTGGGGCAAAAAATCCCAGATCCTGGTTGCTGAGATTTCATACCCAAACATCAGGCGTATCTCTGATGGCCCAACAGCCTTATAACAATGTGATCCGCGTTGCCATTCAAGCCTTGTCAGCGGTTATGGGGGGAACCCAATCCTTACATACCAATTCCCTGGACGAAACTTATGCTTTGCCTTCTGAAAAGGCTGTTACGATTGCACTAAGAACACAGCAGATCATCGCTCATGAAAGCGGTGTCACCAACTCTATCGATCCGCTGGGCGGGTCTTATTTTGTGGAAAAGCTAACTCGAGAAATGGAAGAGGAAGCCATGGATTACATCCACAAAATCGATGACATGGGGGGGATGGTGAAGGCCATCGACTCGGGATTCCCCCAGAAAGAGATCACGGACAGTGCCTATCGCCATCAAAAGGCTGTCGAGAAAAAGGAAAAGATAATCGTAGGTGTCAATGCCTTTGAAAAAGATCATGAACCAATCCCTCTCCTGGAGATCGATGAATCAGTGGCCAAGCAACAGTTGTCTCGTTTAAAGGAAATCAGAAAAACAAGAAATTCAACTCTCGTATCATACAATTTGCGTGATTTAAAAAAAGCGGCCCAAGATGAGGTCAATCTTATGCCCTTTATCTTAAAATGTGTAAAGAGTTATGCAACTTTGGGGGAAATCATCGAAACATTAAAAAAAGTATTTGGTGAATATGAAGAGCCTATTGACTTTTAATGGATGAAAAGCTCGCGCATGAATAATTCAGGCTAATTGATGAACGTTAAAGCCGCGAGCAGGGATTTCCGTCTTTGGAGGCAGGGATGACAAAAAAGAAAATACGGATTTTGGTGGCCAAACCGGGATTAGATGGTCATGATAGAGGAGCAAAAGTCATAAGCAGAGCATTGCGGGATGCAGGATTTGAGGTTATTTACTCAGGCCTCCGTCGGACTCCCGAAGAAATTGTGAACGCTGCTATTCAGGAAGATGTCCATGTCATCGGACTGAGTATCCTTTCTGGTGCTCATAATGTGCTTTTCCCTCAAGTTATGCGCCTTCTGGATCAAAAAGGGATCGATGATATTCATGTTATCGCAGGGGGAATTATTCCAGAGAAGGATATTCCGGACTTAAAAAAAATCGGAATAGAGGAAGTGTTTCTGCCCGGATCCTCGATGCAGAATATTGTCCAGTGGATCCAGGAAAACGTTTCGAGCGGATAAAGAAAAGAACAAAATTCCTTGACAACGATTTTTCATTTATGATATTCAATGTAAACATCCATGGCCAAAAAATACGTATCCATCATTATTGTCCCGCACAATAAGGCCAAAACAAGAAACGTTAGTCTATCCGAAAAAACTGTAAAAATGGCTACAGGGATTGGTTTGTTTGTGTTCCTGATGTTGGCTGTATTTTTGATCGACTATTTTACGATGGATGTGACACGGCAGAAATACAAAGCCCTCTGGGATGAAAACGTCCAACAAAAAACAGCTATTTCCCAGTATCAGCAAACAATGGATAAACTGCAGACCACAATCGATCATTACGAAAATTATGCGAAAAAACTCAATGTCATGGCTGGTCTCAAGTCGGATGAATTATTAGAAGGAGAACCAGGAATCGGCGGGCTTGGTGATAGCCAAGTATTGGGGGAGACGAGTCCACCCCAGACTTTGGATCTAGAGAATCTAAATAACATCAGTCAGAAAGCGGATCGCATCGCAAAAAATCTGGATACATTGACTATCTTTTTCGAGGATCAGGTCCTAAAGCTTGCCTCCACTCCAACGATTTGGCCGACAAAGGGATATATGAGTTCACCTTATGGATGGAGAGATGATCCCTTTACAGGTAAAAGGGCTTTTCATCATGGAATTGATATTGCAACTTCTTATGGAAATCCAGTGTATGCCACGGCGGATGGGACTGTGATCCAGGCTTTTACAGATAAGATCGGCGGAAAAACCATTAAAATCAAACATATGTTCGGCTATGTCACGATCTACTGCCATATGAGCAAATTCCTGGTTAAAGCTGGCCAGCAGATAAAAAGAGGGGAGACCATCGGTTTAGTCGGGAGTACAGGAAAGGCGAGAGGCCCTCATGTGCACTACGAGGTCCAACTCAACGGCAAGGAAAAAAATCCCTATAATTATCTCTTAGAAGAATAAATTCTGCTCCTTTTTATCAATACGTCTGCAGCTTTCCTGCTGTTTTCACCTTTCAAAAACTCCACCCTCACATCAAGGCAGGGAAATGAGGGGATCTGCGATTTTGGATTAGCAGGCAACGATGATGGCGACTCAACCAAACCCAGCCAGATTGCCTTGAAAATATTTCAGGTTAATAGAATTCATTGCCTGGTTTGATGTCTGTGCCCAGAGAAAATGCATAAGCGTTCATGGTTTTTTTCCCTTCTGGCTGGAGTTCTTCGATCAGATAGATGCTGTTTTGGCCGCAGCTTACCTGGATTCCGGTTTTGTCCACCCCGAGTATTTCTCCTGGGCTAAAGCCATGTGATTTGTCGCTATATGCTTTTCCTCTTGTCATTTTTATTCTTTTTTGATCAAGGAAAGCATAAGCGGAAGGCCATGGTGTAAAAGCTTTGATTTTTCTGTCAATTTCGACGGCATTTTTTGTCCACTCGATTCTTCCATCTTCCTTTTTTAGCATAGGAGCAAACGTGGCTTGAGAGTGGTCTTGTTTGCTGTGTGGGATGGAATCGATGTGTTCGATTGTCTTGCACAAAAGCTCTGCGCCGATAGCCGCCAGCCGAATCTCCAATTCATACGCATATTCCCCCGGGAGAATTTCTAATTCTTGCTGTGCGAGGAGGTCTCCCGAGTCCATTTTTTCATTCAATTCGAAAATGGTCACTCCTGTGCTTTTCTCTCCATTCAGAATGCTCCATTGTACGGGTGATGCTCCGCGGTATTTCGGTAACAGGGAAAAATGCAAGTTTATGGAATTATATTTTGGAAGGTAGATGAGGGAAGCGGGAATAATCTGTCCGTAGGCCACGACCACATTTATGTCGGGATCGATTCCTTTAAATTTTTTCAATGCAGCGGGGTCGTTTCTGATTTTTGCCGGTTGATATACCGGAATGTTGAGTGCTTGGGCAAAGTGTTTGACAGGGGAAGCGGTCAATTTTTTTCCTCTTCCTGAAGGCTTATCTGGTTGGGTGACAATAAGCTCTACATGATGTTTTTTCTCAAGAATTTTCTCGAGAGAATAGACGGCAGAGTCAGAACTCCCAAAGAATACGATCTTCATTCGCGAATATCTTTACCCTGCTGTTTTTGCAGTTTTTTGCGGATAAGGCTTTTCTTCAAAGGGGAGAGATGGTCGATAAATAGCTTCCCGTTGACATGGTCGATCTCATGACAAAAAACTCTGGCCAGAAGATCTTCGGCCTCGATTATTTTTTGCTTGCCATCGAGATCGATTCCTTTTATGACCACGCGATAGGGTCTTGTGATTTTTTCGTTTATCCCAGGCACAGAAAGGCACCCTTCTTCAAAGACCGTTTCCCCCTCTTTGTGCAGGATTTCAGGATTTGCAAGAACGATCAAATCCGTGTTGTTTTCTCCTACCGAAATATCGACAGTGATCAGTTGGATACTCTGGTTTACCTGAGGAGCTGCGAGACCTACTCCTGGAGCGGAATGCATGGTTTTGATCATCCGGCGCGCAAGGTCACGAATGGGTTGGCCGACATTTGTTATTCTGTCAGCTTTCCGGTTCAGAACAGGATTGCCGATAGTGACAATTTCCAGGATGGACTCCTCTTGTTCTTCCATGTTTCTAACCTGAATTATTCATAAAAACTGCCGCTGCCATCTCTTATTTATAATAATATCATTCTTTCGAATTTATGCATATCCATTTATTGACACTTTTTATTCTCAATGATATTAAATCAGAATAAAATATTATTCTAGAAGAAATTTCTTATTCCGTAAAGTGCAAAAAAGGAAGAATCTCCGTAAATATTTCTTTTAGATATTTTTAAAAGTGATGAATTTATTTTTTTCTAGATTCTGGAAAAAAGCCCCAAGACGTTCGTATAGAGGTTCAACCTTTTCTCCGAATTTTTCTTTCAGCTGACAGCCGATATCCATGACGGTTTTTTGCCCGTCACAAAGGCCCCAAATAAAGGAACCGATATCGTCCAGTTTGATCTTGTAATGCGGACTTTTTAGACGTGGCAGGATATGTTTGGCCAATAAAGGATGACGGTATTTTGGCTTGAGAAGAACATATAGCCCGTTTTTTGTTTTTTCTGACAGTATGCGCTGGGCAGGAATAAGCTCGAGAAGATTGACTACCGGAGGCTCAACCTTCTGTTTTTTCACTTTCCTGTCCGTATTCCCCTGATAATACGAATTTTTTATAAGGGAAATAAATCAGGATGAAACCGAGGACAAAGAAAATAACCAACCCAAGCCAAGGGTTATCCAAGGATTCCGGCATATTAACATTCAATCCCTTGATAGCGGCTGTTATGATTCCCAACAGGGCCTGTCCAGCGATCAATCCGGAAGCAATCAATAGACCAATGTTTTCCACGATCTCTTTCCCTTTACCTGTAGGATTTTTCTTACCTACCCTCCTGTCCAGGTAATACTTTATAACACCACCGAAAAAAATGCAGGCTGTTGCTCGGAAAGGGAGATACATGCCCACTGCAATGAGCATGGGTGAAGGTGATCCGATGAGAATAAGGACAATTGCAAGCAGCATCCCAGCGATCACCAGCGGCCATGCCATTTCTCCTCCAACGATTCCTTTGGCCATGGTTGCCATCAGCCCGGCTTGCGGAGCAGGCAAGTCATTGCTGCCGATTCCCATCGTGTTGTGCAAGAGCTGCAAAGAAAATGTGAGCGTTAAAGCGGCAGCCACCACACCTATGATCCCTCCTATTTGCATGCGCCATGGTGTGCCGCCGAGGATATGACCAACTTTCCAGTCTTGTATCATATCTCCTGCCACGCCAGCCACACAACAAACAACAGCTGCAACACCCAAGACAGCAGCTATTCCTTCGTTTCCTCTCTGGCCCATCAGCACCATCATCAAAGCTGCGATCAGAAGAGTTGTCAATGTTAGGCCAGATATAGGGTTGGATGAGGAGCCAATGATGCCGACGAGATATCCAGCAACTGCGGCAAATAACAAGCCCATGATGACCATAACAACGGCTGAAACCAAAGCAGATCCGATATTGTGCGTAAAGATTTGATACAAAACGACCATCGGGATTATCAGAGCCAAAATAGAAATGACGATTGTCGGAAAGGGGAGATCTTTATCTGTTCGGATTGTCTCTACATCGCTTCCGCCTCGGGCCTTTTTGACATCGGTAATCGAGCGGCCTATTCCAGCGATCAAACTTTTTCTCATCCTGAACAGCGTGAAAAACGCCCCGACAAGCATGGCCCCTACAGCGATGGGTTTGATCAAGGAATTGTAGGCAGATGAGGCCATATCAGTCCAATTCCATCCGGGATTGAGTGCTGTTACCTGGGCCACGACATCTCCCAAGTTATCTCCATAAATAAACAGCATGAAAGGCATCAAGAAGAGCCAGCCAAGTACCCCACCAGAAAATGTCAGAGCTGCCAGCTTTGGACCGATAATGTAGCCCACTCCAGTCATAGCGGCATTTGCTGCAGGGGATTCGACAAATATTCGGCCTTTTATTTGGGCAATTTGATCGGGGGGAGTCCCTTCAGGCGGGAAAATCTGTGCGTTGTCTTCGTTGAGATACCTAATTCTGGATAGCCCAGGAATGTTAAAAACACTGTTAATATAGGGCTTGATCAAACGGATGCCGTTGTTGCTGGTAAAAAACTCGATCAGTCCTCCCAATCCCATAGCCCAGAACATATACGCAGCGTTTGACCCGCCTTTCTGTCCGGCTTTGACCATTTCGGCACAAGCAACACTTTCAGGGAAGGGAAGCTCTGCGTCTTCGACGAGGGTTCGTCTGACGAGGATGATGAATAGCACTCCCAATATGCCGCCGATCAACATCAGGAGGGAAGATTTAACAAGGTCAAATTTTTCCCAAACTCCGGTCATCAAAAAGGCCGGGATGGTGAAAATGGCTCCTGCGGCCAAGGCTTCTCCGACCGCACCGGTCGTACGGGCGAAGTTTTCTTCTAGGATGGTCCCTTTGAATATTTTAAGAACCGCCATAGTTATCACGGCAGCCGGGAAAGTTGCCGCAACGGTCATTCCAACAAGAAGTCCAAGATATGCGTTGGCTGCGCCCAGAATGACAGCCATTATGATCCCCAGCAGAATAGCTTTGAAGGAGATTTCTTTCATGGACTGTTCTGCTGGGACATAAGGTTTGAAGGCTTGGTCGCTCATGCCTACCTCCTTCTTTAGAGATGAAAAATTTTCTTGAATATATATTTTGTGTTGATAAAAATCAAGCGAAAAATGAATCTTATGCTTTTGATTGAGACTTAACGTTTCCAATAACGACTAAAACATCCGGTGAGGTGATATTTCCCTGGTAAGAAATATCATTTGCGTGAAAGTTAATTTTATGCTAAATAAACTGTGTAATTAGCCTGGATTATTCACAAATGGATATGCGCGGGGCAGCCTGTGAAGCTGTGGCTGTCCACCGCCAACAGGCTGCAACAAAGCAGATGCGTTTGTCCGGACGGTAAAAAAGGGCGATATTGAGAAAATTCTTTAGAGAAATAAAAGAATATTTTAG
>CAZOJY010000067.1:0-19248 GCA_964580235.1 uncultured Eubacteriales bacterium | reverse complement strand
CTTGATCAGTTCCCGGACCTTTCGGGAATTTTCAAAGGCTTTCTGGATCCCGGCTGGCACTACGGTCTCCCCTTCCCTTAAGACATAGGCAAAACGCTTCATGTCGGTGAAAAAGTTATTCCGGCCGATACCCCAGTCGATCTGTAAAACATCTCCAGGCTGAATGGGACGATCTGTGTTGCTGATCTCGATTCCGTCGGGAGGACTAAGAAACACAGTGGGATGCCAGCCGCTCTCAAAGCCCAGGGTGTGCCTCTGCTCTTCCAGCCACCAACAAACGTCGTTCATAGTGGTTTTGCCTGGCGTGATGACATCGTTTGACAATGCCCGTTCCAGGAGTTCTCGTGTGATGTTGGCAACTTTTGAAAATTCAACGATCTCACCGGCAACCCGCTCTGAACGAAAATCCGATATTAATTTTTCCGCCGAGACCAAGCGGGCCGCATACGGTTTGCCGAGCTCTTTTTTAAGGTTGATGTAATCCGTGTGGGAAAGGCCATCGGAAAGATGCCGGCCTTCGGGAAAATACAGCTCCTTGGCTGTCGATATATTGACACCGACGCTTGTCGGATCACGCTCTGCGACAAACGACCTCAAGCCCCTGGGCTCCTCAAAGATATCGTAAATCCAGCTTTCTGCAAGAAGCTCAGGTTCTCCGCCCAAGACCGCTCTTTCTATCCGTTCCCCTCCACGGTCTGTGAAAATAAAGATTCCGTTTCCGTTGCTTGTGGCATCACCAAAATCCCGGAAAAGCGGCTCTGTCCCACGCCCTCTATCGATGATGATCCACATATCGATGTTGTTGTTTCTCATGGCCTTTGGCAGCACATAGTCGAATTTATCGCTCCGGATCATGTTTGTGATTTTCCATGTATCATGGGCATCACGGCCGAACGTGTGGACAATCATCGAGCTGATCATAATCATAAAAATAATCACTTTAATGTTTTTTGACATCTTCTAACCTCCTGCTTTCATCTTTCTCTTTTTCAAATAAGCTTCATTGCTTCAATTTGTAATCTATATTTTATGAAAAAAAATCAAATGTGCAAAAATTATCCCCATTGATTGATAATTTCCTTTACCGAGGGAAAAAAAGTTGATATCATCAAAATTCTGATAATAGGAGGAATCACAAATGAGAAAATATTTCACGGCTCTATCAATTATCATGGTATTCACATTCCTGTCGTGTGGGACACAAGAGGAAAATTCCAGCCAGGATGACAGAAGGGCCAGGATAGAGAAAGCGATGGCAGAGGTCAAATATGATGTGCCCGGTGAAATCGATATCAATTACGAGATATTGGACAATATCGACACATCCACCTCCCCTTTGGGAGTCGTTCCTCTTCCTGAAGAGCTAGGTAAAACCTTGAATGGCTTATTTTCAAAATACACCAAACATATGGCCCCTAATGGCAAGCCCATCCATATCTTTGCCCAATCCGGAGTGAGCGACCTTCAGGTCGTAAGGGCAAGAGAGATCCTCAAATATCATCTTACCGATGCTCCCGGTACGCAATATGGTTTTGACAAATCTGCGATTGCCAACAGAATGGCCGATGTAAAGGCCACTCTCATATATACGGATACAGAGATAAAATCTTTTGCCATGCGTCCTATCCTTCGGACTTCAAAGCTGAGGATTCAGGATTTGTATGCTACGGAATCACCCGTAGAAGGAAGTTATGAATACGTCCACAACAAAGCACGGCCGGGGCGAAGATTTACACGGGATGCCTCATATGAAGAGATCATGCACCTGGTTCATGCCAAAGGATTGGAGGACGTTTTGCCTGCCTTCCATCAAGAGATAGTCGAGGCTGAAAAGGCGGCGGTCAAGGCTGATATCTATCACTATGGCCGCCTAGCGCCTCATGAATACATCATCACGGGTTTCGATATCTATTTCGGGTTATGGGATCATGATCCCCAGGGCGATGGAAAATCTTTTGGGAACGAGTACCCGTTTCACACCAAAGAAGAGATGAAAGCAGGAGACCCGGCTCTTTACGATCTTGTCGAAAAATTCTGGCCAAAATATCTGACATATAACGCCTACCTCGATCCCTCCTTCGAAGGGACTTTTTCCACTGTGCGAGATGAAAACACGGAATACACATTCAAATCCCAGTATCTTGTCAATATCATATTGACAGGAACGAACAATACAAATGTTCTCGGGAATGATCAGGATAACCGATTAACCGGGAACGATGGAAACAATATTCTCACCGGCGGCAAAGGAAATGATGTTATAGCAGGCGGGTTGGGCGAAGATACGGCTGAGTTTTCCGGCGATCATGCAGAATACGAAGTGAGAAATGTGGACAATACAACAATCGTTACCGACAAGGTTCCGGACCGCGATGGAAAAGATGAACTAACGGATATCGAAGTCCTTAAGTTTAAAGATAAAGAAGTCAGTGTGAAATAGAGGAGGCTAAGCAATGAAAACGAAATTTTTTATTTGTGTAATCCTATGTTTGGTTCTTGTGTTGGGCTCTTGTCGTTCCGAAAAAGAAGAACAAGATAAGGCTGAGCCGGCAGAAGCAGCACCAGAAGCGACAGAAATGGCAAAAACTCATGTTGGGGGATGTGTCCTGGCGACACCTTCGGCTGAAGCACCCGAGGATTTGTATCAGGAGACCGACGTCGTTCCGACCGAGGAATACAAACCGTTCACAAAAAAACTATCGGTCTACGGCATTACCTTGATCGGCCGGGACGATATCTCCGATGATTTCATGCGGAATGTCGCCAGAACCATCAAGGAGATGTTCCCGCAAAACGAGGCCATCGACAGCTATCTGCAACAAGAGGTTCTAAGCAACCTGTACAGATACAGGACAGTGATCCCACTTTTCAAGGGAGAAGATCATGAGTTTTCTCCCGAGGATCAGGAGGCGTGGGATCTCACAACAAGTCAAAATAGCATATGCGACATTATAATGGAAGGTGTGCCCGGCCAGGTGAACGAGGTCGTCGAACACATTCTGCATCACGTAACCGATGTTGGGCTTCACTACACATTTCCCGACCAATGGGGCATATCGAAAACATCGAAGATATATCATGCTATGCAGGAGGCGATTGACTCGGGGCATTACAACATCGAACAGTACGACGAAGACGTGAATGAAGAAGAACGAACCCGAGTGCTGATCCAGGAGTACGCTTATTGGGTCATTTTTACGGCATGGGACCTTCTTGAACCCTATGGTCCGGAGGCGGAGTGGACAGGGATCAAAAATCTTGATGACTTAAAGGAAAAACTCCCTTTGTCATATGAGATTTTTGAACAAACCATTCCAAAAGTTATGGCACCTCCCAGTCGACCCACGCTGGAAGAATTTATTAAATAGCGGCGCCACAAAAAGCCACCCATTGCAGCTATCTCTCCTCTCTGCTACACTATTTCTGTATTCACATGGAGGTGGGATACATTAAAGGAGAGAGGTCGAGATTCCTTGTGAAAAAGATATTTCTTGTTATTATCTGTTTGATCTCAGGAGTTATCTCTGCTGTATTTCCAGGCGATCCCATCCCGAACGCGAAAAACAAACTCAATGTCCTTCTCATCACAATAGACACGATCAGGGCAGACAGGTTGAGCTGTTATGGCAGCCAGCAGCCTAAAACTCCGCACATCGATGCACTTGCGGAGAGAGGTGTGCTCTTTTCAAGGGCCTTTGCCAACACTTCCACGACCCTGGCATCTCATACGAATATACTTCTCGGGGTAACTCCCAACTATCATGGCGTTCATGAAAATCTAAATTTTATCGTAAGAGAAGAATTATTAACCTTGGCCGAGCATCTCAAGAATAATGGTTACACAACCGGGGCATTCGTGGGTGCTTACCCTCTCGACTCAAGGTTTGGACTTTCTCAAGGTTTCGACATTTATGATGATAATTACAGCCACAATCACACGGAAAATTTTGTCTCTTTGGAGAGAACTGCTGAGGCGGTTATCAAGAACGCCCTGGGATGGCTAGAGGATCGAAAATCCCCTTGGTTTCTCTGGATCCATTGTTGGGATCCGCATGCCCCGTACGAGCCGCCTGAACCTTTCAAGACCGAGTACAAAGGGAATCTGTATGAAGGGGAAGTCGCCTACGTCGATATGGCCTTGGGAAAGCTTTTTGACCATTTGGTAAAGAACGGTCTATTCGATTCGACACTCATCATCTTCACGGGAGATCACGGCGAATCATTGGGCCAGCATGGTGAGAAGACTCATGGTTTCTTCGCCTACAACTCTTCCACCTGGATCCCTTTTATCATTTCGCTTCCAGGCGCAGGCCCGGGTCGCATCGGGCAGTATGTCAGTCACATCGACATTTTCCCGACAGTCTGTGATGCTCTGGGAATCGCAAAGCCATCTTTTCTCCAAGGAAGATCTCTCCTCCCAGCTTTTAAGGGGAGGCAGCTCCCAGGCAGGCCCATCTATTTCGAATCTTTATATCCCTACTACAGCCGGGGATGGGCACCCCTGAAAGGTTTTATTCTGGATAAGAAAAAATTCATCAGCTCCCCCATTCCTGAGTTGTATGACCTTGACCATGATTTTGATGAGCTTAACAACTTGGCTGAACAAAAAAAAATAGTCGAACTCTCAGCGCAGCTCAAAAAAATCATTGAGAATTTGACACCATCTGCAAAAATTGATGCTTCTCAAAAAATCGATCGGGAAACCCGGAAAAAGCTGGCAAGCTTGGGCTATATCTCAAGTGCTCAAGTTTCGCAAAAAAAGAATTATGACATTCAAGATGATGTAAAGATTCTCCTTCCCTACATGAATAAGGCAGATGAGGCTATGGAGCAATATGAAGAGGGAAAAGCAGATGCGGGAATCAAACTTTTAAAAGAAATCGTTCAGGAGAAAAAAAATATAGATTTGGCATATAAAAACCTTGCTCTTATCTACCAAAAGAAAGGGAATGCAAAGGAGGCTATTGCTGTCCTGGAAGAAGGACTCCATGCTCTCCCTGCAAACTACGAAATATTCATCGATTACATGAAGCTGCTTTTATCTGATCGACAGTATGACAAGGTCATCAGCAGTTTCGAAAGATCAAGCATCAGAGAAGCGGAATATGATCCTGCCATATGGAACAATCTCGGAATTGCCTATTTTAAAAAAAGCAATTTTGAGGCGGCGATCAAAGCCTATGAGATGGGCCTTTCCCTTGATGATAAGTTGCCTGAGCTTTACAACAACCTCGCCAATGCTTACTTTTCCTATGGTCTGCAATCAAAAGATTCTTTGCTCTTTTCTAGATGCTTTGAATACTTTAAAAAAGCCATCGAGCTTGATCCCGAATATGCAGCTCCGTATCATGGTTTAGGGCATGCATACAAGCAAGAAGGAAATCTGGAGGGAGTTATCTACTGCTGGGAAAAAGCTCTCGAAGTAGAACCAAATTTCAGCAAGGCTCTTTTTGATCTTGCCACGATCTATCTAAACACTGGAGATAAAATGAGGGCTTTCCAAATACTCGGTGAATATAAAAAAAGGAACTACCAATTCATGCCTGCTGTTGAAAAAGAAATATTGGATGCCCTCCTGGAAAAGGCCCGGAAATGAGAAAAAGATCAGCTATTTTTTACGTTTTCCTATCCCTTTGGTTTGTGAGTTTCATTGGCTGCCGCTTGTATCAGCTGGGAAAAAAATTGAGTCCCGAATATAAGGAATTTCTCTCCAAAGTCCGTTACATCGTAACAAAGGAAGAGAGGAAGATCTTCTTGGAGCTTCCGGATTCAGAAAAAAAGGAATTCCAGGAAGAATTTTGGAGCCGGCGGGATCCTGATCCTTCTACCGAAGAAAATGAATTCAAGGAGGAGTATTTCCGGAGAATCAATGAGGCCAACAGGTTGTTCCATGGAGGTCGTCCTGGGTGGCTTCAAGACAGAGGAAGAATTTATATTCTTTTTGGCCCGCCATCAGAGAGACATACCTACTCCACAGACCCTTCACCTAGGGAAGTTTGGTACTATGGGAACTTTCCGGTGATATTCATAGATCACATGGGAGTCGGAGATTACAAACTTGAGCCCCTGAATTTGGTGCATCTTATGGAAATGAACAAAGCGCTAAATGTCTCACAAAAACCAGCCAATCCAGAACAAGAATTCTTTGATTTTGATGTGAAAACTCATATGAATGAAAAAAATGAGCTCATCGTGACTTTAGAAATAAATTATAAAGACATCTGGTTTGCCGGTGTTGAGGGTCGTTTGGAGACGACGATTGTGCTGTCTGTAGAGGTGCTGGATGTGGAAAAGACCATCGTTCTATCAAAAACAAAGGAGTATCCGATTTCCATCCTTGAGGATGATATAGGAAAAGAAGACAAAATGATCATTGAGTATCCCATGATTCTAAAGAAGGGAACGTATACGTTGAATTTGGAATTGAAGAACAAGGCAGGAAAGCAGAAGCGGAGAAAATCCCTGAAAATTGTGGCACGATGGGCAGCAAGGATTACAGATTAGAATTAATAAATTACGATTTTGGAAATATTTGAAGTATCAACATAATATTGCTTGACAGATGGGATTTTAAATAATTTAAAGGAGCTTCAAATGAAAAAGAAAAAAAACTTGTTGGCTTTTTTGTGTTGTTTTCTTCTAATCTGCTTTTTTGCTCATGCTCAATCAACCGAAATTAGAGGAAAAGTTATATCTCCCGAGAATGAAGCCCTTCCCGGTGTTGAAGTCACACTGTCATCTCCAAACTTAATTGGTGGCAATCAAAGTAGGATAACAGACACAGAAGGAAAGTTCAGATTTGTTGCCCTTCTCCCCGGTGTTTATACAGTTGAAGCCAAACTTCAAGGATTCGTTCCCCAGATACAATCTGATTTGCGCCTGAGCGCAGGAAAGACATTGACAGTAGAATTCGTCCTCGAAATCGGCTCACTCGAAGAAGAAGTGACGGTCGTTGCGCAGGCTCCGATTATCGATGTCAAAGATTCACAAACAGTTACGACGACATTAAAAACAGAATTTCTCCAAAAATTTCCCAATAGAGGGGTTGAAGGGGCATTGGATTTCACACCCGGAGTTTACGACAATTCAGCATTTGGTGCTGCTGTGAGCAATTCCAACAATTATCAGGTCAACGGAATCTCCGTCAACGATCCAGAAGCAGGCGAGATTGGAATGAGCCCGGAGTATGATTCCATCGAGGAGATAAGCGTCATGGGAGTTGGGGCTCCTGCAGAACAAGGCGGATACAGCGGTGCTATCGTAAACACCGTGATGAAATCAGGTGGCAATGATTTTCATGGTATGGCCAACATTTATTTCAGACTGCCAAGCTTTCACAGTGAAAACTGGGGAGGATTAGGCCCGGATTTTATAAGAAAAAACTGGGGTGAATCCTATGATGGCAATTTCAATTTAGGCGGCCCCGTAATCAAAGATAAAGTCTGGTTTTTTACGAGCGCGCATTGGGAGAGGTGGTATGATCGCACCGAAGATTATACGGGACCCGTTGAAAATGGAAGGGGAGCAAGAGCAGCAGGGAAATTAACGTGGCAGGCAGGCACAAACGATAGATTATCAATTTGGGCGGCAATCGAGCCACAGAAGGCATTCAATTATGGATTCGACCCAAGAAACCCACCCGAGACCAGCACAAATGAACCTCACACAAACATTCTCTTCAATTCTAGCAATCTTCATACGTTTTCGGATACAACTTTTCTTGAATGGAAAATCGGAGGATTCCGCAACTTGGGCCAAAATGAAGTGGACAAAAATGGGACCCCAGCCCGTCTCGAGCTGACAACCGATATTTTATCCGGAAATTATCCGGTAACATACTACCGGAAAGCCCTCCGTATTCAGACAAACGTAACCTTATCCCATCATGCCGAAGATTTCATAGCCGGCGATCACGATTTTAAGTTCGGAGCCGATATCGAATTTTCCAATGTCAACATCTCATACTTCTATCCTGGCGGAAAATACTATCTCGATTACCTCGATTACCTCGGTGATGGCGGGAAGAATTATATTATGGATGAATGGGACGGAGAAGAGGGCAACACCAAATCGAGAAGGTTTTCCGGTTTTGTTCAGGATTCCTGGCAGATCACAGACCGGCTAGTGCTCAATCCAGGCCTCAGAATCAATTACTGGAGAGGATATGTTCCCAGCCAGAGTTCGGCGGTTTATGCTCCCAAATTAGGCATTGCACCTCGCATCGGTTTAACCTATGATCTCTTCGGAGACCATTCAACCGCAATAAAAGCGCATTACGGAAAGTACTACCATGGAATTATGGCCCAGTTCTACATGCGTCTTCAACCACAAGGAGGCTTTAGAGAATATATATGGGGGCCAGTCTTAGAAGCATGGGAAGAAGAACCTCCCGGAACTTATGGTGAACAGTGGGTGTTAGATTGGGAAGACGTCTGGGAAAACGAATACACTGTCGATCCGAACATTAAAATGGCTTACATGAACCAGTACGTGATCGGTATTGAAAGAGAGCTTATGAAGGATATATCCATAGGCGCAAGCTTTATCTACCGGACGAATCATGACTTCCAGGATAAAGTGAATATTACAGGGATGTGGGAAAAGACTACCTGGACATGCCCATATGAAGATAGCCCTGTTTTCGGGAATACCTACCAAGTTTACGAGAGAATAAATCCCGGCGAAAACAAATACTATCTCACCAACCCGAAAGAAGGCGAAGATTACGGCTCAGCATTTCCAGGAATAGTCAAGTTTTCCCCTTCAAGAAAATACAGAGGCCTTCAACTAACATTTGAAAAGAGATGGTCGAACAGATGGATGCTTAGTGCTTCTTACGTATGGAGCAAATCCTGGGGTACGGATGATAATGCATGGGGAGAATGGGGTGAAAACAGAGGTTCGATGCTCGGTTCTTCAACCATGTATTCAAATCCCAACTACCAGATAAATGCTTATGGCCCTCTCTCCATAGACCCTACTCACCAGGTGAGCATCTACGGAGCCGTTGATATTCCTGTCATAGACGTCACTCTCGGTTTGTCATATAATTTCAACTCGGGAACTCCCTATAATTCAAATGTACTGCTGCCCAGAGATATAGATCCGGATCCGGTAAGTTGGGCAGACGATGTATACATATATGGAGAAGAAAGAGGGTCCTATCGCTATCCCGCAAGACACGATCTTGAACTAAGATTTGAAAAATTCTTTCAAATTGGAAAAATCAGATTAGGTGCGCTCATGGATGTTTTCAACGTCCTGAACAGTTCAACAGAAACGGATTATGAGACCACTGTCGACCCAAGATCGGATTTCCCGTTCGGATATCTCTGGGGCATAAGAAGCCCGAGACAATGGAGGCTTGCATTTAGATTCGAATTCTAAAGTTCAAAGTGCCCCAGCCTCTTCAGCGGCTATGCAGCACCAGCGAATAACATTGTGTGGATTTTCTCCTTTGTTTTAGTTCTTCCGGAAAATCGAAAATATCATACATAATCTGTTCGAGACCACGGATGTTCACGAGCGTCCATGTCATCCCGGGAATAAGATCATTTATTCGATCTTCAATAGGTAAAAGGGGATTTTTGTAATTTTTTCTTTTTTCTTAACGAATCAATATCATCTTCTCGTTACGGGGATAAAGCGCTTCGACCCCGGTTGGGGTCACGACAGCATTGTCCTCAAAATTGATGGCCAATCTCGTCCCCCACTCCGGGATCCACGTATGGACGATGAACTCAAAAGCAATCAGATTGTTAGGCTGAACCATAAGATGAGCACGATTGGGACGGAATGGGGCCATGGAAGGGCCAACAGCAATCTCACTGTTTCCTGTGTTGCCCACACAGTGACAATCGATCGAGAATCCGGATTCGTCCGCATCTCCTAACGACTGCACGATCTCCCGATCCTTTGGGGTATCCACAAAAGGTGTGTAAACGAATCCAGCTTCTTCCAGAGCACCCACTACAATTTTCAGCGTCTCCCCAGCCGTATGCCCTGGTTTAAAGGTCTTCCGGATGACCTCACGGGCATTCAATCCCCTGTCCCAAGCTTTTTGAATACTCGGAGGAAGAGAGGTCTCCCCGTTTTTGAGGATGTAAGCCTTGCGCTTATAATCCGTACCAAAATTCAAATAGGAGATCCCCCAGTCCCACGATATCAAATCCCCTCTCTGGAAGATGTAACCAGGTTTCCGTGTCTCAGAACGGTCTGAAACTTCCGAATGTTGTATTCCCGGCATTTCCACGCCAAAATAAGAGGGCTCAATTCCCTGAGCCAAGAGCTGGTCGTTTGCCCACCACCCGAGTTCTTCCCTGGTTGTGACTCCTGGTTTGATAGTCTTCAATGCGGTTTCCAAAATCAGCCTTTGGATCTCACATGCCTTGGCAAAAGCGATGATTTCTGTTTGCACTCTCCTGACCCGGAAATCCGTGATCACATTCTCTGAAGAAATAAGTCTTTTCGCATATTTATCACCGATCAGCTTGACCAACTTTTTGTAGCCGGTGTGAGACAACCCATCCGCATGAGTGAGCGATTCTGACATATTGACGGCGATGCGTTTCGGATCGCGCTCAGCGACAAACTTGGACAAATCGCTTTCTTCACCAAAGACATCATAGACAGACGGATCTGCAACCGGAGCAAAACTCACTCCCAGGAGAGCCCGTTCGATCCTGTCTCCGCCGCGGTCGGTAAAGATGAAATATCCCATAGTCCCGCCCAGGTCCAAGGCAAAGGCATCAGGATCTCCCCGTCTTATCACATGGATCCACATATCGACTTTGTTATCCCGCATGGCTCCAGGCAAAATTTTATCGAACTTCTCCTTGCGGATCAGATTCAACAGCTCAAAACGGCTGCGAGATTCTTGAGCTAGGGCATCGAATCCTTGGAGCAAGAGGAAGAAGCCAAAAATGGCCAGCAAAAATCGTTTGAGTGACATTGTTTCCCTCCATATTTTTAATACGGGAATCTTAATATTTTTTTTTGCCTGACACAAGACAGAAAGGAGACTTGTTAATTGATCTGTCGGATAACTTATGTTAATAAGAATCCATAAATTCTCTAAACAAAGGAGTAAACATGAGAAAATCAGGCATCACTTTTTTAATCCTTGGTTTAACGATATTTATCTCATGCCAAAAGTCTGATGAGGAGCTTGTCATATTTCCGGAAATAGACATCTCTGCCTCATCAAACGGCATCGTAGAATTGCCGGAAAATGTCCCATCTGTCTATAAAGACGTTTTCAGCAAATACACAAAAATCCTGGCTCCAAACGGCAAACCAATCCATATGCTGGCTCAAGCCGGCTGGACAGATGACCAGATCAAAAAAGCCAGAAATGTCCTCCAGTTCATTTTGACCGACTATCCTGGATCGGAATATGGGAACGACAAATCTGAGATTGCCAACGCCATGGCCGATAGAAAAACTGCCATGGTCTTTTTTAATACCGAACCCGACCTTCACGAGGCCATGCGAGGTCCTCTGGGATCAGAGACGGATCTAAGCATGCAGGATTTGCGGGCTAACGAATGTCCGGCAGAGGGAACAGACGACTACATGAACCACATAACCCGTGATGCCTCTTTTGAGGAAATCTGGCATCTCGTGCATGACAATGGCATCAAGATTACCCAGCCTGCGATGCTGGCCGAAATGCGGAAGGCAAATGACGCAGCGGCAGAGAAGGGTTGGCGCGCCTGGCCAGAAGATGAACCTCAAGAGCACCCTAACGAATATGTCGGTGTTCTCATCGATAATTATTATGATTTATGGACTGTAACACCAAAAAAATACGAGGGGAGAGATATAAAACCTGACGATGTGCCAGAAGGATATTCCCATTTCGGGCGCTATTTTGCCGGCAGCCGCGAGAGAATGAAAGAACTCGATCCGGCAGGATATGCCTTAATCCAAAAATTCTTCCCCCCTTATCTGACCTACACGCCTGAGCTGCCGGAGTATTTCGAGGGGACATTTTCTCTAACATTCGACGAATCTGAGCCTTACACATACAAATCACAGCATCTCGTCAACGTGACTCTTACAGGAAACAACGATTCTTCTCTGAACGGAAATGATTCCGATAACACGCTCACAGGAAATGCCGGGAATAATGTTTTCGAAGGAAAAGGCGGCAACGATAGGATCGATGGCGGAAATGGCACGGATACAGCCGTGTTTTCAGGGGCTTATTCTGACTACAAAATCACAAAGACCACAGAAACGGTCACCGTCGAGGATAATCAACCACAGAGAGACGGTTCCGACACGCTCACAAATATTGAAATAGTGAAATTTTCTGATAAAGAAATCAAATTCTGAATAACACACCTCTATCCATTTGAACACAAAAAACTCTGACAGCGATTTATTCAGAATTTAGAAAGATCGGCGATGTTGAGGTGATGGAGCTTGGCCTCACGCGGAACTCCGCTGGCCATATCCCATCCCATCATTTCATAGTAATAATCCAGGGCCTTCTCGAACTCTTGCCTGTCCAGTTTTTCTCCAGTGAGTGGTCCGGTCTCAAGAGGTTCAAAAATCCTGTCTGGCAGCGTATCATCCTTTCTATCGAAGCCTTCTCTTGTGTTAAAAATCCGGGCTAAGGTAGTTGTCCGTTCCCCGAGCATCATAAGCTCAAACAAGCTCGTTTCCCACCCTGTGGCTCCCTCAACCATTTCCACGATATGATTCAGACGGAACAACCGAGCCGGGCCTGCCGTAAAAAAACAGAGAGACAACGAATTCAATAGACTGTAGATGTGCTGATTGAGAACGAACCACCTGACTTTTTCGGGAGTGAGGCCGCGCGCAGGGACTCCTTTCAAGATTCCGATAGGATACAGATCGGGAACAGCCCATCTCCCCTCTTCAAAGGGCATGTCATGGGCGGCCTCGATATGGTCGGCTCCTGTGGGCGAAAGCGCAAAGGCGAAGCCGATATTATTTTTGCCCCTTGGCTCGTGCATGGCAAAGCTCTGTTTTTTAACAACACAGGCAAATCGATCGGCTCCATTGCCTATGACTTTGGCTGCGCGGTAGCTTCCTTCTGCCAGCAAAGCTCCAAATCCTTGCTTGAAAGCAATCTTTTCGACCATCTCCAGGGTCGCTTTCCCGTTTCCAAAGCGCAAATCAATCCCATCCGTATCGTCTTTGGTTATAAGTCCGTTTTCATAACACTCCATGGCGAATGAAATTGTCATCCCAGTATCTATAGAATCAATAGTGTATTTGTTGCATAGCTCATGGGCTTTGGCGATCACTTCAATATCATCGATTAGCAGGTTCGGACCAAAGGCACCAGAGGTTTCGTATTGAGGCCCGCCAAAATCCGGATCGATATCGAACTTTCCTCCTTCACAAATGGGTTTGCACCGGACAGGACAGGCATAGCAGGTGTATTGGCCTGCAAAAACCGTTTCCTTCAACTTTTCGAATGTGACCTCCTCCACCTTATCAAATGAGCCGCCGTGGAAATTATAAGTCGGGAGAACTCCATCTGCATCCATGTCTTCCATATCCCAGGCCAATGTCCCTCCGTATTTCAGTATTTCACACACGGGATGGCCTTTCATATTCTTGGCAAAATAGGAACCCAATCCCCTTATTTTTTCCTTATCATAAAGCTCCAGATTATTTTTCCCCCTGGCAGCAATGGCCTTGATGTTTTTGGACCCTAAGACTGCTCCCATGCCCGAACGGCCGAAGGTATGCCGGAGATCGTGAACCACACATGCGTAGCGGACCTGGTTCTCCCCTCCCTGCCCTATGGTGAGAGTCATGATCTTTTCATCACCTAATTCTTGACGGATCGTTTTTTGTGCAAAGCCTGAATCATTTCCCCAAAGATGAGAAGCATCTTTGAATTCCACGGCATTGTCAGAAATCCAGAGATACACAGGACGATGGGCTTTGCCTTTGATCACGACCGCATCAAAACCAGCTTTTTTAAGTTCAAAAGAAAAAAATCCCCCGGCCTCTGCTTCTCCAAATCCATTGCTAAGAGGTGACTTTGCTGCCATCGTTAACCGGTTTGCCCCGGGCAAAGGAGCTCCGGTTAAAACAGACGTCGTCAGCACCAAAACATTATCCGGGCCGAGAGGATCAACCCCTTTTTCCAGTTCGGTCAGGAGAAAATAGGAAGCCATGGCGCTTCCTCCCATAAAAGTTCTGTAAAAATAATCCCCCTTCTCTTCGACCGAGGATGAAAGATCATTCAGGTTTATCTTTAGAATCTTGCCCACATATCCAGGAGCCATAATGAACCTCCTTACCTGAATTATTTATAAAAACGACTGATACCTCTTCCCATTATCAAGCGATGAAATATCCAAATCCTGTCATATTGATATCAGTCGTTTTTACCCATCGGGCAGGCCGATCTCACAACATCGGCTTCGTTACAGCCCATTCGGGGTAGTTTACCACACCTTCATGAGCTGCTTCCTTACCGCTGCTGCAATCTCAACCTGTAAATAATCCAGACAAAAATCGCGCCTACCTGTTCAGAATCTCTTTTAATGCAGATAAAACACGATCAACATTTTCCTCCCGGGCGGTGTGACCCATCAACCCAATCCGCCAGATTTTTCCTGCCAGGGGACCCAAACCAGGGCCGATTTCTATCTTGTATTCCTGCCGAAGTCTGTACCTCACTTCAGCATCGTCGGCCTCTTCTGGAATGAGGATTGAATTCAGCATCGGGAGACGGTATTTGGGCGATACAAGCATCTGAATCCCCAAAGCCTCAAGGCCATAAACCAGTTTCTTATGGTTCTCGAAGTGCCGCTGAAACACATTAGTCAGGCCTTCCTCGATAATGAGATATAGGGCTTGATACAAAGCATACAGCATGTTGATAGGAGCCGTATGATGGTAGACTCGTTTTTTGCCCTCCCAATATTTTGTCAGCATGCTTACATCCAGATACCAGTTCGGGACTTTGCTTTGTCGGTTCAGAATAACACTTAATGCTCTATCAGAAAACGACACTGGAGCCAGACCTGGGGGGCAGGAGAGGCACTTTTGAGTGCCGCTGTACAGAGCATCTATGCCCCATGAATCTGTTGCCACTTCAATTCCGCCAAGGCTGGTCACGGTGTCAACCAAGTAAAGTGTTTCCGTTCCCTTAAGGAGCTCACCGATTTCGTCAACAGGATTTCTCACGCCCGTTGACGTTTCCGCATGAACGACTGCAACAATCTTGAAATTTTTCGATTTTAATTTATCTTTCACTTTTTCCGGGATTACAGGAGTCCCCCACTCGAATTCCAAAGAATCCACATCGGCCCCCAAGCGTGTCGCCACATCCTGCATCCGTTGCCCAAAGATCCCGTTGATCAAGATCAATACCGGATCATCTTTTTCCACTAGGTTCACGAAACACGTTTCCATCCCTGCAGACCCTGTCCCAGAAATGGGGATGGTCATCTTATTTTGTGTTTGCATCACAGCCTGGAGCAGGTTTTTGATCTCGTCCATAATACGGATGAAATAAGGATCCATATGACCGAGAGTTTTTCGGCTTAATGCTTCATAAACGGTTTCATGAATACAGGAAGGTCCAGGACCCATGAGCAAAATGTCTTCAACATTGTCGAGCATGTTATTCATCGTTTTCAGATTCCTCTTTTTATGGGTTTTTGATGATATCAACTTTTTTGTACTCAGTAAAGGAATTTATCAATCAGAGATGATAATTTTTGCAAATTTGATCCTTTTTCATTAGAATATAGACTACAAATGGCAATTTAAAATTCGCTCTTTTTCAAAACAATCATTGTTGCTCGAAAAAAACTCTAGAGCGCAGATAGGAGAATCCACATGACAGAAGTAACCGAAAACGGAATGTTCTCTTCTGATTTTCTAGCACAGATAAGACAAAAATTTTTATACGCCGATTGGGATCCTTATTCCGGACAACGGGTTTACCTCGAAGCCTCCGGAGGATCTTTACGGCTTCGGTCTGTGTTGGAAACTTTGGCAAAAGAAGCCGCGATACCGGATGAACTTTTCAGGTTCAATCCAGCCTCTGATTATATAACCAAATGGATTGAAAAAGGTATCGAGGATGTCAGGATTTTCCTCGGGGCAAAGTCCGGGGAAATCATCCCGGCCCACAGCGCAACACAGACTATGTTCCGTGCGATAAATACGATTGCGGAAAATATTCCGGGCACAAATATTGTTACGACTGAACTCGAACATCCCGCCGTGCTTGGGGCAACAAATTATTTTGCCCAGAGCACGGGCAAGGAGTGGCGCGTTGCCAAGCTTTCCATGGAAACAAGTTCCGTCCCCATGGACGCGATTCTGGAAAAAGTGGACAAGGACACCTGTTTCCTTGCTTTTCAGCATGGGTCCAACCAGACCGGTGCGATAAATGATGTCAAGACAATTATCCAGGAAGCGAGAAAAATCAAACCCGACCTTTATGTTCTGATCGATGCCGTGCAGTTTGCTCCCCACGGACAGATTGACGTAGAGGATTATGGCGCCGATGTTTATGCTTTCGGACCTTATAAAGCCTACTGTGTCAAAGGGATTGGCTTCGCCCACATTTCAGAAAGGCTCGCCAAGCTGCCGCATGAGAATTTGCTTGGAAAGCCCTCCACGAATTGGGTTCTCGGCTCTCCGGCTCACATGATGTATGCCTGCTGGTCAGCAACGGTTGACTACCTGTGCTGGATCGGCAGCCGGTTCACCGAATCCACTGATCGGCTCGATCAAATGATCGCTGCAAAAGATGCCATTCATGCCCACATGAAGGCTCTTCTCCATCGAGCCATGTACGGATCCGAGAAAGTTAAGGGGCTTTTGGAACAAGAGTATGTCACTGTGTGTGGAATGCCTGAAGATATCAGAAATCGCCTGTGTATCTTTTTGTTCAGACTTAGTGGAATGAACTCTTCGACAGCCGTGTCCCGGTACAACCAGGAACACGGCATCCGTCTGGCTGCAAGGATCAAGGATGCCTATTCCTCGGTTGCACTTGAGGCTCTTGGTTGGCCGGATGCTGTCCGCTTATCGGCCTGTCACTACAACACGCCCGAGGAGATCGACCTGTTTCTGAAGGCTACAAAAGCCCTAACAGACTAGGAGGTCTATTCCATAAAATCGGGAATTTGTGAGATAGTCTGAATAGGATCAATCAATAAGCTCACAACCAGATTAGCCTGATGATGGGCTGCCACTCCTACCCGAGGTGCCATTAATCCCTGCCCAGGGCCGGCGGCCTTCTCCATATCCCCGATCATGAAAATCTTATCGCCAATTCTTCGTGTCTGAATGCTGTTGCTGTCACCGTATCCAGCAAGCCCTGACGCACCGATCACATAAACATCTGGCATAAATTCTGCAACCGTCTCTATTATCATTGTTTTTTCTTCAGCTTTATCAAAGCATTCCACAACTATGTCGGCTGTTTTGAAGATTTTGGGAATATTTTGCCTGTTGAGGATGACGTTATGGCTAACAACTTTGACGTAAGGATTTACTTTAGCTAAAATTTTTATCATGGCATCTATCTTCGCTAAACCGATCTGATCAATAAAATATTGCTGTCGATTCAGGTTGCTTGGCTCCACAACATCATGGTCGGCAATAATCAACGTTCCAATGCCCATTCTGGCCAGGGCTATGGATACAGAGGACCCAAGGCCGCCCAGGCCTGCAACCCCGACAATGGCCGTTTTCATGCGCTCATGAACTCCAGGCGAGTGCCGGGCAATCATTAGAGCTTCCAATTCCTCACTTCTGGGGATCTCTCCTTTTTTGATCAAAGCAACGCTATCTCCTTCCTTTAAAACGTATTCTCCTGCACAGGGGTACCCATTGACAATTATCAAATCGGCCCCAGGTTTTTTTTCGTCTCGGAGCTTTCTCACACTCATATTCTCAGGAACGGACTGGATTTGTTCATTGATAAAAATTTTAATCATCATTCTCTATTTCCTACGATAATAATTTAAATCGTCATAGTTGTATAGTCAAAAGTTTGACAATACTGGCATGCATTTCCAAGTTTGTATTGACCTTCAAGCGGAGAGGCTCTACGATGTAATGACTAAGGAGAGAGAATGAAGCCAAAAGAGCGTGTGATTGCAGCAATACATCATCAAAAACCTGACCGAACACCCCTCGACGGCAGCTTTCGCCAAGATGTCTGGAAGAAACTGGAAAACTTCTTCGAGACAACAGATGCCGAGGAGATTATGAAGGCTCTTGGGCTGGATATCCGCTACGTCATGATGGAGCCGAGTGCTTCCTTTGCAGAACGGGCTGTCCCTTCCCCCTGGCCAATCCCTGATATAGGAATGGGGAAAAAAAATTTGGGAATTATGCATGATAATGCTTGCTTCGAAGATGAATACGGTATCTGCAGAGTGCCTAATGCAACAGGATTGTACTGGCATTATTCTTATCATCCTCTAGCTGAAGCGGGGCTGGAGGAAATTGAAAAATATAAATTTCCTGTTTTAAAACTCGATGAGCGTTACACAGGCATCCTCTCTGATATGATCCGGTGGAATAATAATTATTTTACAATCGCTGAAGTGCGGAATGTTTTCAAAATGTCGTGGGAATTGCGCGGTTTCGAACGCTACATGAAGGACTTGGTCCTGGAGCCACGCTTGGTGGAATCACTGGCAGAGAGAGCTCTGGAGCACCTGATCGAACAATCCAAACAGCTGCTCCGACAGGGTGTTGATATGCTGATGATTACAGGTGACATCGCCATGCAGGAACGCATGATGCTCTCTACTCAAATGTGGCGCAAATATTTCAAAATCCGATTAAAAATTTGGTTGGATGAAATCCGACAGGAACGAGATGCCTATTTCATGTTTCACAGTGATGGCAATATGTTAGATGTGATGGGAGACCTGATTGAGATTGGGTTCGATGCTATCACTCCTATCCAGCCTGAATGCATGGATGTGGCGCATACCATGCGCCAATTTTGCAGCCAAACGTGTCTGCACGGAACCATCTCCTGCCAGAGGACTCTCCCTTTTGGAACCCCTGGCGATGTTGCATCCGAGGTACGCCAGCGAATTTCGTGCTGTGGAAAGAATGGTGGGCTCATTCTCTCACCTTCAAACACTATCCAGCCCGATGTCCCCTTAGAAAACATGCTGGCTCTCTACGATACGGCAAGGGATTTATCCCTTATGTAATATTTATTACTTTTGAATTCCATTCCGGGCTTCCTCACCCAACCGTAAGTAT
>CAZOJY010000066.1:0-19287 GCA_964580235.1 uncultured Eubacteriales bacterium | reverse complement strand
AGTCCTTAACAATCTTGGAAGTGTGCACACGGATTTAGAAAACTACTATCAAGCATTAGAATATTTTCAAATCGCTTACAAAAAAGCAGAAGAGATCCATGACCTTGAATCAATAGGAATGATCCTGAACAATATGGGGATTGTTCAGTTCAATCAAGGCAATTACGAGGAATCAACTAAATACTATCAAGAAGCAATAGATTTAGCCCAGGATCTCGAAGGGGGACAGATTCTCTGGGAAGCATACTTTGAGATCGGAAATGCCTACGCAAAGCAAAACAAAATATTCGAGGCACTTAAAAACTATAAAAATTCCATTCGCATTATTGAAAACATCCGCTCTCAGATAAAATTAGAAGAACTCAAAGCCAGCTATCTAGGGGCAGATAAGAGAATAGAAGCCTACCAAAATCTCATCCATATGTTGGTTATTCTCCACACAAATGATAATGGAGTAGGATATGACAGTGAGGCCTTTGATTATTTAGAAAGAGCAAAGGCCCGTTCTTTTCTCGACAGCTTAGAAGTAGCTCAGGTTGACATCTCATTAGGAATAAACTTTAAGTTGAAAAATCGGGAAAAAGAATTAATGAAGGACATATCAAATATTTATAATAATTTACTGACACATGGACTAAGCTTTGAAGAAAAAGATAAACTTCATCAAGAACTTACAGAAAAAGAAAATGATTTAGAAACTTTAAAAAGAGAGATCCGCTCAAAAAGTCCAGATTATGCAGACTTAAAATATCCAGAAATAATCTCTCTAAAAGAAACCCAAAAAAAATTGCTTGATTCCAAAACGGCATTTATCGCATATACAATTGGGAATGAAAGTTCATATGGTTTCGCAATTACAAAGAACAACATTAAGATATTTCCTATTCCAGTGAAATCAGAACTCCAAAATTTAGTTACTGCCCATCTTCAAGACATCACTGACAAAGATTCTCGGAATTTTGACTCAGGGAAAAAATTATTCCGAATCCTTGTCCCTCCTGGTTTGGACAAAAGAATTCGGAAAATCATATTTGTCCCCGATGACATTCTTCACTTCTTGCCATTTGAAACTCTTATAACACGACAAAATCAAGATCATTGGCTTATCGAGGATTATAAGATTTCCTATGCTTCCTCTATCTCATCCTATCGAGAGATTGTCCAACGTAAAGACAAAAATGCATCAAGATTTAGAGCTGACATGCTCGCCTTTGGAGACCCGGACTTTGGACCAATGGAATTCGAAAATAACAGGGATGATATTTTTCAAAATTTCTATTCTTCAAACGCCTTTAATTTTTATCGATTAAAGTATAGTGGAACAGAAATAGCCCGGATAAGCTCGCTTTTTAAGCGCAAGAGAGAGGATATCTTCGTAAGAGGAGCTGCCACAGAAAGGCAGCTTAAGAGTCTTAAACTTGATGATTATAAAATTATCCACTTTGCCACCCATAGTCTTATTGACGATAAAAAACCCGCGCGCTCATCCATTGTTTTATCTTTAAATGATGACAGAGCAGAAGATGGTTTCGTTCAAATGAGGGAAATCTATAATCTAAAACTCAATGCGGAGCTTGTCACACTCTCAGCTTGTCAGACAGGACTGGGACAGTTCATAAGAGGGGAAGGAATAGAAGGACTAAACCGGGCCTTCTTTTTTGCGGGCAGTTCTTCTGTTCTGATGAGTCTATGGGCAGTAAACGATCAAGCCACGTATCAACTGATGGAGAGATTTTATTCTTACCTTCGAGCTTCAAAAAAAATTGATTCTTCTTTACGCAAAGCTAAGCTCGAAATGATCGCTTCAGGCGCTGTTTCACATCCTTATTACTGGGCAGGGTTCATTGTTTCCGGGAAATCAGATCAAGTTGTATTTCCTAACAATTTCTGGAAGTGGCTACTGTATGGAGGATCTTCTCTACTTGTTGGGGGATTACTGATAGTTGCAGTGAAAAGAAATGGTTTCCTAACGCGTCATCCATGATTGATTTTTCATTGTAAACGCAGCAAAAGGGACAATCCACCAAAGGCAAAAAGCCGTGATAAACGCATAAGGAATGCCATATAAAAATGTAAGGCTTTTTCTTGTTCGAAGATAATAAAGGGAAAGCAAAAAAGAAAAAATTACCAATACTGCAAAATGTCTCAAAATAAAAATAGGATGCAAAGAGAAAGAATAGATAATAAATCCCAATGAAAAGATATGAAATGGGTGAAGAAAATTTAAAAAGAAGAAATCAAGGATGGGTAATAAACGTTGTTCAGTTCTGTATCCAGAAAACATGAATTTCGCAAATAGAATAGACTCCCTGATATAACTTCGTGTCCAACGTAGATACATCAAATTCATCTGAATGAAACTAGAAGGAACTTTCGTAAAAACAACAGCATTTGATTGAAACCGGGTCTGATAGCCTGCTTTTAGAATTTCAGTAGTAAGAGCTCTATCTTCACCATAAGTACAAGGGGTATTTAAAAACCTTTGATTTACCCATTTTTGGATGAATTTGATTAGGACTTTTTTTCTATATGCAGTAAGAGCGCCGGGACAACAAAAGACCGCTCCATAAACACTCTGATATGCCCGGCCAAAATTGAAGGAAATGGAATAGCGGATGGCAAGCATCCTTGTTAAAAAATTTTCCTTCTCGTTTGAAACTTCCACTCTGCCTGCAACCGCGCCGGTCTTTTGATCTTTTATTAGAGGCAAAACCATGTTCCTTATGGCATTTTTATCAATTCGGCTGTCTGAATCAGTCGTGATGATAATTTCTCCAATTGACTCTTTGATACCGGTATGGAGAGCTATTCGTTTTCCCTGATTAGTTCGAAAATCAATAACTTTCAGCTTTTCGCCATACCTATGCTTGGCATTCATCATATGGGATTGAGTTAAATCCGTGCTTCCATCATTGATACAAATAACTTCGAATCTATCAGACGGGTAGTCACAAGAAAAAATGGAATCAATGGATTCACGAATTAATTCTTCTTCATTCAATGCCGGCATAATAACAGAAACAAAAGGCCAGTCGATCTCCTCCCCTTCTTCTACTATCATGGGTTTATAGCGGAACCAAATTATCGTCCGGAAAATTATGCCAACTATAATAAATAATGATGCAATTACCAACGGATAAAAAGCCGCTCTCATGAAAGCATTACTTTGAAGAAACTCAATCCAAAGATGAAAAATTCGGAATTTGATTGAAACGATAACTATTGTTGAACTTGCAGTTATGATCAAAATGATCAGGAATACATCGGTCTTTTCTCTGAGAGAAGGGACATGAAGATCGAAGTTTTTTGCTTGACGTTCGAGGCTTGTTTTTGCTAAGGTTTCTTCCCACATTGGGGGTTTATTAGTCGTCCGTTTATATCGATTGAAATCTTATTAGATGCTGAAAAATAAGTCAAGTAACGGAAATGTATTCAAATTACTTGCGAAAATAAATTTGTAGTTGATAAAATACACATTATTTTCACAAAATTGAGAAAATTCGCAGGGCTGATAGCTCTATATAATAATGTAGGCTTATTTGCCTAAAATAAATAAACGACAACCAAGGCGTTATGAGTTCAAAAGCGGATAAACTTAAAGAATTTGATGTTGTTCTTAACAAATTCACAAGATTCATAAGGGGAAATATCCAGAAATTCAATCTACCAAAAGAGGGAATAGATCCAGATGACATCTTTCAAGAAGTAAGGATCAAAATCTGGAAATTGCTTAGCGATGAGAAAAAGATAATTAATTATTCGTCATATATAAAGAAGATCGTGGATTCCTCTGTTATTGATCATATCAGAAAAATGCGGCGGGAAAGAGGATTATTACTACGGCAGAAACATAAAACAATCTCTGAATGGAAGAGCTCATATGAAACAGGTAGTTTCTATGACGAAGATCTCAAAAAAATGGTGAACGAGACAATTGGGGCTCTTTTGGAGTCACGTCGCAAAGTTGTAAAACTATTTTTACTTAACCTCACGATTGAAGAGATCGCCTCTCTTTATTGTTGGAGTCGAGATAAGACGAGAAACCTTTTATATCGAGGATTGTCTGATCTGAAAAAAACTCTTAAAGAGAAAGGCATTGAATATGAGATTAAATAATAACAACCTTCGTCAAATATTTATATCAAATATAAACAAAAATATTCCAAACTCGAGAAAGGGATGTCCTTCTCCCAAAGAATTACTTCGATTGTTTCGGACAAAAAAATCCGGAAAAAAGAAAGATGCAATCATTGACCATATAACAAATTGCTGTCATTGTGCTTATGAATTCGAATTCATCTTAAAATCTCTCAGATATGAGCGAGAGATGAATCAACTTGCAAAAGAGTTTTTTGATACAAAAAAAACAAAGGTTTTGGCCTCGCGATTTTCTTGGAAATATGCATTTGTAATAGCAGGAATTTCTGTTTTGTGCATATTTATCACAATCTTTATTATTTCAAGCGAATATGAAAGTTCAAAATACCGAGCTTCAGCTCTAACACAGATTGGTCTTTTGCTGCCTCAGAAAAAAAGCATCCCTAAATCTTCTTTATCATTTCGATGGGAAGAAATAAAAGATTCAGAATATTATACCTTTGAACTTTATGATGAGACGTTGTATCAAATCTGGAGAAGTAACAGAATATTTGAAAATAATTTCACATTATCAAAAGATATTTCTTCTCGATTGGAAGAAAATAAAACCTATTTTTGGATGATATCGGCATTTTTCCCAAATGGGAGAAAATTGGAATCACAATTGAAAGAAATTCTTATCACTGAATAATTTATACTGAAATTTTTTCTATTTAATCCCCTGCAGTGGGGAACTCTCTCCATATAAAACAAAGGAAGACCAGTAGAATGGGTGAGAATATTTGGTTCTCAACATTTTTATCTTTGCCAAGCGCAAAGCCTGTGATTTGCTGTTTCCTCCCGAGAGATATTTATAGAAATAAGACATAAATTTTGTTGTGGATTTATCATTGATTCTCCACAATGAAGACACAACTGATCGAGCCCCACAATAGAAAAATATTCGTGGCAGGCCCAAAACTCCCTCAATATTTTCGAGCTTTCCTTTACCTGTTTGGCATGCAGATAGAACAATCATATCAGCTGATAATCTAAGATTATAAATTTCACGAACCAACAAAAAACCATCTTCTTCAGATTTATTATCGATAGCTAACACTAAAGCAGATCGGAAAGGGAACCTTTCATCAAGCAGACTGTGACAAGCAAAATGAATAATCTGATAATCTTCAAGCGAAGTCCTTTTAATAATTTCTTCCCTGGCTTGTTTTCCTAAATAAATATCTTGTTTATCTTTTGGGAAAAATTTGGATATTTTTTTAACTTCTCTTTTGCTATAAGGGAGAGAGGAAAAATCGTATCCCTTATTATTGTATATATCTTTTAATATATGAGAAGGACTTTTATGCTCATTTAAATTAAATCCATCTAAATTATAACTTGGATTGCCTATTGCAAGAAGAGACTTGGAATATTTCTTTTTTCCTCCTTTTTTTCTTAAAAACAACAAGGAAGAGCAGGAGGGCGCATATGAAATTCTATACTTTTCAATCAAAAAGGTACTATCCGAACTCTGATCATTTGAACATCGAAGGAGAGCCTCAAATGGCAAAAAATATAGAAACCCGTCTGGAACAATAATAAGATGTTCGATTGACTTTGGGAGAATTTTTTCAATAGGTAAAAGAAGCTCTTTGTAAAGTCTTTGACCGGCAAGAAATCCTCTGAAATTTCCATCAGGAGGATCAGAGACCTCCTTTATAAAACCTTTTATTGATCTTTTGATTTCACTTCTGGTTGGCAAAAGATACAAATATGAGTCATTTTTTTTCACTATAAAAAGATAAGATTGTTTCTCTCCGAGAAAATACTCGATCACTGCAGTTTTTTCATCTAACAGCTGTTGTTGAACCTGGTCGAGATGGCATGGCTCAGGGTGAATCATATTTGCAACTTCGGGTATTTCAGTTCTCATTTTTGAAATCAAAAGCATGTATTCATTTTCAATTTGATTATATTTTTCAAGAATTTTATTCCTTTTTTCTTCTGAAAGACCTGAACCTGAAAGTTGATGAAGAATTGTAGTAATTTCATCTGTAATCTCGATTTCTCTCTGCCTCAAATCAGAACTTAATTTTTCCCTTATATTAAATTGAGATTCCCCAACACTTTCTAAAAATGCCCTGGCTTTAGCTTTTTCAATTATGTTGAATATTCTTTCTTTGTTATCCGATGGTTTTTTATTTGATTTAAAAAGAAGGTTTATTAAAGATTCATAGACATATAACTTGTCCCTAACAAATCCTGCTTTGAAGCTATCTATTACAATACGGCTTCTAATATTATCTATTTCGATTATCGAATTTTCATAGTTTTCCACGGCCTTTTGAAAATCGTTGGTTTTTTCATAACACTTTGCCAGTCCAAAATATGCTTCCCAAAGAATATGTGCTGCTTTTGTTTTTTTTGCGATGATAATAGCTTTAGTATATTGTTTTGTGGCTCTTCTATATTCTGCTTTACCCAAATAAGCTACTCCCATGTTACATGAAATCATACTCATAGCTTCAAGATCATAAGTTTCAAAGGCTTTGTCATATCCTCTTCTAAAAATATCGAGAGCAGTATCATAATTCATGAGATGTAAGTGAACAGTTCCGATATTGTTTAGAATTCTTACTCTAACTATATTTATCAGGTTCAAATCTATATTTATATTTTTCCTTTCTTCAATTAATTTTAAGCATTCATCAAAACTATTTAATGCATTTTTATAATCATCTTCATTATTCCTGAGATGCCCTCTCGTTCGGTATATTTCTCCTATATTTAATAAATCAATCGCTATGTTGGTTTTAATCCCAAGCTGTTTATCTATTCTCAGAGCACGGAACAGATACTCAAACGATCTTTCATAATTTCCAATATCTTTATAAATATTTCCAATATTGTTTAAAATTACAGATTTCTCTTCCTTGTTGTCCATTTCTCTAGCAACTCTGAAAGCTTCCTCGTAGCAACTTAAAGCCCTAGAGTAATTTCCAGCTTTTCTTTGATAAACTCCAATATTGTTTAAACACCTAAATTCCTCTCTCCAGTTATTTAGACCCAGAGATAGTTTAAGAGCACTCTGGTTTAACTTAAAGAAATCTTTATAACTATTAGTGTCTAGATAGTTTATACTCAGCTGGCGCAAGCATTTCACTTCATGGGCTTTACTTCCAATTTCCTTTGATAATTCAATTGCTTTTTCAAAACTCTCAATAGACTTTTTATAATTTCCAGATGATCTAAATTCTTTTCCATCAGAATAATATTGATATATTTCAATTGATTTTCGACATTCTTGCGTATATTTTTTATTATCATGAGTCTCCGCAAACGAAAGCGCTTTTTTATATTGCCTTGTGGATTCTTTTAACTCTCCAGTATTCCAGTAAAGCAATCCCAATCGCATATAACACAGGATTCTTTCCTCAATATAACCATGCTTTTCCGCCAAACCCAAGGCTTCCTCGAACTTTCCAATTGCTTTTTGATACTTTCCTTTTTTTATAAACAACTCGGCAGAATCAAAGGAGGTCCTAAACATTCTCCGGACATCCTCATCTTCTTGAAATGCGAGGTCCGAAAATGTAAGAGATGTAATAGAAAAAATCAATATAATCAGAAAAGGGGAAATTTTTTTTAAAAGAGGATTAGTTAAGTTATCCATAAACGTACCGGTTTTCAATATTCTCAATTTAAAATCTCCGGCTGTCAACACATCAAAAGCTCTGAAACAAAAACATATCAGACTATGTTTTGATGTTAAGCCAGCTTTCAATATAAAGACGATTTGACTAATTCAAGATTCTCATTAATCACAAAATAATAAAAAAAGTCCACTGATTTGACTCCTCCCCTATTTCCTTGATATTCTTTTGCTGACTGGGTTTAGGAAAATAAGAAAACAGCTATGATCAATAAATGCCCAAAATGTCAGACCGAAAATCCTTCCGATTCTAAATTTTGTAAGGAATGCGCAACTCCTCTCCCCTCACCCGGTCAGGCTGAAGTCACTCAAACAATTGAAGCTCAAAGGAAGAGTTGACCCGAGGAACCACTTTTGCCAATAGATACGAGATCATCGAAGAACTGGGTAAAGGGGGCATGGGGAAAGTCCTTACCACAGTGATGGGAAAAGTCCTTGACATTTACAGAAGGCCATTGAAGAAAGCCTGACTATAGTGTCATCAGGAGGAACGCCAGGCGATATCATGTATGAGACTGCCCTTGAACTTCGTGCCCGCGGGCATTTGGAAGCTTACCAAGAAATAGCTCAGCGAGCTGTCGAGTGGAATCGGAGTCAGATATCCAAGAAAGAAGATTCCGAGAATCATAGATATAATTTTGCTCGGGCACTCTATCTAGCCGAAAAATGGGAAGAATCTCTTATTTTATTTGAAAAGCTGGCCGCAGAGAATCCGGACAATGTAGAATATAAGGGTTATCTTGGTATTTTGGCCGTAAGAAGAGGTGAGAAGAAGAGAGCCCAAAAGATCTCTGAGGAATTGAAAAATATTGAGCGTCCTTATTTATTCGGCGAACATACCTACTGGCGTGCCTGCATAGCCTCGCTTCTCAGTGATAAACAGCAAGCGGTGACACTTCTAACTGAAGCCTTTAGCCAGGGCAGGAAGTATGGTGCTTATCTTCACAATGACATGAACTTGGAATCCCTGCAGGATTATCCTCAGTTTAAAGAATTAATAAAGCCAAAGGGATAACAAGGGCACCAATCCTATCCACTCCCGGAGTCGATGACACCCGAAAAAGCTTTTCTAAAATAAAAAACTGAGATTTCAATCTTGACAAGCTTCCCTACAAGATTTATATTATCAAAGTAAGAATGTAAGGATTCAAGGTATCAAGGAACCGCTATGAGCTACATGGAAACAGCGAAAGTTACTTCCAAAGGACAAGTAACCATTCCCTCGACAATAAGAAAAATACTCAAGCTAAAACCTGGGGTGACAGTTATGTTCAAAGTCACTGGCAGGGGTGTCATGCTATCTCCATGTGAAATAATCGAGAAACCTGTTTACACAGCAAAAGAATGGAAAAAGATCGAGCAGCTAATCGCTGAAGAGGGAAAGGTCTATAAAACTTCCCGTGCTGCAAAAAAGCACCTAAAATCCTTATGAATTATGAATTTAAAACCTCTTTTGATAGATCAGTTAAGTCGCTCAATCCAGAGACGAAACAGGAAATCAAAGAACTATGTATCGCCCTGATTGATATTCTTTCTGGGGAACAAGATCTATCAGCCGGAATGAGACTTAAAAATTTGAGGAAAAACTTCTGGGAAATCCTGAAAGGATTGAAGTTAAGAATTCTATTTCGATGGAGAGCCGATCATTTGGAATTTATTTTGGCAGGCACTCATGACGAGATTAAAAGATACCTTAAGAGATAAATCCACAAAAAATTGTAGATATTCTGACAACGGCAGACATTTAGTTTACACTTGTTTGACTTAGCAAATTTTACTTTGTTATTTTCAAGATGAGAAGGGAATGAAAAAGATGGCAATCAAAATAATTCCAGTAATAATAATCGTTGTTAGCACATTTTTTTATCTTTTTCTGTTCGATGCATGCAAGAAAAAAGAAACTCTTCTTAATTCCCCAAAATTGGTCCGGAAAATTTTGGAAGACCCGATAAAATCGAAGACAGTTGTGTCATCTCTGTTGAATATGAGCCGCCAAATTGTGTTACGAAGAAGAGCTTGGGGAGGATTTGACTTCTAAAATAAAAAAGCTTTTTGAAAGCGATGAAAACACAGGAAACCTCCAGCTCACCATTTTTGGCCCTTCTACAGACGCATACGGGAATTACGGTTGGAAACCGACGCTCTCTTTTGAAATAGATAGAAAGACATTTGACAGCATCGATTGGAAGAGCCTTCACAAGAAACATCTTTTGGAAGCCGCAAAAAATCTAAAATAGTTTAGAAAAGAAATTGGCAATCAATGAGGATCATTAATTGATGATCCTATATCCTACATATCCCATTTCTTCGTGAACTGGATGCGGACCCGGCCGGCATCCAGATAAAAGCCTGTGAGTTTTTTGCGTTTTCCCCTTATAAATTCCACTTTCCCGTAACCTGATATAAATTTATCCTTGTCGATGAGCTTGAGGGATTCTTCGGGCGCGTTTCTGTGTTTGAAAAGCAGTTTCCCTTTTTCAATAACGAGTATGTAGCTTGCCGGAAGCTCATCGTTATAATAAGTGCCTGCGTATGCTTTAAGCTGATGCGTTGTCAGAGGAGCAATCTCAGGGATTTTTGCAAGCGGAATCTTTTTGTCTCCGCCGATTGTCATGCTAGCACCCATAGCTTTGCCGTCTGGCGGGAAAAACTCGACCGTGATTTCCATAGGAGCATCCTTAGAGATGAACTTGGACTTTGAGATGGGAATCAGGGAAAACAACATGCCTCTGGCCTCCACAATGAGTCTGCCGTTTTTAATCGATATATCTGCAATAAAGGCTTCCTCTTCGTCGGTGTATTTGCCAATCTTATTTTTCAGCTCGTCCTGTGTAAGGGTAACGGGAATCATTGGCTCAGCCGCCCCCTCAGGAGCTTTTTCTTCTGTGATTTTATCGGCCAGGCAGATATCCGAAATCTGCCGGCACAGCTTGGAAGGATTTATGCTGGCCAGGTTGGCAAGGCAGATAACAGAGAATTTTTCTTCGGGAAACCGGATCATGTCGGCCCTGAACCCTACAAAGGCGCCTCCATGGGCAACCAGCTTCAATCCTTTGTACTTGCCGACATTGAGCCCGAAAGCATATTCCAGTTTCTTTCCATTGTTCAACACTCCAGTCTGGTGCATCAAGTCCATAAGCTCTTTGCCCAGATTGTGGTTATAAAAGGCCTGGTCCCAGAGATAAAGATCTTCGACAGTGGTAAAGACTCCTCCATCACCCACATGATTGAGCGTTGTGTTGAGGATTTTGAATCCGTCTTCGGTTTCAGCATACCCATCAGCTCTTTTTTTAACGATTTTTTTGTAGTCGTCGTGATAACGGGTGCTTTTCATGCCCAGAGGTTTAAAAATATGCTCCTGTGCGAAAGCGTCGAGAGATTTGCCGCTGACACGGGATACGATGATACCCAGCAAAAAGTAGCCGGAATTGGAATAGAGATGCTCATCGCCCGGCGTGAAGTTCAAACCTTTTTGTCTTGCTATCATAGCCACTGTTTCTTCTGGTGTGTAAAAGTCATCATTGGATTTTCCCGACAGATAGGCCAGCCCAAGATAATCGCGGATACCGCTGGTGTGATGAATCAAGTGTCTCACGGTGATTGGTTTGTCATAAGCAGGGAGCTCTGGCAGGTATTTCCGGATATCGTCATCCAGCGACAGTTTTCCTTGCAGGAAAAGGATAGCGATACAGGCCGCCGTGAACTGCTTTGACGTGGAACCGATGCGGAAAACTGTCTCAGGCGTGTTGGGGATGTCGTGCTCCAGGTTGGCCATGCCGTAGCCCCGTTCGTAGATGATTTCTCCATCCTGAATAATGGCCAACGAAGCTCCCGGGGATACTGTTGAATCCCATTTTTCGAAGAGCTTGTCGACTTTATCCGTCTTTTGATCTGCAACCGCTAATACACCTAATGTGATTATAAACATTAATAGCCAGAAGATTTGTGAAATTTTTCGCAAGTTTTTCATATCCGTCCTCTTCTGATCGTAAACTCGGAATAATCCAGAATGCAAATTATATATTAAAATTAGGAAAGTCAAAAATAAGGATGGTTGAACTCTACCTTGATAATAGCGTATATATTATTGATGTTCCAAATCAAGGATTAAAAGGACAAGATTATGCTAAAAAAAAAGACCCAGATTTCTAGATTGAGCCGGCGGGGATTTATTCAGTCGTCGTTATCTGTGGCTGCCGGCCTAGGACTGACAGGAAAAAATAAACTTTTTGGTGGAAATGGCAGGAAAGCTCGGACAGAAAAAGCCAAGATAAAGGAATACAGAAGGCTGGGACGCACAGGATTCAAAGCATCGGATATCGGATTCGGCGGAGGGATCCTAACCGATACCGGCCTCCTTGCAGCCGCACTGGATGTGGGAGTAAACTACATCGACACGGCCGAGCATTATGCCCGCGGAAACTCGGAACGGACCATCGGCCAGGTCATCAAGGATAGAGACCGAAAAAAGCTCTTCATCACAAGCAAGCTGAACTTCAGATTAGGCAAGTCCACCAAAGAAGGGCTCATTGCCAGGGCACTGAAAAGCCTGGAAAGGCTCCAAACAGACTACATCGACTGCCTGATGATTCACATGACTCCTGATACCGGGCAGGTGACACACGAAGGTTATCACGAAGCAATTCGGGAGCTAAAAACCGAAGGCAAAGTCCGGTTCTCAGGACTGTCCAACCACGGCATCGAACACCGGATGTCTGGTTTTATTAAAGATCCCATGGATCAGGTCATTCTCGCAGCTGCTGATGACGGACGGTTCGATGTGGTCCTTTTTACCTATAACTTTATCCAGAGAGAAAAAGGTGAAAGAATTCTGAAGGCCTGCCATGAGAAGAACATGGGAACAACCCTCATGAAGACAGATCCTATCAGATCGTACTCTGATCTCGACCAGATGTATGAACGGATGAGAGAAAAAGGCAGGGTCACGGAAGCGGCCGATGAGATCCTCGGCGAGTACAGAGCCCGCGCCGAAAAAGGCAGAGAATTTGCAAAAAAATACGGATTGACAGGAGATAAAGAAGTCCGAGGCGCGGCCATCAAGTTCTGTCTCAGCAATCCTGACGTCCATTCCGTCTGCCCGACCATCAACACATACGAAGATCTCGAGTTTTATGTGTCCCTTTCCGGAGGGAGACTTGGGGCAGTTGAGGAAGAGATGCTGGCAGACTACAAATCTCTCTCCGAAGGTCTGTACTGCCGTCATGCCTGCGGGGAATGCGAACCTTACTGCCCGAACGACGTGCCAGTCAACACAATCATGCGCTACCAGCATTATTTCATGAGCCAGGGCCGGGAAAAACAGGCAATGGAGAAATATGCCGCTCTCCAGAGAACTAAAGCAGATGTATGCACTGGCTGCACAGGGTACTGTGAAGCGGCCTGTTCTTACGGAGTGAAGATTCAGGGGCTTCTGATGGCCGCCCACCAAACGCTATCTCTTGATTCTGTATAGATTTAATGCTTCAGAACCATTTTTCAATGGTGTATTTATGGCTGTGCCCGCTAGAAACTGAATCGGTAATCTCAACTTTATTTCCGCCATTTACGTTCTGAAGCTGTGCCTGGCTCATGGAGAAAGTGTGCGTGTGGCCGGAAGACAATGATGTCTGGCGGGTGATGCCGGCACCGGGAGGATTTTCGATTTCACTTCTGTTGATCTTCACGGAATGGGTATGGCCAGAATTCGATGTCGAAATAAAAGTTTTTTGATTGGAATTATTGGGTGCCTGAGGTGAAGCCGGACTTTTGCAGCTGGAAAGGCCAGCGTAAAAAAGTACTCCCAAAACGCCGCTAAAAGCGGTTTTTAAAAAATCTTTTCGTGTCATTTTTGACTCCATCACAAATATTTTAGTTTGGTCGGATAAATCTACCTAAAAAACCCTATTCCTACAATGTCTATATGATTAATATAATTATGGCATTTGAAGAAATACAAGTCAAGTTAAAGGAGAAACCGATTGCTGAAGAATGACATTGTATAAAAGGTTTACCTTAAAGCAATTCTAGGGATATAATGGATCGGATAAACCTTAATGAAGATCATGGAGAAAAAAATGACAGACACTCTATACAGAGCTCAGCCGGTTGCAATCAAGGATGCCATTGAATATGCATCGGATTCTGTTGTCAGCAAAATGCTCATCAAAAAAGAAACGGGAAATCTGACACTTTTTGCCTTCGATAAAGGCCAATCATTGAGTGAGCACACGGCCCCTTTCGATGCAGCTGTTCAGATCCTGGCCGGGACTGCCGAGATCATAATCGGCAGCGAATCGCACATTCTCAATGAGGGTGAGTTCATCATCATGCCGGCAGACATCCCCCATGCTGTCAAGGCTGCAGAGAAGTTCAAGATGCTGCTTATGATGATCAAAGAGAAAAAGATCTAAATCCACCCGGCTTGCATTTTCAAGGCACATTCACTAACATTTTATTCTCTTTTATCATGAAGGAATTGGGAAAAATGAAACATTTATTTTTGGTTCTTATGGCAATATCTGTAGTGGGAGTTGCCATGACAACAAATGAACAGCGTCCGCGGCTCAGGGAATTCGGAATCAAAACCGGCATTCTCAGCCCCGGCCCTTTAAATGCCATCACCGATGTGCCTGGCGTCAAAGTCGGACATGTCACACTGATCGAGGGTGACAGCATCCGCACCGGTGTCACGGCCATCCTTGCCCATGGGGGTAACATCTTTCAGCAAAAAGTCCCCGGAGCCATCTATGTGGCCAATGGATTTGGGAAGCTGACAGGCATCTCTCAAGTGGAAGAACTGGGAAACATCGAAACCCCGATCATCCTGACAAACACGCTGAGTGTCCCGACGGCCGCCGATGCTGTCATCGATTACATTCTCTCCCTATCTGGCAATGAGACAGTCGGGTCCGTAAATCCAGTAGTCGGCGAGACAAATGACGGATACCTGAATGATATCCGGGGAAGGCATGTCAAAAAAGAAGATGTTATAGAAGCGATCACGAAGGCTGCCTCAGGGCCTGTGGAAGAAGGATGTGTGGGAGCAGGAACAGGAACATCTGCCTACGGATGGAAGGGAGGCATCGGGACGTCTTCCCGCAAGCTTCCTGAATCAAGAGGCGGTTATACTGTTGGAGTTCTTGTTCAGACAAATCACGGAGGCATCCTCCAGATCAACGGCTATCCTGTCGGCATCAAGTTGGGCAATTATTACATGAGGCGTTCTGTTGAGGAAAAAGATCCGGCTGGATCCTGCATGGTGGTTGTGGCGACTGATGCACCTCTGGACAGCCATAATCTGAAACGGTTGGCCGAGCGGGCTCTTCTCGGAATCCCAAGAACAGGTGGGTTTTATACAAGCGGAAGCGGAGACTACTGTATTGCCTTCTCCGCAGCCGAGAGCATAAGGATTCCTTACCGGACAAGAGAGAACACAATCAAAAAGGAAATTCTCCGGACAGACCGGATGTCTTCTCTGTTCCTGGCCGCGGCCGAAGCTTCGGAAGAAGCCATCTTGAATTCCCTTTTCAAAGCGACAAGCATGGAAGGAAAAGACGGACGAAAACAGGAAGCTCTTCCTCTGGACAAGGTCAAGGCCATCATGGATGAGGTGCCCAAGAGATGAAAAAAACCATCGGGATCCTGGGAGGGATGGGACCTGAGGCCACGGCCTATTTTTACGAGCAGATCGTAAAGCAAACCAAGGCTGATACCGATCAGGAGCACATCAAAACCATCATTTATTCTAATCCGGAGATTCCGCCGAGGACCGATGCCATCCTGGAAAAAGGGCCAAGACCCACATCCCTGCTCGTAGATGGATTCCAGCGTCTGAAGAATGCTGGGGCCGACTTTGTGGTCATGCCCTGTGTGACAGCCCATTATTTTTATCCGGTAATCCGAAACCAGGTTGATATCCCCTTTTTAAGCCTGCTGGATGAGGCTGTCAAATGGGCGAAAAACGCGGTTCCAGATATCTTAAAGGCCGGCCTTGTGGCCAGCACGGGCACGCTTGAATCGCGGCTCTTTCATGATGCTTTCGGCAAAGAAAGTATCGAAGTCATCCATCCTGAGGGAGACGAACAGAATCAGGTGATGGCCGCGATCTTCGGTCCAAAAGGAATAAAAGCCGGTTTTACTTCTGGCTTTCCAAAAGAAACACTTGTCAACATTGCTAAGGTCCTAATTGCCCGAGGAGCTGATGCCATCATAGCAGGATGCACCGAAGTGCCCCTGGCGCTGAATGATCTAGATATTCCCACACCTCTCATTGAACCTTTACGAATCGCGGCGAAAGCCTGTATCATAGAGGCAGGTTATGAATTTAAATAATCGTCTTTTATAACCTGCAGTTGAGTTTTTGGCTGTTTTTAGGTTTTTTATTACTTACGGTTAACCTGAATTATTCACGAGTTGAGATTACCGCAGCGGCAAGGCAGCGGCCCATGAAGCTGTCGTTGCGAGGAGTATTACGACGAAGCAATCGCCAGAGATTGCTTCACTACATTTGCAACAGAAAATCGGCTTGCCCGTAGGGCAGAAACTGTTTATGAATAGTATGAATAAATATGAAATTCATATTTTTTTTGTAAATGAAGGAATCAACGGTTTTTATGAATAATTCAGGTAAAGTTAGGAGGAATTGGTATGAAAGCTAAGCATTTTACAGCATTTTCAGCAGTTATCCTGTTTGTGTTTGCCACTATCTTCAATTATGCCTGCAATCCCAAGGAGGAAGAAGTGTCTGAGGAAGTCGGTGTGAGAGAAATCGCGGGTTATTCGGTCGTTCCAGATATCAAGGAGCGTCTGGCCAAGTTTGCTCCTACCGAAATCACATATGACGAAAATTTGCTGAACGACGAGCAGAAGCAGGTCCTCGAGAAGCTGGTAATGGCAGCCAAGGCAATCGACACAATCTTCTGGAAGCAGGCCTCCCATGTGGGATTGGAGATTCTGCAGAATTTCGAGAATGCAGACCATCCAGCAGCCAAAGATTTCGTGCGCTATCTCACGATCAATTTCGGGCCCTTTGACCGTCTGGATGAAAATAAACCTTTTATCGGAACCGATCCCAAACCTTTGGGAGCCGGCTTTTATCCGCCGGATATGACCAAGGACTATTTCGAAGATTATGTGAAAGCGAATCCTGACAGGAAATCCAGGCTGGAGGGCACATACACCGTTGTCAGGAAGCAGGATGACAGCCTGATTGCTGTCCCCTACAACGAAGCTTACAAAAAAGACCTGGAGGTTGTGGGCAGGTACCTTAGGGAAGCAGCAGAAATCTCCACTGAGGAATCCTTCAAGGCCTACCTCAACCAGAAGGCCAAGGATCTGCTGGCCAACGAGTGGTACAAAAGCGATACGATGTGGATCGATCTGGAGGGAAATCTCCTGGAAATCCTGATCGGCCCTTATGAGGTCTATGAGGATAGTCTGTTCGGGTTGAAGGCTGCCTACGAAAGTTTTATCTACATCAATGATTTTGCCGAAATGGCCAAGCTCAAAGCCTACCTCGACCACCTGGGAGAAATGCAAAGCCTGCTGCCTGTGGAATCAAAATACAAAAACGCCAAAATCGAAGGGCTGGCATCGCCGCTCAATGTGGTAATCGAGGTGTTTGCCGCCGGCGACACGAAGGCAGGCGTTCAGACGCTGGCGTTTGTCCTTCCGAACGAGGAAAGGATCCGCGAGGAAAAAGGCACTAAAAAAGTTTTCCTTAAAAACGTCCAGGAGGCCAAATTCGACAAGGTGCTTGTGCCTATCTCAAAAAAGGTCCTGGCTGAGGAGGATTCACAACATGTATCTTTCTATGCCTACTTTACAGAAACTCTGCTCCATGAGATTTCCCATGTGTTCGGATCGAACTACATCACACTTGAGGACGGGACAGAAACAACGGTGAGGAAAGCGTTGGCCGATAAATATTCGCCTATCGAAGAGTGCAAAGCCACCATCGTCGGCATGCACAATGTGCCCTTCTTGATCGAAAAAGGCCTGATTCCCGAGGAGAACGCGCAGGAAATCTACACTACTTACCTGGCTGGGATGTTCCGTTCCATCCGGTTCGGCGCGCATGAAGCCCATGGGATGGCAACCTTAATGCAGTTGAACTTTCACAGGGAAACTGGTGCCTTCCAATACGATCCTGAGACCAAGAAATTCAGCGTAGACATGGACAAAATCGAGGACTCAATCACAGAAATGACTCAAAAAATCCTGATCCTTGAGGGCGACGGAAACTACGAAAGCGCCGCCGCCTTCATCGATAAATACGGAAAGATCAACAGCGTGATCCGAGGCTTACTGGACGGACTAACCGATATCCCGGTCGACATCCAACCCATCTACAAGTTCTAGAGATTTCACAAATTTATGAAATAATAAGAACCATTTCTCGTGTTTGGCCGGCGGCTTATTTGATCATGTCCCGGCTCAACCAGCACTTCCAAGATGATCGGCGTGTTGACCGACAAATGTGCCTTCATGTGCTAAAACCTCGATGTTAAAATCAAGTGATTACAAAGAATTTTTTAACATTGACGGGCTTAAAAGGCACATATATGCAAAGGGCTTTCTTCATATGCTCGCAAGACTGAACACGCGGCTGGATATTTTGTATCATTTTTAGTTATCATTAATCTATCGATAATACAGAAATGAATACAGAGGAGGAAAAAATGAAAAAAATTATTTTTGTCTCTTTAACCGCGCTGATTTTGCTAACGAGCACAACAATTCTACATAGCCAGGTCAATGCCCGTATGCTCCGGTACCCGGACGTGTCCGCCACTCACATCTGCTTTGTTTACGCCGGTGACATCTGGATCGTGGCCAAGGAGGGAGGCACGGCTTTCCGGCTCAGCTCCCCGCACGGCGAGGAAATGTTCCCCAGATTTTCTCCGGATGGAACAAAAATCGCCTTCAGCGGCAACTACGATGGGAACACAGACATCTACCTCATCCCCTCGATGGGAGGCGAGCTCCAACGGCTCACCCACCATGGCATGACCGACCTCAACATTGACTGGTATCCGGATGGCAGGTCCATTCTCTACGCCTCGTCGATGGAAAGCGGCCGCCAGCGCTACAACCAGTTCTACCGCATCCCTCGAGAAGGCGGGCTGCCCGAGAAGCTTCCTATCCCGTACGGCGAATTCGGCTCTCTATCCCCTGACGGTAATACCCTTGCCTATATGCCTATCTCCCGGGATTTCCGCACATGGAAGCGGTACCGCGGGGGGATGGCTCCTGATATCTGGCTCTTTGATCTCGATCAAATAAAAGCAAAAAATATCACCAACAATCCCGCCAATGATTCGCAGCCCATGTGGCACGGCAATACACTCTACTTCCTTTCTGACAGAGGCCCGAACCAGCGGCACAACATCTGGGCTATGGACATGAAGAGCGCCGCTGTACGGCAGATCAGCCACTTCGAAGATTTCGACATCCACTTCCCTGCCATCGGGCCCTCTGCAATTGTTATTGATTTG
>CAZOJY010000065.1:0-19496 GCA_964580235.1 uncultured Eubacteriales bacterium | reverse complement strand
GCCGCACTCATGACCCGTTCCCGGGAAAATCTGCTCGGCGGCATTCTTGATGTATGGCTTGAGTTTTTTAAACTATTCCTATAGAATAAATGTTATTTACAGAATGATTTTAAAACAGAATATTTTTGTGCTGAAAAAGATGAATTTCCAAACGTTGGCGCTTATGGCCTGTTTGTTCTTTTTTGTGGGCCCTCATGTGATGGCCGGGCCCTCTTATCCTCCTCGTATTGGTGAACTGCATCCGGATTTTGTTTTACCTCGAATCGATAACCACTCTCCGGTGTCGCTTTCTCAGTTCCGAGGGAAGAAGCTTCTCCTGATACATTTTGCTTCCTGGTGAGCCGGCTGCCGCAGACACGTGCCAGTTTGGCATAAAGCCACTCAAGAATGGGTCCGACAGGGGCGTCTTGCCGTTCTTGGAATTGCGCAGGAACACCACAGCGACCGCTGCCGTCTTTTTGCACAGTGGAAAGGATTCGATTTTCCGATTCTCCACGATCCGATCAATAGCCTTGGGCCAAAAGTCGTGCCTCTTATGGTCGCGATCGATGAATACGGCATAGTGAGAGCTGTAAGTCCAACGTTGAAGGACTTCGAAGAGAACTTCCTTGATAAACACTTTGAAAAGCCCAAACAAGAACAGGAACAAATCACGAAACCTTCTGTGCCAGACATCGATCTTTTGAATGAACTTGCTGAAAAAGAAAAAAGCGCCGATGGTTGGCGTGCTCTCGGTGATGGATTAACGCTGTGGCACAGTCATGCCCGGATACAGGAAGCGATATCCGCTTATTCGAAAGGCCTGCAGATCGATCCTGAGGACGGGGCAGCTCTGTTTCGTCTGGGTGTGTGCTTCATGATGCGCCAGGAATCAGACCTTCACCAGGCAGGGGATTTTCAGAAGGCCGTGGATCTCTGGGGGCAGGCCCTTGCTTTGGATCCCAATCAATACATATGGCGGCGGCGTATCCAGCAGTACGGGCCGCGACTTGAAAAACCGTATCCATTCTATGATTGGATAGAGCAGGCCAGAGCCGATATCGAATCAAGGAATGAAGAGCCGGTGGCCATTCAGGTTCAACTCACAGGTTCAGAGATTGCCAAGCCGGCCAAAGAATTCTCTGTCGAATCGGGAAAAGTAGTTTCGCCCGATCCTGAAGGACGTATCCAACGTGACTCAGCCGGATTTATAGAAACAGAGGTCACTGTTGTCCCTTATCGTATTTCTCCTGGAGCATCTGCCCGCATCCACATTGTTTTTCGCCCCAACAAATTCCTGGAAGCCCACTGGAACAATGAAACCGAACCGCTCCGGCTCTGGATTGAACTTCCTGAGGGGTGGAAGGCTGTCAGCCCGCTTCTTATCTCACCGCAGCCTGAGGCAGCAGAAAGCACTGAGCTTCGCCGTTTCGATTTCGATATCCAATCGCCAAAAAGCATATTACCGGGGAATGTTCGTATTTCGGCTTATGCCCTCTATTACGCCTGTGAGGGTGTACAGGGGACATGCCAATTTCTGCGCCAGGATATTGATATGGATATAATCGTGGGACAGGACTGAGTTTTATTGAATTTTTGGGCTAAAACTAGGCTTCTTCCTGTTCGAAAAGATCCATCTGACCCGATTTTATTTTTTTAACGATTTCTTTCAGTACCGGATAGTGCTTGAGCAGATCCAGGGGAATGTCGAGTTTTTCCTGGGTGACCATGTTTTTAATCTGGAGGGCATTTGCCAGCGCCTGTCCGCGGTAATGGTTGTTCGTGATAACAACCACTTTTTTGCTCTTTTTCCCCAAATCTTTTATTTTCTGGATCCAGTTTCCCAGTTCATCATTTGAATAGAGATAATTGTACCGCTCGTCCCGCCCCGCTGTTTCGTTGAACCAGTTCTTGTAGTTGCGTCCGTGCAGCCGGACATAGGAGAACTCAGGGTTGGTGCAAATGGCACTCGGTTTGATAGAGTTGCCAAAGAGCGGTTGGTCGATATTGCAGAAACTCACGTGGTGTTCAGCCAGGAGATCATAGAATTCTGTGTTGTCCCAGCTGCCGTGCCGGATTTCCAAAGCCAGAGGAAAACCCGCAAATGATTTGAAAAGGCCGGTTAAATAGGCGATATTTATACTGTTCCGGGCAAACGACCAGGGGAATTGGATGAGAATGGCTGCGAGCCGGTTATGGGTTTTTAAGGGCTCTATGCCCGTTTTAAATTCGTTTATGTCTTTTTGCGAAAATTCTTTTCTTTGGTGTGTGAAAACCCGATGAAGTTTGACAGTAAATAAAAAGTCAGGATAGGCGTCCACCCGCTTTATCCAGGACCAGGACATCCGAAGGGCCGGGGGTCTGTAGAAGGTGCTGTTTATTTCGACAACGTTGATGTACTTCGCAAGAAATACGAGAGCGTGAAAGCCGGGCTCTTTTTTTGCGGGATAGACGATTCCCTCCCAGTCCTTATAACTCCACCCCGCCGTTCCTATGTAAAAAGAGGGGTCGCGTCTCAACATTTGACATTTTTCAAGTTAGCCTGACCTATTCAAAAAAAAGGACGATGCCATATTTCAATATAAACAGAATCAGTCAGTTAAACAAAATATGTCAAGAACTTTCATATCCTTTTATTTCTCTGAATGGATTTTCTTTATATCGGCCTTTTTTACCCTCCGGCAAATGTATCTGTTTTGTTGCAGCCTGTTCGCGGTGGGCAGCCACAGCTTCACAGGCTGCGCCGCACATATCCATTTGTGAATAATTCAGGTTAGATCAATCCAAGATAAAAATCAAATCTTTTTTGAAATGAGAAAAAGTTAGAGAGACAAAATGTCAAATGTTGAGACGCGACCCCAAAATAAAAATAACAAAAAAATTTGCTCCGAGCGGGCTTTTTGATTATGATGTCTAGACATCCTCAGGACCAGCATATGAGAAAATATTGGTTTTTTCTTCTTGCCGTCCTTTTCGTTTATCCTGGATGTCAGAAGGCAAACAAAGATCTTTTCACTATCGGCCTCTTTCAGGTTGACGATGCGCCTACTTTAAATGCGGTCCGCAAGGGTTTTTTGAGCGCTCTGGAGGAGGCCGGGCTTCAGGACGGCGTGAATATCCGGATGACGATTCGCAATGGAATGGGAAATATTCCCGAGGTCCAACGCATCGCCCAGGAATTTGTATCCTCGAAGGTGGATTTGATCGTTCCGTTTTCCACTCCCTGTCTCCAGGCAGCCCTCCATGGGTCTTCTGAAATCCCGATCGTATTTTCGTCTATCGCCAATCCCTTTTTAGCAGGAGCAGGAAAATCTGTGGATGATCATCTGCCCAACGTCACCGGCATTTCTTCGAGAGGCCCGATCAAGGAAAGCCTGGCTTTTATCAAGCGTGTCCTCCCCGGAGCGAAAAGAATCGGAACCCTCTGGACACCCTCGGAATTGAACTCAAAATATTATCTGGACCTGGCCAGAGACGGAGCAAAGGAAATGGGCTTTGAGATCGTTGCTGTCCCGGTCCATAACAAAAGTGAGGTTCTGCTGGCAGCCCAGGTTCTGCTGAACAAAAAAATCGATGTGATCTATCAGATTTCCGATAATACCATCAATGCATCCTTCGAAGCTGTCAGCCGTGCGGCCGACGAGAATGCGATTCCCCTTTTTGGAGGGGCCTTATTTTCCACTCGCCTTGGTGCCTGTGCGGCCATGGGTTGGGACTTTTTTGACATGGGACACAAAGCAGGGGAGATGGCCATCCGGGTTAAAAACGGAGAAAGGCCGGCTGATATTCCTATCCAGTATATGAACAAGGTTAAACTCTACCTCAATTTGAACGCAGCTTCGAAGCAAGGCGTCACCTTTCCCGAAGACGTCTTAGAGCAGGCCGATGAAATTCTCAAAATCGAAGGAAGATCCCGCAAGGATTCTACAGGTTCATGAAATCTTTTTTTAAGAAATCGCTATGGGTCATTCTCTTTATCATCCTGGGATTTTTATTGTTTTTTCCCGGCTATTTCTTTTTTTCCAAACCTAAATACAGAGGAAAGGTTTCCCTTCAGGGATTGAGGGGGGAGGTGAAAATCATCACCGACACCTGGGGAGTTCCCCATATTTATGCCGAAACCGAAAAAGATCTTTTTTTCACCTGTGGTTATATCCATGCGAAGGAACGGATGTGGCAGATGGATCTTACCCGGAGGACAGGCTACGGAAAGCTTTCCGAACTGTTCGGAGAAGCTCTTATAGAAAGCGACAAATATGTGAGAGTGATGGGCCTCAAAGAAGCAGCGTTGAGGGACTACGAAAAAATTCCATCCAACGTGGAGGAAATGCTGATTTCTTACAGTCAAGGGATTAATGCCTGGCTGAATTCCCGGAAATGGAATTGGCCCCCCGAATTTTCCATTTTGCGCTACCGGCCAGAGCCATGGAGTCCGATGGATTCCCTGATCATAAAAGAGGTCATGGCCATGCTCCTCAGCGGAGATTTTCCGAGCGAGCTGGTCCGTTCCAACCTGATGTATAGAATGGGCCCAGATAAGGCCCTCGAAATTCTAGAGGAAGGGGTTGAGACGCCTTCATTTGAAACAGTAAAAGCCTCTTTATCCAGGCTTATGAAAAGGGTGTATCCCCAACAAAGCAACAACTGGGTTCTCTCGGGCGACCGGACGATCTCTGGAAAACCCCTCCTGGCGAATGACCCTCATCTTGAAATCAATCTACCACCGGTATGGTACGAAATGCATTTGCGCTGCTCATCCCTTAATGTCACCGGCGTTACCATCCCAGGTCTTCCATGGGTGATCATCGGTCACAACGATGCCATCGCCTGGGGGGTATCGAATTCCACGGTTGATGCACAGGATCTTTACATTGAAAAATTCAACGAAACACAGGACAGATACTGGGAAAAGGATGAATGGAAACCTTTGATAAAGAGAGAAGAGGTTATTCGGGTCAGGGGAAAAAAAGAACCGGAAAAGTTGGAGGTGCTGTGGACGGCTCGCGGCCCGGTCATTTCTCCTCATATCGTCGAGAGCCAAAATCCCATATCACTTAAATGGACCATCTATGAAGGAGATCGAGTTGTTGAAGCTTGTTATCTCCTGAATAAGGCAAAAAACTGGGATGATTTTGCAGCGGCCATGAGCCTCTTCGATAATCCATCCCAGAATTTTGGATACGCCGACATAAACAATAACATCGGGTATTATTTAGGCGGGAAGATTCCACTCCGGGCTAAAGAGGCGGCTCTTTTTCCCTTTCCAAGTTGGAGGGAAGGAGGGGATTGGCATGGATATCTCGAGGAGAATCAAAAGCCCAATCTGTACAATCCAGAGGACGGATTGATCGTCACGGCAAACCAGAATGTACTGCCAGAAGGCTATCCGTATTATGTGAGTCTCGATTGGGATGCGCCGTTTAGAGCGAATAGAATAAGAGATCTCCTTCTGCAAACAGAAAAGCACACGGTGTCCTCCCTCCAGTCTATCCAAGGAGATATCTATTCACAAAAAGGGGAACTGTTTTATCCTTTTGTCCACCAGATAGCCGGAGCCACAGGAAAGTTAAAGAAAGCCTTCGATATACTACAGGATTGGGATTTGCAAATGAGTGCGGGGAACGCTCCGGCGCTGTATGACGCTTTTGTGAACTATCTCCCGGAAGAAATTTTTCAAGATGAGCTCGGGGAAGATTTTCGCAGTTTTGACTTTTTTTTCAGGAGAAAAACGGCCGGCGTCCTGCGCATTCTCTCTGATCCTGATTCTCTGTGGTTCGATAACAAGTCAACACCTGAAATTGAAAAAAGGATGGATGTGATCAAGAGCGCTCTTCTCAGGGCTTATAACCGCCTGGACTGGCTGTACGGTTCCTCGGATAATTGGGATTGGAGCAATATGAACGCCGTCCGCTATCAGCATCCGTTGGGCCGCGTGTTTTTTTTCCGTTTTTTCAACCGGGATTCCCGCCCTTCGAGTGGAAACGCTTTTACGGTCAAAGTTAATTATGTAACTCCCCGCAAAACCAGTTGGTCTGCAAGTTACCGCCAGATCATTGATTTATCCGATTGGGATAATTCCAAATGTGTGATAAGTTCGGGACAGAGCGGTCATTTTATGAGCCGTTATTATGATAATCAAATCCCATTGTGGATTGGAGGTAAATACCATCCGATGCTTTTCTCTCAGGAAAAGATCGAACAGAATGCAACCGGAACGCTTTTCTTAAAACCGCCCAAGAGGAAAAAACAGAGCGGAACATAAAAAAATGATATAATGTGTGTGAATAGGGGAATGAAATGAAAATCTGCAGGCTTCTAAAAGAAGATCATATTTTTCTCGATATCAAACCCGGTGACAAAAGAAAGGTACTCGAGGATTTCGTCGCAGGCATAAAAAAGAGAAACCTCATATCCGATGATAAACTCGTTTTGGATGAACTGTTGAAAAGGGAAAGCCTGGGAAGCACGGGTCTGAAAAAAGGATTTGCCATTCCCCATGCACTGCTCGATGAACTCAAAGAGCCTTTTTTGGCGCTTGCTGTTATAAAAAAGGGTATCGATTTTGAAGCGGAAGATCAGATGCAGACATATGTCCTTTTGCTGCTCCTCGGGAATAAAAATAATCCCGGCGCTCAGCTAAAAATCCTTGCGCATGTGTGCCGGCTGGTGAAAGAAACCGAGTTCGTCAAACAGATCATGAAGATAAAAAAGCCGGGCGAGATCTGTGCTCTCCTCGAGAAAGAAGAAGGGAAAATTGTATGAAGCTGCTTGTGCTCATCTTGAACAAAGTCGAAAAATTGGAAGAAGTACTGGAGGGCTATGTGGAAATCGGCATTTCAGGGGCCACTGTGGTGGAAAGTGTGGGCATGGGCCACATCCTGTGTTCGGAAGTTCCGATTTTTGCAGGATTGAGATTTATGTTCGCCGGAGCTAAACCCCACAACAAGACGATTTTTTCTGTGATAAAAGAAGAGAAAGAAGAGGAAGTTATTAAGCTTCTCCAAAAAATATTGGGCGATTTAAACCAGCCGGGGACGGGTATTGTTTTTACTTTTTCTTTGGACAGAGTGGAGGGTCTCAAGCCCGAATTTTAAGCCTTCATGCAAGCCATTTACGCATTCGGTCTTCTCATTCTGATTGCCTTTCTCGGAGCCCGCTTTATCACCAGAAAGCCATCTTTTTCTTCCGTGAATTATTTTTTTTACTCCGGATTTATCTATATTTTTTTAGGACTGTCTTTGGGGCGCACAGGATTGAACATTCTCAGGCCTTCCGTCCTGGTAGGACTCACACCCTTGATCAGCCTGGGGCTTGGTTGGGTTGGATTTTTATTTGGCTTTCAGTTGGAAACCAAGTACTTGAAGCGTTTCCCCGGGAAGTACATCCGCCTTTCTTTTTTGCAGTTTTTATTCGCATTTCTTCTGGGCGGTTTAGTTTTATCGCTGATCCTGAAGTCTTTTTATCCTTCAGAGCAAGCTTTTTTGCTCTATGGAATGGCTGCAGCCCTGGGATTGGTACTGAGCCTGAATTCTCCGACCCTGCTCAACATGGCTTCGACGGTTATGCCCACAAGAGGAAACTACCATTACTTGGCCCGGTTTTTAGCGAGTGTGAGTGGATTTTGGGGAATTGCAGGGCTGGCTTTGCTTTCTTCATTCTGGCACTTTCCTTTTTTTGAATCCAAAATTTTGCTAAAAGGCGGGGGATTTCTCCTGCTGTCCACGATGTTTCCGGTTCTTGTCGGGTATCTGTTTCATTTTTTGACAAAAAAGAAAACCTCTGAGGAACAGAAGCTTGTTTTTCTCCTGGGATTGGTTTTTTTTGTCTCGGGGGCAGCCTTTTATTTTAACCTTCCCCCGCTTTACCTGTGTATGGTGATGGGAATCACTTATTCCAACCGGACAAAAATCCACGAGAAACTTTATCCACTTCTGCTTTCCACTGAAAAGCCGTTGTACATCATCTTCCTTATATTGATCGGAGCTCTTTGGGAAGTGAAACTTGATTACAGGGTCGTTCTCTTGGTTGGCCTGATGATTATTCTAAGGGTGCTGGCCTACATCCTTCCCCTTCCGCTTTTTAGAACAGCCCTGAATTTTCCTCTTCATCTGCCAATGCGGTATGGCTTTTGTTTTCTCTCTTCTGGAGGAGTAGGCGTGGCCTTTGCGGTCAGCCTGAAATTGGCCTATCCTCTCCCCGTAACCGATGTCTTTCTCACAATTGCCCTTTCCGGGATTCTCATCACGGAATTCTTCAGTCCCTGGGGATTAAAATTTTCAGTTTTCCATCTGGATTCGGAGGAGAAAAAATGATCCCGCTCGTTGTTGTATTTGTGCTGATGCTCCTTTTGAAAAGTTCCTCTCTTCTGCCTTTTGCCAACACGCAGCAGAGCACATCTCTTGCGCTTGGGTTTATACTCGTTTTTGCCTACCTTGTGGGGAACAATATAAAACGCTTCAGCCTTCCTCAAATCACAGGATTTATCATAGCCGGTATTGTCTGTGGGCCCTTTCTTTTTAATTTTATAAGCGCATCGGATGTGAATGATTTGCAGCTTCTGGATGGTCTAGCTTTGAGTCTCATTGCCCTGACAGCGGGTGGGGAGATGAAGATCGAAAAACTCAAAGGGCAGCTGAAAACCATTTCCTCTATCGTTTTTTTTCAGACATTTATTGTTCTTGCCGGATTTATTTCTCTGGGCCTGATCGGCCGGCACTTTATCCCCTTTTTTGGAGGGATGAACCTCATACAGATATTTACTTTTTCCCTTCTGCTGGGGACGCTGATGACCCCGACGTCTCCAGCAACGACCATCGCGGTTATTACGGAAACCCGGTCGTCTGGGAAGTATACCGACCTGATACTGGGCGGGGCTGTGGTTAAAGACTTTTTTATCATCGTTCTTTTTTCGTTCACCCTTTCTCTGTCGAAATCCTCGATCATCCCTTCCCATAACTTCGACTTTACGTTCCTGTTTCATATCTTGAGCGAGGTTGGCGGTTCTGTTCTTATCGGCGTGTTGATCGGCGGTGGGATCATCCTTTACCTCAAATATGTAAAAAAAGAGATCACGATTTTTATCCTGAGCATTGCCTTTTTTTCCTATCAAATTTCACATAACTATGGATTTCATCCTCTTTTGATATGTCTTGTGGCTGGATTTTTGGCTGAAAATTTCTCAGCCCATGGTCAACGTTTGATAGAAGCGATCGAGAGGACTTCTGTTCCGGTTTACATTGTATTTTTTGCCATGTCAGGCGCATCCCTTGATTTGGGTGCTCTGCGCCAGACATGGCTGCTGGCTCTGGTTTGTGTCGTTTTGAGAGGGTTTTCAAAATTATTAGGGACGTTCATCGGAGCCAGACTGACAGGGGAAGGAAAGATATTTCAAAGACTTGGCTGGGCGGGATTCATATCTCAAGCAGGAGTCGCGCTGGGAATGGCGATTGTTATTCAGGACAGTTTCCCAGATTGGGGGGGCGAATTCATGGCTCTTGTTTTAGCGATAATTGCCATTAATCAGATCATTGGACCGGTGTTTCTTCAAAAGCTGCTTGTCAAAGTCAAAGAAGCCGGGAAAAAGGGCAGATCATAAAGAGAAGAGCAGCTGTCCTCTGCCAAGTTTGGATGCTTTTTTCATGGCTTTATGGGTAGCTTCTATTGCCATGGAAACAGCGTGATCCAGAGGCGATCCGTTGACCAGATGACAGAGAATCGATGAGGAGAGGAAACATCCCGTGCCATGGACAGTTTGTTTTAACTTCTTGTTTCTGAAGCGGGTTATTATCTTTCCATCGAACAGGATGTCGACATTCTGATCACGCAGGTGCCCTCCCTTTATCAGACAGGGAATCGAGGTCAGATCATAGATTTTTTCTGCCGATTCAAGCATCTCTTCCACATCCCCGATTTTTTCGCCTGAAATCTTTTCGGCTTCCGCCAAATTCGGCGTGAGCAAAGACGCTTTCCGCTTGATTTTCGATACGTATTCCGGTATAGATTTTTTTTCGCACAGCCAGGTCCCTCTGCTTGACTTGAAAACCGGGTCGATGACAATGGGTATTTTGGGGTTGTCGGATAAAATTTTCACAATAATGTTGATATTATCTGCACTGCCGATCATACCGACCTTAATCCCTGAAAATTCCACATCAGCGCGCAGATACCGGTACTGTTCGGAGACAAATCGGGACGGAGGACAATAGACTTTCTTTACGGTTTGCGTGTTCTGTGATGTCAAAGAGGTGAGAATCCCCATCCCTTGGAAACCATATTTCTGGAAGACTTTTATATCGAGGGCCACTCCCGCCCCCGAAGTAGGATCGAATCCTGCTACCGAAAGGAGAATTTTTTTCAATGTCTTCCTTCTCTATAATCCTCAATGATGCTGGTGGTATACCCTCAAAAAATTGAAATGGACCACATTATACAATTATTTTACCAGATTTAGATATTTTTAGGCATGCTAAAATGTCCTCTCGCTTCTAGATCGCTTCCAACCAATTTGCCTGGCTTTTCATCTAGAGCTTGACCCGAGGAGGAGGGACTGTGTTATAAATAGACTGGGATTCAGATGAAAGCCAGAGCTCGAATATTGGTAACAGGGAGAGTCCAGGGTGTTTTTTTCCGGGATCACACCCGGAGATGGGCCTCAGCGATGGAACTTTCCGGCTGGGTAAGGAACCTGCCCGATGGACGCGTCGAAGCTTTAGTTGAAGGGGAAAAAAAACGCATAGAGAACCTTGCGGGAAGATTGAAAGAAGGGCCTCCCTTATCGCGTGTGGAGAATGTCCAAACGGAATGGGAAGAGTATAAGGGAGAATTTGCGGATTTTCGCATAACCTGATTACTCACATTGGCATGTTCATTTGACTAAATGTATGGCAAAAGCCGAATGATCAAAGAGGATAGAATAAAGCCTTAAGAGGAGGTGGAATGATCAAAATTCAGGAAAAAGATCAGCACGTAGTGGCAGTTTTTGAAGGAGTCGTTCGACGAACCCTTGCCTGCGGCAAGGATGTATTGATGGCAAAATTCGAATACAAAAAAGGATCTCGGGTTCCGCCTCATATCCACTCCTATGAGCAGGTCACAACTGTCCTTAAAGGTGTGCAAAAGGTCATAACAAAAACAGGGAATCAAAAAAAAATTGGATTATTAAAGGAAGGAGAATCTTGCATTATCCCGCCGAATCATGAGCATGAACAGTTTATTCTTGAAGACTCGGTGACCATAGACGCCTGGAGCCTAGCCCCATAATCAAGCGTATTCTCTTCCATTAAGCCGCCGATGTCACCATCGCGGTAATTTCCACGCTTCGGTCGGGTCGTTTTGGCCCACAAATAATCCAGGAGGCTGCAATCCTGGCTGATCATTTTTTAGATTCCAGGAATTTTTGACGGCATTGCTTAGAGCAGAAAAAATATTCCTTTCCACCCCTCATTTCTTTTATGGCATCTTCTTGAGGAAGATAGGTGTTACATATCTCATCTTTCACCATCAGCCCGGAGATCTGTTTGGATTGGCGGGGGGGATTGCTTTTTGGGCTGAGTTTTTGGTAAATCCGGATGAATTTGTAAACGATATAGGCAAGCAGGGCATATAAAATTATTTTTATAAATCCTTGATACATAATTTTAAGGTAGATGATTTATGCCGCCAAGTCAAATTCTTCTTGATATATATCAACCGTAAAAGTAATATGAAAGAGAAAATATGGGATTAAGATATAAGGAGAAAGAATGGATTTTTTGCTGACAGAAGAGCAGGAGATATTAAAGGATTCCATCAGGAAATTCGCGGAGAAAGAAATACGGCCCCTGATCAAAGAAAGCGACAGGATGGGGGAATGGCCAGATAATTTGACTCAAAAATTAGCGAAGATGGGTCTGTTGGGAATTATCATCCCCCCTGAGTATTCGGGAGCAGGATACTCTAACTGCGATTACGTTATCATCCTTGAAGAAATCTCAAAGGTTGATCCTTCTGTCGGGTTGGTTGTTGCCGCTCATAATTCTCTTTGTTCCAACCATCTCAATCTGTTTGCCTCTGAAGAGCAAAAAAGAAAATATTTAAACAGATTGGCGGCAGGGGAGACGCTGGGTGCTTGGGGACTGACTGAATCAGGCGCTGGGTCGGATGCAGCCGCCTTGAAGACGAAGGCAGAAAAAGAGGGGGATTTTTGGATTCTCAACGGAAGCAAGCTTTTCATCACGAATGGTTCCCTGGCTGAAATTCATGTGGTCATGGCGATGACCGATCCCGGGAAAAAAAGAAATGGGATATCGGCCTTTATCCTGGAAAAAGGGATGGATGGGTTTCAAGTGGGTAAAAAAGAAGACAAACTCGGGATAAGATCGGCCGATACGGCTGAACTTATTTTTGAGGATGTAAAAGTGCCTGAAGAAAATCTTATAGGCAAAGAGGGAAAAGGATACCGGCAGGCCATGGCGGTGTTGGATGGAGGCCGCGTAAGCATCGCCGGTTTTTCATTGGGAATCGCTGCCGGGGCCTTGGAATCAGCGCTTAAATATTCCAAGGAAAGAGTCCAGTTTGACCAACCCATCGCTGATTTTCAAGCCATACAGTGGATGCTTGCCGATGGATTTACAGAATTAGATGCGGCGCGGCTCCTCACCTATCGAGCTGCGTGCCTTGAAGATCAAGGAAAGAAGATCCCTAAAGAATCCGCAATGGCGAAGCTTTTCGCCAGCGAATTGGCCGTGAAATCCTCCTCAATGGCTGTCCAAATTCACGGAGGGTATGGATTCACCAAGGACTATCCTGTTGAAAAATTCTACAGGGATTCAAAATTGGCCACCATAGGAGAAGGAACTTCGGAAGTCCAGCGGTGGATTATCGCACAAAAGGTTCTCTCAGAATACTAGCCTGAATAATTCAGGTTGAACAAAATGGATTTGGTACAACAGATTCTTGATGGGAAATCTCGCGCTATCGCCAGAGGGATTTCCATGGTCGAAAATAACAACCGTGAAGCCCAAAACCTGTTGAAGCAACTGTTCCCTCACACAGGAAAATCTTCCATTATCGGCATTACAGGCTCACCGGGTTCGGGGAAAAGCACTGTAGTCGACAAATTGATCGGATTCATGAGAAAAGACAACAAACAAATGGGGATCATAGCCGTAGACCCTTCCAGCCCATTTACCGGGGGAGCGATCCTTGGAGATCGCATCAGGATGATGAGACACAGTACAGATCCGGGGGTATTCATCCGAAGCATGGCTACCCGGGGCCAGCTCGGGGGTTTAGCCAGAGCTTCGGGTGAAGCCATCGCCATCCTCGAAGCATCAGGAAAAGACGTTATTCTTTTGGAAACAGTAGGCGTGGGACAGGATGAGGTGGAAGTGGTTAAATTTGCCGATATTATTCTCGTTGTGTTAATCCCTGGAGCCGGAGATGAAATTCAGGCTTTTAAAGCGGGATTAATGGAAATTGCCGATATATTTGTCCTCAATAAAGCAGATTCTCCGGAGGCGGATAAAACAGAAAAACAGCTGCGTGCCATGCTGGATTTGGGATTGAAGCAGAAATCGATTCCTCCTGTTGTTAAAACCGTTGCCACCGAGGGACAGGGCATTCAAGCTCTTTTTGAAGAAATTCAGAGAGCCCGGTCGGAGAGCGATCATGTCCTTCGGGTTTCTCGGAAGAAGAGATTGATCTCTTGGATGTTAAAAGACATCGTAAGCGACAAGTTATACAAGGCGGTCTCTGATAATATCTCGGATGCTGAGTTTGAAGAGTTCATCGCAAAAATCTACCGGCGGGAGATAGACCCTTATACTGTTGCAGATCAGATTATCGGAAGGTTGAAAAAAAACGAGAATGATAAAAAAGATGGATCAAATGGGAATGGCCGCTAAAAATATGTCAGTCCTGGTGGTTTAACATCATAATCCATTTGGCAAAGGATCTGGCGTCTTCCAAGTCATGGTTATCCGGATGAGTCCGGGCCGAAGCTGCCATTTCTACCCATGCTTTGTGTTCAGGGGATCTGCCCAACACTTCCATAGCCTGGAGGGAAACCTTTCCCCGGCATGAAAATGTACCTATTATTTTGGAGTTAAACGCGAGGATTGAAGCGTGTTCCAGAGCTTCCCGGGAGAGCCTGCTGCCGGCAAGTGATCCGTGTGTGGAGAACAGGGCAATTTTTTTTCCGGCAGGGATTTTTTTTATCAGCTCCTCTATTTTATAGGGAACGCTGTGGGAGTGCACTGGGAAGCCTATGAAAATGAGATCGTAATCATCAAGATTTTGGACCTCATCGGACGGCCTGATTGTTTTGTCCCCTTCCAAAGCTGCAAAGATAACCTCTGCCACTTTTTTTGTATTTCCTGTCCAGCTGACATATGTTACGAGCATTTTGGACATGCTGATTGGATTCCTTAAAATTTGAACCGGATGCCGATTTTGAAGGAAAACGTACCGATGTCAAATTCTCCTTGTCTGAGGTTCCGGATGTCCACGACTCCCCCAGGATAATCTTCAGGATCTTCGGGCTTTATTTTGTGCCCTGCAAAAGAGGAATAATAGGAATTGCTCCATCCATGCTTTTGTTCGTAAAAATAGAGCGAGGCTTTGCCCGTTTCCTTCGTTCGAGAGTTTTCGAAGGGATCGTAAAAATCCACGGCATACGGTCCTTTGAAACCAGCTGCTTTGGACCAGACTTTTTCTGCCTCGATCACAACGGCAATCTGCTTGATCAGATCATATTCTGCACCCAAAGTCGCATAAAAGCCAAGAGCTTCGGAATTGTAAGAAAAATTTTGATTCAATACATAGGTGTTTGCATCTCCTATTCTCAGCTCATATTTTTCGGCAAAGGAGTATTTGAGAAAGGCAATATGTCTTCCCACTCCCGCAATAAGATACAGCTTTTCTAAAAAGGGCAGAGCCTGAGAATAGGAGAATCCAATTTTCACTGGGATGCCCTGGACATGGTTCTCTATGGTGTCTTTTTCAGTTTTATTCTCCGTGTTGTAATTAAAATTGAATGTCCCTGCATCCATGCTTTTGAAATGGCTCCCGCTGAGATTAAGGGCTAATCCAAGGAAAAGAGGGATTCTCAATTCTACCTCATACTTCGGGCCGTATTTTAGGGGATTGAGCCGGCCCTCGAGCTGGCCGCTGTATTTGGACTGCCAATCAATCCATCGGGTATTGTATGAATCGATCCAGGTGTTCAGGTCTCCTTTGCTTATGGATGCCGTGTTGTAACTGATCTTGAGGCTGATTTTTTCTCCTGTCAGAGGGGAAGAAAGCGCCAATAAAACAACGATCCCAAAAACAAGAGTTAATCTTGATCTGTTCATTTTAAATCATTCTTCCACAAATAAACAAAAATTTCTAGTTATTTAGTCGGTTCAACCGCTCCTTTTTTGCCTGACACTGTGTTATGGATTTTCCGCCGGCAGGAAGATCGTGATTTTTGTTCCCATATTTTTTTTGCTCGCGGCTTCGATTTTTCCCTCGTGGTCCTTGATGATTTTTTTTGCAATTGAAAGCCCTAATCCTGTCCCCACTTCTTTTGTGGAGAAATATGGCTCAAAAATTTGGTCGAGTGTTTCCTGATCCATCCCCACGCCTGAGTCATTGATTTCGACTGTCAGGCCTGTTTTTCCCCGCGACAGCTTGACCAGGATTTCCCCCTGCTCTCCTAGAGCCTCGACCGCATTGGTGAAGATGTTGCGCAGGGCAATCTGTATTTTGGATCTATCTCCGTTGTAAGTGAAATCTTCTCCTTGATAGCTTTCAACCAGTGTGATGCGTTCGGCAAATACTTTTTTGTACGGAGAAATCGTATCCTTGATAGCTTCTTTGAAATCAAAGGGTTCTTTTTGGAGAGCCGATTCTTTCGAAATTTCGAGAAATTCCTTTGCGATTCTTCGCAGATTTTCGACTTCCTTTATTATGTACGAAGTCGATTCGTTGAGAGTTTCTTCGAAATTTTCTTTTTTATCGTTGTAGACTCTTAACAAATGTTCCGCGGAAAGCTGGATGGGAGTGAGAGGATTTTTTATCTCGTGAGCCACCTTGCGGGCCATCTCGGCCCACGTGACTTTTTTGCTCATTTCAGCCATTTCCTGCTGGTGTTTTTTCAGGCTTTCAACCATCGCGTTGAAACCATCGATTAAAGTCTTCATTTCATCGTCATGTTTATGGGGGATGGATATTTCCAGGTTCCCCAGGCTAACTTCTCTCGTTCCGGCAAGAAGTTTTTTGATCGGTGTTATGATCATGCTGCCTATACCTCTTGCGAATAGAAGCACGGTCAATATGAAAAATGAAGAAATAAAGAAGAAAAATTCGAGGAGCTTCCTGGTGGCTTTGGAAATTTCTTGCTGCTCCAGGGGAAAGGGGAGAGAAATAAGCAGCAATGAGTCTTGAAAAGGATAAGGAATGGTGAGGGTGTGAAAGAAATAGTTCCCTATTTTTTGGGTCTGGGAGTAAAATGGATTATTTTCGTACTGGATTTTATAAAAGACCTCTCCGTCGATCATCTCTGGGAGGATGCCGTAGTCGAAAAATTCCCGGCGGCTCGATGAGATGAGAAAACCATCCTGATAAAGATTCACGTCGTTTGAAATGGTGGAACTGATCACGAGCATCACGTTATCCGGAGGGAGAGTTAAAGATAGCTGCTCTTCCTGTTGAAGAATGAAGTATTCTTCCACAACTCTTCGCGCGAAGTTGGCGTGAACCTCTGCTTTTTCTGTTATTTGCTGTGAGAACATTTTCCTGACGAAATTTCTGGTTGAGTATGTGAACAGGAGGAGCGGAATGATGGCGATGGCGACAAAGGAAATGTAAACGCGGTTGGAGAAAGACCAGAGGGGATTTTTAATTTTTTTTCTGCTTGTTGCCAACGATAAAGTGAACAGGAATATCAGCAAAAAGAGGAGATAGAGGAAAAATATCCTGAGAAAACCGACAGAATGGTCGAGAAAGGTTTTTTCCGGAAAGAATAAAGAATAGATTTTGTTGTTGTTTTTAAAGAATAAGCTGCTGAATTTATTTTCTTTATCCTCGAAAGATCTCCATAGAGCTTTAGATGAAGACCGAATCTCCTGGAGCGTTGACAAGGGAATTCCGGTTGAAATGTTGTTTGGATTAAAAAGCAATTTTCCATCGAGATCGAAAATCGCAAATCCCAGATCATGTTGATTGAGGGAAGGTATCGTTGTAATCCGCAAGAGTTCGAAATAAGGATTGGCCGAATACAGAAAAGGAAGCATATCGTAGTCCACAGACAGATAGATGATAATTCTTCCGATATGCCTGTCGCCGTTAAACCAGTCTCTGTACCCGATAAGAAATTCTTTTTCGATCCCCATGAACAAAAGGCTGTGGCGGGAAACAATCCACTCTTTGCTCTGGGGAAGTTCAAACTCGAGCTGAAAAAGTTCCGGCACATTAAGAGAGAATCTAGACAAGATGATCCCTTCGGGGCTGAGGAGTTCGAGACTCGAATACCAGTTGAATTTTGCAATCAGTGTTTCATCCCATAAGGTTTGAGCCAGGTCATATTGTTCGGGATTCTGAAAAAAGGCAGTGATTGTTTCGGATTTCCTTTCGATTTCCGGCAAGGAGTTATCGATCAGATAGGTTCCCCATGTTTCCTGGGATCTTATGATGTTTTGGAGGAAGTTCTGAGTGATGCGCCTGCTTTTCTGGGAGAAGGTTTGTTGGATAGAGGGATAAACAAGGAAAATGGCCAGCAGAAATACGGGAAACACGATTTCTTTTTTCTGTAAAAGGTTTGGAAAGCGGGCAAACACAAAAATTAAAAAGAGAATAATGCCCTGGATCAAAAAAAATAAGGGATGGATTTTGTCCCTTAGAATGAAGGCAAAAACAGCAAATCCAGCGATTAATATCGATAACGAAAGAACAAAATTTGCAGAAAAATGGAAAGTAAACCGGAACAGGGCAAAACTTACCAATACAAACACAAGAAAAAATAGGAAAATGCTGAGGTGGAGGAGGAAAAAAGAGGGCTTTAAAGAAAAGCCAAGAAAGTTCAGGTTAGAGTGAAAGACAACACGTTCTAAAAAAACCTGGAATATGTAAAGCATAACAAGGGAAAGGACCACAGAAAAAATATTCGGAACGAGTGATAAAACCAGGGTGTTTTTGCTTTTTTCCTTGACGAAGTATTCTTTGGCATAAAAAAGAACACTCCCGATGATCAAAAAAAGAAAAAATGCCGTCAGAAAAATATCCGCTGGAGATTTGGTAAAATTCCCGATGGACAGGAAGCTTGCCGAAGCGGGAGAGAAAATCGGGAGAGTTCGGATATTTTCCAATTTTCCGAGAGGAAAAAAAATCAGCCTCATTCCCCCTAATGTCAGGATAATCAACAATTCTGGCACAAGTTTCCGTTCTTTGTAAAAGGAAAAGGATTTGACAAGATAGAGGAGAAAAAAACATAGAGAAATTCCGAAAAAAATATAGCAGAAAAAGAGCAACTGCTCTCTGAAATCAGCAATCTTTGATGATCGAGAGGGCGAACTGAGGTTGACGGTGGCGACAATTTTGTTGTCTTCGTTTCTCAAGGGAAAAATGATTGTTTGGACCTCTCCCTGGAGGCCAGGCTCTCCGACGTATTCATCCTTGTGTCTGGAAAAAATTCTCTCCAATCCGGATACATCATCCCGGAAGTCATAATACTCGACATCACTGTTTCGCATCAGCTTTGGGTTTAAAAAATGATATTCCTTAAGGTAGGGGGTCTTGAATCGAGGGAGGAATGCGACTAACTGATAAAAAACGATGTATTCTCTGCTGGGGATCTGTTTGACAAGAACGAGATAAACCGAAGCTTTGTTCCGGACCAGCAGGGAGCATTTCTCCTGCCGGAATGAATAGCCAATCCCATCCCGGCGGTCGACGCTGTTCAAGTCGATGATGTTTCCCATCCATAGAATGGGATACCCCAACTCGTCACAGTAGCTGATTCCCTCCTTCTCAGGGTTCAGGTTAAGATGTTTGAATAGCGCAAACATATCTTCGTTTGTCTCTGGGAGAGGGGATTGCAGGACCCGGTTTCTTGTGTTGTCGATTTTCTTCAGAATCTCTCTGAAATCTCTTTTTATGGACTCGGCGGTGTTTTTCAGCTGTCTGAGACTTCTGTCATAATAATGGGATAAGAGGAGGGACGGAAGAAATAAGGAAAGCAAATACAGGAATAGAGAAAGGATGGTGCCAATCACAAAGGCATATAAAAATTTTTTTCTCAAACTTTCTTTGCCTTAATTTCTGTGATTTTCCAACTTGATTGTGATGTTTTGCCTTCCCGGGAAGTTTCCTTTATCAGATAAAAAAAGATGTAAAACAGGTATTGATCGTTATTTTTTTTATCTCGAAAGGACCATCGGGCTTGATAGATTTGATTGTTGCTTCCGGAAGATGGGGATCGTTTTTCGGCATAAAATTCAAAGGTGGAGTAAGAAGAAAAAATGTTTTTAAAAACAAAGTAAGCCTGTTGATTAGAAAGT
>CAZOJY010000064.1:0-19524 GCA_964580235.1 uncultured Eubacteriales bacterium | reverse complement strand
GGGAAAGATACATTTATGGTTTGGGCTGCCTCGAACAAATCGGTCCCCTCATCCAAGGTTTGGGGAACAGAATTCTTCTCGTCACAAGCCTCGAGGAGAGAGATCTAAAAAATTTCAGCGTCCTCTCAGATTCGCTCGAGCACGCAGGTTTGCGAGCCGTCGGCCATGCCGCCACTGCCCGTCCAAACTCTCCGATCGAAGACGTGCTCCGCATCGAGCAGGCCATTCTTTTGTCCAAACCCGACGTTGTTCTTACAGCCTCAGGAGGTTCGGGAATAGATGCAACAAAGGCGGCCATCGTCCTGGCAAACATGGGCGGGAACGTGGACGATTATTTCGGGATAGGCAAAGTCGCAGAAAAGGCCTTAACCTTGGGAAAGAACCTTTTGCCGTTTGTTGCTGTTCAAACGGCATCGGGATCAGGCGCTCATCTGACCAAATACTCCAACATCACAGACATCCAGACGTTTCAAAAAAAGCTTATAATCGATGATGCTATCGTCCCTTCCCGAAGTCTTTTTGATTACAGCCTCACACGATCCATGTCTCCTTCCTTCACCTGCGACGGGGCTTTTGACGGCCTATCTCACTGCCTCGAAGTATATTACGGTGCACGGCCCGAAGTTTATCAAAAAATAGAACATATCGCTCTCACAGGCATCGAACTGATACTGGCTCACATGGAAAGCGCGGTTGCTGACCCCAATGATTTAAAAGCCCGAGAGGGCTTAGGATTGGGCACAGATCTCGGCGGTTATGCCATCATGGTGGGCGGAACAAACGGAGCGCATCTCACAAGCTTCTCTTTAGTGGATGTCCTCAGCCACGGCCGGGCTTGTGCCATCCTCAATCCTTACTACACCATCTTTTTTTCTGGGGCCATTCAAAAACAGCTCCAAAAACTCGTCGAACTCTTCTGCAAATACGATCTCGTCCACGGGGATTGTCTATTTCAGGCGGGAGAGGAACTCGGAAAAGCTGTGGCCCAGGGATTGATCACGCTGAGCAGGCGGGTTGGATATCCCACCACACTTGCCGAGATAGATGGCCTGACAACCGAACACATCACAAGAGCTCTGCACGCAGCCACAGATCCTAAACTGGCTTCGAAACTTCAAAACATGCCAGTTCCTATGACGGCTGAAACCGTGGATATTTATATGCGTCCTGTTTTGGAATCTGCCATGACAGGCAATTTCAGCTTGATAAAAATGCCTGATGCTCCAAAAAGCAAATAAGAAAAAGAGGTAAAAAGCAAAAATGCAGGAAATCATATTCGATCTAGGCCTCACTCGATTCCCAGTGCAGATCCCAGATTATGCCGACATCTTGAGGATGGGAAGGACAAAAACCATTCCAAATCCCAAAGAAGCGATTCTCGATGCTTTGCGGTCCCCGATAAACGGTCCCCCCCTGAGCGAAATCACTCGGAAAAAGCTGCAATCCAATCCCTCAGCCAGGGCGGTAATTGTCATCTCTGATAACACCCGTCCTGTGCCCTATTCGGGGGAATCGGGCATTCTGTTTCCGATCATAGAGGAGATGATTCGAGCTGGTTTGCCTCCCGGGCAAATTCGCCTTCTGGTGGCCACCGGGACACACGGGGCCATGGATGAGCGGGAACTGAGGAAAATTCTCGACCCGCGGATTTTGGCTCTTAACCTTGCCGTCATCAGTCATGATTCCAGAAATGAGCATAACATGATGAAGGTCTGCCGCACCGAATACGGCGGGGAAATCTCTGTCAACCGACACTTTATCGAAAGCGATATAAAAATCCTCACAGGCCTTGTGGAAAGCCATTTTATGGCCGGCGCCTCGGGGGGAAGAAAATCCATCTGTCCCGGATTGATCTCTGAAGCGTCTACCCATGCCCTCCACAGCGGGCCCATTCTGGATTCTCCCTACGCCAGGGATCTAATCCTGAATGGGAACCCTGTTCACGAAGAAGCCCTAAAGATAGCCCGCGCAGCCGGCTGTGACATGGTCGTGAACGTGACTCTCGATTCCGCTTTTAAACTGACAGGGATTTTCGTGGGAGGCCTGGAGGAAGCACACAAAAAGGCCTTCGATAAGCTTTGCACTTACGCCGCCATCCCTTTCCATAAAAAATATGACCTCGTGATTACTCATGCAGGATTTGTGGGAATCAACCACTACCAGGCCGCAAAAGGGGCTCTCGTGTGTGTCCCGCTCATCAAAAACGATGGCATCTGCATCCTCGGGGCCCATCATTCAGACAAAGATCCTGTCGGTGGCAAAAACTACAAAAAGATGCTCAAGCTCCTCGGAGATGTCGGGCCGGAAAAATTTATCCAGCTGATACTGGATCCGTCCTGGACTTTTGTCCCCGAACAATGGGAAGCGCAAATGTGGACGCGGCTTTTTGAAAAAATATCTCCAGAAAATCTCATTTACTGTTGCTTAGAAATTCCTGACCAGGATTTTTCCCGGATTCCCGGTTTAAATGCAAAAACACTCATTCACGAATCTAAAAGCCTCCGGAAATTGATGAACAAATCCTTTGTGTGGGCTGTGAGCCTGTTAAAGGACCGCTTGGGCCAGGACCCAGAAATAGCCGTTCTCCCCGATGGCCCTTACGGCATCCCACGCCCCGAAACAATAAAAGAATGATCGGTGATCTAAAAAGTTGTGAATCTCGGCCCGCCGAATCGACTAAACTTTATAGGGATGGACATGGCGATTTTTAACTTAACAACAAGTCAAATTCTATGCTAATATATCTGCAGATTTTATTTTCTTCAGCAGGTAAACTCTTCCCCAGGACAGAGGAGAGATAAGGAGAATAGGATGAAAGACATCCTCGGAATGATTTCACTGACAACCGCAGCAAGTGTGCTCTTGATTCTTGCTGCCATCTGGCTGATCATTCTCATCATCAAAAGACAGCATGATTATATCTTCCGGGCTATGATGATCATTCTTATCCTATTGCTTGGATTGATTTTTCTCCGTCAAAATGAAACAGGAAAACTGACCTGGCACGAGATCAAGCTCAAAATCTTCCCGGGAAAGCCTGTGGTGTACGATTATTCTGTCCGAAAAACACGCGTGGCCGGGAAACAAGAAACGCAGTATGTTTTCCATAAACCTCAACCAAAACTTTCCTTGAGACTGGATACATCCGGCAGTTATTTCCACATTTCCGACATCAAACCCATAAACGATATGTTGAAACATCTAAACCTTCCGGAAGTCGAGGAAGCTGTTCCAGAACTCGCCTCCATCACACATGCCAGGAAAGATATCAACTTATACAGATGGGAGCATTATGCAGGCGGCACTCTGATCATTGAAAGGACCTTGTGTCAGAATCCAGAATCTCTGGAAGTCTACCAAGGAATGGCAAAGGTTCGCATACTCAGATAGATTTTTTCATCCCGAGAGTCAAAAACACACAAAAGAGCACAAGATACACAACGGATATGAACAGAAAGGATTTCTGATTCTCCAAAACCCTCATGTAAATCTCTCCTTTGCCCGGTTGAGGAAGAGGGACTGGATCCCATAAAAGCCCAAACCTCCGGACAAGACCTTTGACATAGAGCAAATGGATCACAGGAATATCCAGAGCTGCCATGGCAAAGAGAACTCCCCGCCTTTCTTCAGGAGGAAATCGCGAAATCCTTCCGAGTCCCGGCCGCAGATGCAGAACTTCGGAATCGATTCCCAGGTTTGACCAACTGCCGCCGATGTTGATAAAAGCCTTTATATTTTTTCCCGCTGCCTTTTGGAAATAAACTCGCATTTTGGATGTCACATTCGACTTCAAGTGTCCACCAGGGATGATCGGAAAACCAGACTCCTGCATATCTCTGATAAGGAGGGTGCGCCCTTTTTCCGGCATATTCCTTCCTTCATCCTGGTCTCCACCCATGGAGACAGCGATCGGTTGGAAAGAAAATATCCCATTTTGCTGCAAACACGCCTGCATGTGCAGCCAGTGAAAATCGGGGCGATTGGCTCCCCATTGAGATGCTCCAAGGGAAACCAGGACAAGAGGTTCCAAATCCATAGTTTTTGCCGCCGAAAGCACTGCCAGGATCAAAGCCGGAAATGAGCCTGAGGCACCCACAGCGATCGTGTCCCCGGAACAGACGCCAGCTCTCCTCAGAAGAAACACTATCAATCCGGCAAAATTGGGATTCGTACTCGTCCTTTTGGCCTCTAAGTTACCCAGGGAAGTGGTGATAGGAGAGGATTTCATGCCGATGATTCCGGTTCTGTTTACATCGGAGGAAGGATCTATCGTAAGATTTTTCGTCTCCCGGCAATGCTTGATGACCTCCATCGCTTCGGACATAATCTGTGAGGCCATGATCATCTTTTGGCTCAGTTTTCTGGCTTCGTGGGAAGGGATAATCCTGGCAAGAAGAAAAAACAGGAGGCTGAGGATAAAAAGCCCTAACGGGAGCATTTTTTTTAAAGATTTAAACTCATACATGAATAATTCAGACAAATCTTGCAATGAGTTTTACCACAAAATAGGTCAAAATTGAGACCGTAAACAGAGAAGCCAGAGTCGCGAAAAATTTCTGCTTTTCGCAATTGTTGGCTAGGAGCCCGGGAATAACCCATCCGATCATGCGAAGTTCTGTCGCTCCGCTGAATATATGAGGAGTGACAAAAAACCATAGCTGCCCCCATAGGGCTCCCAAAAGCAAAAGCATCACAAACCGTCTTCTTCCAAAAAGGATGAAAAACCGGGATAGGAGTTTATAAGTCAGGAGGCTTAAGAGCGCGACAAGGACAGTTGCCAGTACACGCAAGGGTTGATCGAGAAATAGGGCTATATAAGCAGGAACGATTATTCCGCCGGGATAGATCTCCATGATCTCCACATATAGGAAAGCGAAGATGAGCCCTATGAAAAAGGTTTCATATGTCACAGCGACTTCCCATCGTCTCCCAATAGTCTACAAGTCGACGCCCCATCCCTCCCATGTTTCCCATCCCGAAAACAACGGATTCTTCTTTCTCCAGGGCAGAGATCTGCGCAATTAAATCTTCAGGCTTTTTTCCTTTGACTGCCGTGATTGCGGGTTTTGTTCGTCCTTTCAGTTTGTCCCGCAGGGCTGGAGCATGATCGCCGACAAAAACCAACCGGTCAAAAGCATCAGCTCCCTCCCCCTGGAAAGCATCAAGCCACTGTATCGTACGGCCTCCCCTGTCCTTGCGTAAATTGAGAAGCCCTATTCTTTTCTTTCCTTTAAAAAGACCCCGGTTTTCCAGCTTGAACAGAACATCACTGGTCGTTTCTGGATCATTGGCAGCGAAAGCGCTGACAAAATACCACCCGCTTACCAAGGGATCCTGATTCATCTTCCAGACTTTCAGACTCCCGAAATCGGGAGAAGTCTGTTTCGCAGCACGGATGGCTTTGTCCCGGTCTATCCCAAAAAAATTGGCAACGGCCAAGGCTATCCGGGCGTTTTGTTCAAATTCCCAGGCAGGGCATTCTTCTTCAGACTCTTTGCCGTCAACGGACATGTTTTGCGGCACAAGAATCAATTTTGCTTTGGCTTTTTCGGCCTTTTGCTGAAAAACCGGACAAAATTCTTCCTCTGGAATGATCACTGTGCTTTTTTTTGGAATGGCCGAAGCAAACGCACTGGCAATTTCCTCTTTTGTCTTCCCGGTTTCACCCACATGATCCATCCGCACATTGGTAATAACAAAGATTTGGGGCTTTATCATGCGAATGGATTCTGCGCGAAGAGATTCAGGACGGATGCTCATCGTCTCCAGGACTGCCGCATGGACACCGGCAGAGGAGGCAACCTTCAGGACTTTTTCCCCCTCTAGAACCGTGGGAGGACCTCTGCGCCAGATCTCTCTTTCGTTTCCATCGGGCATTATCAGACAGGGCTTGGAACCTGTGGTTTTCGCCAGTACCAGCATCCGAGAATCTCTCAAGCTTGAAGCGATGAGCCGGACGACACTGGATTTTCCTCTTGTGCCGGTAACGCATATCCGCAATGGGATCCGGCTGATTTTCCGTTCGACGAGCGCGCGTTCAACCAGCAGATAAATCAGAAAAACAGAAACACATATCCCGATGACAAGAAGTTCTCTGATAACTCTTCTCCAGATTCATACAAGTATAAAATTTATGCTTTGTGATTGACAAAATGTGTCAAACTTCGAGCATTATCTATGCAGATGGCCTTTTCGTTTCTGACCCTTAAGAGGCCCTTCAAACCAGACGATCTTAACCATGGTCAAAGCTTCGATTTTATGGGATTCCCCGGTGGACGTAAAAACCATATCCCCTGGTCCAACCTTAATATCTCCACCTGAGCCGAAGACACGGGCGATGCCATCTACGATTATCCACCACTCATCACAGTCATGGAAATGAAAGTCCGATGATGCCCCAGGTGCTAAAGTGTCTACTCCATAATCTCGAATGGAGGAAACTTTTGGGATTTCGTCGATCGGCGCTATTTTTGTGGTTAAAAAAGACGGGGGGTCCTCATGTTGTTTACCCTGGATATGAAGCATCTGGCCTCCTTATGGATTTGAATTCCTGTTGAAATCGTACTTTTCATTCATGATAAAAAAACTGTTTATTGTATTGGAAATCAAGAATCTCGATTTTGAGCCTGCCGATTATTCCGGAGACGGTTTTAACCATTTCTTCAAAAATTTTTTCATCCAGGTGGCTGCGGCCAAATTTGAGGTGGGTGGCATCGGTGAAATACTCCCCTGTCTTCTCGTCCACCTCCAGCCAATTAGCATCCAGATTGATCCATCGTCCCACATAAACCTCGGGCCACATATGGTAGGCAAAAATGCCATCGGCATACATGACTCCCACAGCGGCTCTTGCCGGGATTCCAACGGCCCTGCAAAGGGCGACCATGATCACCGTGTGTTCCGAACAATCGCCTTCGCGATTCTTGAGGATTTCCGTTGCCGTGGCGAATCCCACATCATAATTCGCCTTCATCTTCTGGCTTACCCATTCGGCAATCTTTTTGGCCGCACGCCAAGCATTTTTTTCCTCTCCGACAATCTCTCTTGCTTTCTCCACAATTCCTCTATCATCGGACTGGCAGAAAGCCGTGGGTTTCAAGTCATCCTGAAATCTGTTGTCCCTTATCGGGATAGAAACGGATTCCTCTTCCCGGAAAACCTGGGAATTCGTCCGGATCAGAAAAAAACCTTCCCGGGTTTCAAGAAGAGTCTGGCTCCTATCATCAAAAGGAAATCCCTTGATGACTTCCCTAGATACTCCGCTGAGCTTGTACGTGACTTCTTTCACATGGAGAGGATTTTCGAATACGACATTGGAGGCAATGATAGTGGAAAACACGATATCCAGATTCTCTGGGGACATCTCCAAAGCTTTTTCTTTAGACATCCGGATGGAGGTGGTGGTCATGAAACTAGCCTGGCTGACCGACTTCCAGATGTTCCCCTCCTCATCGATCCATTCCTCTGTCACAAAGGGGACGATGGATATCAATTCTGTCCGCACATGCCACAGGTTCATTTTCTCTCCCAGAATCAGGATTTTTTCCTTTCCGATGACCTCGAAGGCACTATCCTTGATGGCATAAGAGAGCGGATCCAAAATAGGAAAAGTGAATTTCTTCCCTGGTTTCAAGTCTCCATCTTTGATAATTTTCTCTATCGGGATCCCCAGATAAATTTTTTGCGTATAGGGAAGTTCCTTTATCAATTTATCACCGGTTTTGAACAAAATTTTATCTTTTTGTATTTCCCCTTTCAGGATAATTTCGCTTTCCGACATTTTTGTCCGGACAACAGTCTCTAACGGAGTCTCGTCTCCTTTGTATAGAGATTCTTGAGAAGAGATCATCTCAACAGGGGCTCCTCCTAAACGGGAAACTCTTATCAAGGATTCATCAATCAATTTGGTGAATTTTTCGCCTTGTTTCAAATAGCCGCGCTCAAGACGATGGCTGTATCCAACCTTCACGCCTTCCATATAGACTCCCATCCAGTATTCCGAGCGTATCGTTTTTTCCTGGGGTCTCTCACCCCTGATAAAAGAGAATCCAACAAAAACGCTTAGAATCAGACAGCATCCCTGCTTGACGGCTTTTCTCAATGTGTCATTAACTCCTGGTGAAATTTCCTTTTATGCACAACTCCTTTTAGTTCCTCTTTAACCTGAATAATTCAGGTTAATTATACCACGAAAAAGCGGACAAAAAGATGATTGCCCAAAAAATAAAGATACTTGCAAAAAAATAATTGGATATTAGAGCTGAATTACTTTTCTCTCTGAAAGTGCAGCGGCAAGAAGACATTCTATGGATTGAGTCAGGGCGTCCAGATCAAGCGGTTTGACGAAAAAATGACTGATATCAAGACTGGACAGGATTTCTGGATCCAAGAGATCCGGGACCGCGGTGATCAAAATGACCTCCCCTTTATAACCATCTTTCCGGAATTTTGCGATCATTTCCAGTCCATTCAGATCGGGCAGCTTCAAATCAACGATCATAAGGTCAACATCTGCGCCCCCAAAACGCATAAGCGCCTCTTTGGCATCCTTGGCCAGATAGACACGATAATTTTTATTCAGGATCAAAAAAAAGGTCTTTCTGATGGACTCATCATCATCAACAATCACAACTTTTTTTTTCATTTTCTTTCTCTCAAAAACACTCAGAATATGCAGTTTTTATGCCATTGTCTGAATCGGGCTTCTCCCAGAGGAAAAGCAGAGGTTCACACTCAAATTTGAGTGATTTTGACAAAGAAAATTTACACAAGGTAAAGAGCGTTTACAGCCTATACTTCCAGGCCATACTCTTTGATTTTTTTATCCAAAGTCGGGCGGCTTATCTTCAGAATCTTGCTGGCCTGGGTTTTGTTTCCCCCCGTCGTATGCAGGACATGCTGAATATAATCCTTCTCTACCTCTTTTATAGCAACGAGCTCTCTGGGAACAATTTTTTCCTTTCCGTGTTCAATCGGCAGATTGTGCTCCTGAATCACATCACCTTTTGCCAAAATGACAGCACGTGTCAACGCGTTCTCCAGCTCCCTCACATTTCCCGGCCAGGGCAGGATTTTCAGCAATTTCATCACAGGGGGAGGAACTTTCCTGACATTTTTCCGGAGTTGCCGGTTAATCTTCTCGATCAAATAGACCACGAGTTCGGGAATATCTTCATTCCTCTCCCGAAGTGCGGGCAAAGCGATCTCGACAACTTTTAATCTGTAATAGAGATCCTCTCGAAACTTCCCCTTCTCCACCTGAAGTTCCAAATCCTTATTTGTGGCGGCGATGATCCTGGCTTCGGTCTTCAAAACCTTCTCTCCGCCCACTTTCATAAAATCCCTGGTTTCGATGACCCGCAGAAGTTTGGACTGCAAATTCACGGAAATGTCCCCGATTTCGTCGAGAAAAAGAGTGCCCTTCCCTGCTATCTCGAATTTGCCCTTTGTCTCATAAACCGCATCGGTGAAGGCTCCCTTGGCATGTCCGAATAGTTCGCTTTCAAGCAGCGTATCCGATATCGCTGAACAGTTGATCACAATGAACGGTTCATGACTGTATGGGCTGTTATAGTGTATAGCCTTGGCTACAAGCTCTTTTCCTGTTCCGCTTTCTCCACGAATCAAGATATTCGTCCGGGTATCGGCCACAGATCCGATCAACTTGAAGACTTCTCTCATTTTGGGGGAGCGTCCGATGATGTTGTCGATGGTGTACTCTTTCTGTTTTTCCTCGACCAGATAGGTCAACTTGTCTTCAAGGCTTTGCATCTGGAATGCCTTTTCAACCGTCAAATCCAGTTCCACAAAATCCAAAGGCTTGACTAGATACTCATAGGCTCCGGATTTGATGGCTTCCACCGTTGTTTTCATGTCATCGTAAGCGGTCATGATCACAACACAGGCATTTTTGTTCCTTTCCTTTATCTTGCGCAGCGCCTCCAACCCATCCATGTCTGGAAGGCGGATATCCAAAATCACCAAATCCGGCAGACAATCCGCATACTTGACCAGGCCCTGCTTTCCTTCCGGCGCTATATGCACTTCGAAATTTCGCCTCGAAAGGTGGGAAGAGAGTGTTTTCCGGATCAATGGATCATCATCAATGATCAATATGGATTTCATTTTTCCTCTTCAAAGGGAATAAGGATATTAAAACAAGCACCTGATTCTTCATTTTCTGTGATTCGAATGGACCCATTGTGCTGTTCAATAATTTTCCTCGCATTGGCCAGACCCAATCCTATTCCTGTGGATTTTGTCGTATAAAATGGCTCGAAAATATTCTCTCTTTCTTTTTTTGGAATCCCAGGGCCGTTATCAGATATCTGGATCCTTAATTTTTTCCCCCTTCGTCCTTTTAAAAGAGAAAGGCTTATGATTATTCGGCCCCCTTTATCCACGGCTTCGCAGGCGTTGTGGAGAATATTGAGAAGAACCTGCCGCATTTTATCCCCATCGACCAAAATCTGGGGCAATCTGTCCCGGATCTCCTTGACAAGGTCAACATCCTTCAATCTCAGAGTATTTCTGATCATTTTGATGGATTCATCAACAATCTGCTCCGCAGAAAAATAATTCAACTGCAGCTCTGATACCCGAGCAAAATTCAACAACTCTTTGATGAAATTTTCAATCTGGCCGATCCCTTCCTGTGAGATCTCCAGATGTTCTTTGTCGTTACCATCCAGGTTTTCACTTTCCATCACTTTCTGGATGTTGAGCTTGACAGATGTGAGAGGATTCCTGATCTCATGTGCAATGCTTGTAGATATCCGCCCTATAGAGGCCAATTTCTCTGCCTGAATGAGCCTTCTGTTGGCCGCCTCCATCCTTTCCCTTGTCAATTGAAGCTGATAACTCATATCGTTAAAACTTTGAGCCAGATCGCCTATTTCATCTTGGGTATCGATTGTGATCTTCTGGGAAAAGTCCCCTTTGGAAATCTTGACCGTTCCCTCGACAAGCTTATCCAGGGGTTTAGTGATTCTTCGGGCCAAAAGGGCGGCACCTCCTACTCCGATCAGCAACCCGGTACAGCCGATAAGGATTAACATCAACCGTGTTTTGAGTTCTTCGGCCCTCATTTCCTCCTGGGATAGCCCGATCTTGATCGATCCCCACTTTGTCGATAAGCCTTCTAGGTAGATCGGTACCTCTATTTCCATAACTCTCAGATAACGTCCGGGATTTTCTTTCTCCGCGATATTTCTTGTATTCAGGAAATAGTCACCTCTTTTGGCATCTGGATCGAGATTGCTCGAGGTATAGATCTCATAATAATTTTTTATGAATTCATTTGCCGCAAAGGGTTTTTTTTCTCGATCATAGAAGATGACATAGATCAGGTTTTTATCGATCCTTTTTTCGATGTCTTCTTCCGCGCTTTCATTGTCCCAAAAAATGACCGAATTATAATTCAACTGGACGATATATTCTGCCGTCAAAATCCCTTTTTCTTTCTGCCCTTCAAAAATCGCCCCAACTTCTCTCTCTTCGATCACAAATAACACCAGCACAACAAGCGCCACGAGCAGGGCCGTGACATACATCATAAACCTTGTTCTGAGTGACATATGCAAGTTAATAATACATTCTCAAGTGAGGAACCGCAACCCCTCGGATGCGGGATTGTATGGAACCCTGTGCTGCTGCGAATATATCAGAATCGAAATGTTCCACGCTCCACCGAATCCCAAATGGACCAAAGGATCTCTGATCACTCGCTAAAATTTGAGTTTTAAACCGCTTTAATATTCATCGGCGATGCTGTATTGTTGCGAACGAAGTGAAGCGATCACTCTTGTGTCATTGCGAACACCCGAAGGGTGTGTGGCAATCTCCGGGGGATTGCTTCGTCGCACTTCTCCTCGCAATGACATTCATATCCGCCGGGAAGGGCGGTGAGGGAATAGCGTTAAATATCCTCACTAGAGTAGAGGACATACCTGATGGCTAAGATAACCCTGAAAATCAGGCCCACACAAAATGGAAGAGAGCCACTTAATCTGGATGTATTGACATAGAGGTTTTCCGGAGTTTATTGTTTTGCGATGCTTCGAACCTCACGAAAAACGCGCATCAGGTTGCCCCCCCATATCTTCTGGATATCCTCATCAGAGTAACCGCGGCGGACAAGCTCTTCTGTGATGTGGGGCATATCGCTGACGTCATCACACCCGTCAACACCTCCCCCTCCATCGAAATCTGTTCCGATTCCAACATAATCCACTCCAATCAAATCCACCACATGATCGATATGGTCAACAATATCCTTCAATGTGGCCCTTTCAACAGGGTAGTTCTCCCTTATGGCCATGTATTCCTGGCGCATTTTTTCGCGTGTCTCTTCATCTTTGATCTCTCCTCTCGGGCCATATTTCTCTTGGAGTCTGGCCATGGCGGCATCTCTATCGGGATTTGGTTTTGGCGTTTTCACAAAACTGGAGACAAAACAGATTTGGATCACCCCTCCGTTTGCAGCCAAAGCTTTGAGCATTTCATCCGTAAGGTTCCTGGGATGGTCGCAGATGGCACGGACGCTGGAATGGGAAGCGATGACTGGAGCTCTGGCAGCCTGAAGCACGTCAAAAAAGGACTTATCCGAAACATGGGACACATCCACCATGATGCCCAGCCGGTTGCACTCTGCGACGACTTCTTTTCCAAACTCCGTCAAACCGTTGTCCTCTGGATTTTCTGTTTCGAAGGACGAGTCACAGATATCATTGTCACCGCCGTGACAAAGAGTGAGATAGCGTATCCCCTTATCATAAAAATATTGAACCAGTGAAAGGTCTTTTCCGATCGGATAGCCATTTTCCATGCCGATAAAAGCCGCCCTCTTCCCCAATTTCTCAAGCCTGTAGGCATCATCGGGTGTTGTAGCAATTTCCACCAGGTCAGGATAATCTTTTGTCATTTGATGGATGGCATCGAGCAGGCGGTCCGCCCGTTCCTTGGCACGAACGTATCCTTCTGTTGACCGTTCTCCCTGCCCCACAAAAACAACAAAAAACTCGGCATCCAGACCTCCCTCTTTCATCCGGGGAAGGTCGATGCAGCCGCTTCCTTTCTCGTCCGGGTTGTGCCATTCACCAATGGCCCATTCTTCTCCGAGCAAACGGGAAGGCGTATCGGAGTGTGTGTCTACTGTCAGCACACGCTCATGAATTTCTTTCGCCCTTGCAAGGAGGTCTTGCTCACCTGATTGGGGCGAACAAGAGAGCAAGAGCAATCCCATGGCCAAAAAAGCCATCCCTTTGATCAAGTATCTCTGTCTCATGTGCTTATCTCCTTCTTCCCTAAATTTTTAAAGCCTTTTTACTTTATTAAAAAACCTAAATTATTTCAAATTTCTCTTTTCTTACGTAAGCATCCTTATTTCCGTGATAAATGTGGCTTTTGGGGATGGTTAATGCTCTCTCAATCGTGTCGGAGGGCAACCACAGGATTGACATGAGCCGCACGGACGGCCGGATAGATCCCTGCCACCAGACTGACCAGCATCGCAAACAGAACAGCGCCCAAACAGAGCCACCAGGGAAAGCTGAAGAATTGAATAAACGGGACACCCTGACCTGTGAGAAAATAATTGACGATCTGATTGATCACACCGCTCACCAGCCATCCCAGGACCAACCCAAAAAGTCCTCCGAGGAATCCGATCATACTGGCCTCAAAAAAAAATATCTTTTTGATGTCCCTGTCGCTGGCCCCGACAGCCTTCATGATCCCGATTTCGGCAAATCTCTCCATAATGGACATCACCATCGTGTTGACAATCCCCAGCGAGGCGACAACGATTGCAATCATCCCTACAACGGCCAGCACGGCATCCATGACCAAAAATCCTCTTTTCAACTCCTCAAACTGATCCATCAGTGCAAAACTCTGGAACCCCAAGCTCGTGATCCTCTTCTTCACAGAATCTACAAACCGGGGAGAGGAGAGTTTGACATTGACCAAGCTGTATCCCTGGCGACCAGCCGGGGATCGAAAGAGGTCCCACAGGTTAGAAAAAGGCAGCTTTTTCAGGCCCTCTGCAGCGCCGGGTGGAATAAAAACATCGCTTCGGAGAAGAGCAGGTCCACCAAAGCCCATCCTCTCTGCGATCCCCACAATCTTGAACACATAACTTTCCTTTGAAAAGGGCAGTTGATCTCCCTGGAAAATGGAGGCGATATCCATCGGATTGACATGGCTGAAATCAAACGACAGGGTAGAAATGGCAATTTCTCTTCCGAGGACAGATTCAAAATCTTCAACCTTAAGCCGGGTGAGCAGAGAATCGCTGATGATGAGAGAATTTTCTCCGTCAGAAACATAGGATGTTCCCGCCCGGAGCTTTATCAGCCGGGAGGATGCCAGTTCGGCGGAAAGAACCTGAATGAGTGTAAATTCCTCGTTTTCATTAAACCGGACAGAGGCCGGAAACCGGACATCGGCAAATACCGCATCCACTCCCCTCATCCCTTTGATCTTCTCTATAACGCCGTCATCGAGAACGGCCTGAGAATCCCTGTCTGTCTCTTTTTTTGCCGCTCCTTCACCGATACCCAATCGGGATAAAGCTGAATCCGTAAAAACTGAGATGTAATTGAAAAGTTCCATCTGTGTGAAACTTTCAGAGACGTTTTTCTGGATACCCTTTCCGTATGCAATCATACAGACCAACGCTCCGATACCGATGATCACGCCGAATGTTGTCAGCAACGTCCGCAGTTTTCTCCGCCAGAGATTGGAAAATGATTTTTCGATATAGTCGGAAAGCCTCATTGTGTGTTTTCCTGACTGACAAGTTTGCCGTCCTGAAGATGAATGACCCAATCAGCATATTTTTTTATCACCTTTTCTTCATGGGAAACCAGAATCACCGTTATCGAGCGATCCCTATTCAGGTCAGCCAGAATCTGGACAATTTCTTCTGAAGTCCGGCTGTCCAGATTCCCCGTGGGTTCATCCGCCAGCAGGACATCCGGTTGGTTAACGAGAGCCCGGGCTATGGCCACTCTCTGCTGCTCACCGCCGGATAGCTCCAAAGGCCGATGCCTGCCTCTTTTGCCCAGTCCCACCCTCGCCAAAACCTCCATGGCTTTCTGCCTTCTATCCTTTTTCGCTACTCCTGAAAAAAGGAGGGGAAGGGCCACATTTTCTGCTGCGGTAAGGAAGGAGATAAGATTGAAGGACTGAAAGATCATTCCCACATCAACCCTTCTATACCGGGCCAGCTCTTCGTTGCTCATCTGCGAGACCATTTTCCCCCGGGCAAAAATAGCACCCGAGGTAGGCGTGTCCAAGCCTCCGATAAGATTTAAGAATGTCGATTTCCCCGATCCTGACGGACCGGTTACGCCCAGGAAAGTTCCTCTGGGGATAGACAAGGATACATCCTTCAGGGCAACGACTTCGACTTTGCCCAAGAAATAAATCTTTGTGAGCCTGTCGGCCTTTATGATGGCAGAGGATTCCAATTCTTGCCAGGAATTTTCTACCACTTCCCGTCCATTTGGAATTCGGCACTGCCAAGCCAAAACCCGGTCCCTGTAACCGAGTCGTATTGAGCCTGGAGAAGGTCAAAGTGAAACTTTTCCTCCTCGCCGATCTCGAGGAATATTTTTTTTGCGACCGGATCATCAGTGGCATCGGCGGCTTCCTGGAAAAATGTTATGGCGCTGCGTTCGAGTTCCATGCCGATCCGGAGGGCCTCTATTTCACCCTTTCTTTCCTCCAGCTTCATGCTTTCCCTCAATTTCTCGACCAGTGGAGCATCACCGGAAACATCATTGGGTATGAGGTCCTTTTTCCAATCCGATCCGCCGAGGATTTCGTTGAACATCTTGCTGAACCGATCCAGATGTTTGACCTCTTCCTGGGCCAGATGCAGGAACATTTTTTTTCCCTTGGGATGATGGGTCACGTCAGCCGCATGGTTGAAGAATTTCCGGCCATTGATTTCAAGTATGATGGCATCTCTGATGGCGTTTTCGGTATCTTTGCCTATTTTTGACATATGTCATCTCCTTTATATTATTTTTCTGGCAGGATCTGTTTCCAGGTTTTTGTTCTCTTTTCTATTTTCCCCTTCCAATTTGTTTTATAACTTTTCAGCTTCATGACTTTTTATTCTAGTCGTTTAAAAGCCGTATTTCAATCCGGCCTTATCAAAAGGAGCATTTGCAGGACCGATGTGATTTTTTCAGAACATAAAAATCCCTCTTTCTGTCCTCATCTTGATATATTCTGAAATCAATAACCCTGTATCTGCGCTCAAAAAGTTGTTGGAAAATTTCCCGCGTCGCCAACCGCCAATCCAGCGGAATTTTTCGGACTTCTTCATCGGGCACATCCGTCTCTCTAAGCATCCTGTAGAAATCAAACGGAATCTCTACCAGGGCAAATTCTCGATCCCATTCAGGCCTAAAACCGGTGACAACCTCAAGTTGGACAGTGCCACTGTTCCCCTGGACTGCAGAAATTTCTGAACAGATCACGAGGTGATCGGACTTAACAAGATCACTGAAATCATAGTCTATCCTTACGATGTCTCCGGTCAAATCCCAGGATGCAAACATCCGGTCGATCGGCACATCGGCTCTATTCAGCTCACCCGAAAAATCTTGATAATAGGTCTCCCGATACTCGAGGATCTTCATTCCGAATCGATGGATGTTCCGATACGCATTCACTCCAGTCAAAGGATCATACGTACAGGTGATGGTATCGATTCCAAAAACCTGGAGGACAACTCTTTTCTGAAATTCTTTGATTAAAAAACCCAGCCCTAAATTCTGGAAGTCTTTCCTCACACCCAAATATTGGGAATAAAAGAGAAAATTTTTATGGGATCGGAATCCCAATTCTTTATCCCGGACCCCCACAAAACCATAAGAAAAGCCCGCCAGATGATCACCATCTCTAGGGAAACGGCCTGCTTCATCTGCTACAAAAACGCCCGTAAAAAGGCTGCTTCCCCTGTTGAAATAGCTCTCAGAGAGCATATTACGAAGGCCCGCCATCTGATCGTTAGGTTCCTTCCATATCTCTTGCCTCAAATCTTCATACTTTTGGTAATCGTTTTTCTCGCAGGACATCTCTACAGCAAACAGGTACTTTTTTTTCCCTATAATATGAATTATGTCTAAATTTTTCATGAACGGGAGCCTTTTATTTTTATCTTTCCAAAGTCATTCTAACGAAACAATCCATCGAATTTCAAGACACCTCTTCATTGAATAAATCCAACGTTTGGTATATTGTTGTTATTTCCATGGCAAGCCAAAAAATCCATACAGAAAAATAACAAGGAGAAAAAAATGAAAAAATTGATCCCCTTTTGTCTCTTTGTAATTCTGCTCACGGGCACCTTACTTCTGGCAGAGGATTTCGCGGCTCAAGTGATAACAGAAGAGACTGGTCTTCCAGATAGACAAAGTTGTCCATACGGAAAATCTCATTTCCGTGGACCCTCATATGCACACCATTTATTCGGACGGGAGGGTGGATATTGCCGAAAGGATCAAATCCATTGTAGCAGAAAGAGTTGATGTGGCCGCCCTTATCCAAGCAATGAAAAAGAGACATTCTTTTGCCTCTAGCAGACCCGTTGTGAATTTCAAGATCAACAAAACATATATCCCAGGTGATTATTTCACAGCCAAGGATGGAAGAGTGGATATCCAGATCAGCGTGGAGAGTGCGCCTTGGGTTTCTGTTACGGAGATAAGGGATGAATCCGGCAACTGACGAGACCCCATCCGTTCCTGTGACAAAGAAGGAATCAAAATATCAAGCCTGGGTAAAAACATTCCTTTTTGTTCTTCAAATCGTCTTTGTTTTAACCCTGCTATTTGTGTGGATCACATCCAAGGGCCTTCAAGAAAGTAAAAGCCTGTGGGTGTTGTTTTTCTACAGCTTTCCATCCGAGTTTCTTATCGCCACGGCCCCACATGAGCCGGTCCTTTTGTATTTTGGGAAATTCTACAGCCCCTTTACAGTCGCTCTCGTGGCTGTTTCCAGCACCCTGCTCACCGAGATGTTGAATTACTCTGTCTTTAAATATATTTCTGACCTAAAAATCTTCATAAGCCTGTTTGAAAAAAGGATTGTGAAAAAAACAGTCCAGTTTTTTAAAAAAGCGCCTTTTCTTGCCATTTGGGTAGCAGGGATTACCCCTATCCCGTTCTACCCTCTGCGATTTTTGGTTGTGCTGGCCCGTTACTCTTTAGTTAAATATGTTCTTGCCGTTTTTCTTTCCCGGTTTCCAAGATTCGTATTTCTTGCCTTTATCGGGTACAAAATACAAATTCCGGACTATTTGCTGATCGCTCTCTTTGTTATTCTCATTGTCGTCGCGAATGTTTCCATCCTTCAGGGCCTGCGCAACCGAAAAAAGAAAGGACCGTCCCATGTCTCCTAAGGCCCTGATCACAGGAGCCACAGGATTTATCGGGAGTCACCTGTTGAAAACTCTTGTCGATAAAAATTGGGACGTGACCTGTTTGGTTCGGCCGCAAAGCCGGACCGGCGTCATTCAAAAAATGCCTGTGCACATCCATCGTGGCGTTCTCAGCAACCAAAATGTGCTGGAGAGGGCGGTGGAGGGGCAGGATTACATATTCCACCTGGCAGCCCGGATTCGTCACGCTCCTGCCGAGGTCTACGAGAAAGCCAATCATCGATTGACCAGAGATCTTGCTAACGCCTGTCTCCGAAAAAATCCCGGACTCAAACGTTTTGTCTATATCTCCTCAATTTCCGTTGCGGGGCCGACGCCAGCCGGCGATCATTTCGACGAGGCTCAGCCGCCCCGCCCGGTTTCTGAGTATGGGCGCACCAAGCTCAAAGGAGAGCAGGCGCTCATAGAAATTTGGGATAAGGTTCCCACAACCATTATCCGTCCGCCGAATGTCTACGGCGCCAGGCAGCAGGAGACCGAAATGTTGGTCAAACTCATCCGAATGCATATCATCCCCTTCCTAAAGGAGGAGGGACATTCCACAAGCCTGATCTACATTAAAGATTTAATCCGGGGTATTCTTCAGGCCGCAGAATCACATAAAGCCCGAAACCAAACCTACTACCTCACCGATGGGCAAGGATATTCATGGAGAGAAGTGCTTCTTACTCTCAAGAAAATTGTGTTGGGCGATTCCGTTTTTCTCCCAATCCCCGAAAAGCTCATTTATTTCCTGGCCTGGTCGGCTGACATCCTCCGGGCCGCGGGCTACAAAAAACTCTATTTTGGGCGGAAGGTCTGGAATGCAATGGCAAAGACTCGGTGGCTTTTTTCCTCATCTAAGGCCAGGGAAGAATTGGCATTCCAGCCACATTACAATCTGGCTGAGGGATTCAAAGACATGCTAGGCATCCGAGAAGTGAATCGTTGATAGTTTTGCTCCGATAATAGATGTGTTTATTTATCCTGAATTATTCATAAACATGATTTTTTTTACCGGGATTTAATACTATATTCATTGAAATCAGGGACATGTACCGAAAATTTAAGGGACACGTTACCGGAAA
>CAZOJY010000063.1:17671-19526 GCA_964580235.1 uncultured Eubacteriales bacterium | reverse complement strand
TGCTTGCCCATCATCCCGATAATAGAAGGAATGGTGAGTTAAGTCAATAAGCAATATAAAAAATACCGATGACACCGTTCGTTTTCAAGAAATCTATTCTTCGAGTTAAATTTGCCTGGTTCTTTTCCATATTGTGTGTGTAAGCTCTAATGGACAAAGAAAAACCTCGAAAGTGATGCCCACACAATATGGAATAGAACCAATTAACTTTTGTGTTGGGGGGGCGGGGTGGCATCAAAAGTTTTCACCCTTCGGGCAAGCCTATCTCAGTACTGCTTCATGAACTGCTTCTTTGCCGGTGCAGAAATCTCGGCCCGTAAATAATCCAGGGAAAGATTGATCAGATATCCAGTTCCAGCTGCTTTTTCTGGATGAGTTTTCGGTCTTTTTCGATGGCTTTCAAGACATCGGAAGTCACATCTCCTGTAGGATATGTTCCATCAAAACAGGCTCCACAAAAATGGGTGAGCTCTTTGTTTCCGATATGGACTGCCTTCTTCAAAGACTCTAGTGACTGATAGATCACTTTGTCCGCGCCGATCTTTTTAGCCACCTGGTCGACGGTCGAATTCCTGGCTATGAACTCGCTCTTTGTCTGCATGTCAATCCCGTAGACACATGGGTATCTAAGAGGTGGAGAATAGGAACCGAAGTAGACTTTTTTTGCACCACATTCTCGAACAAGTTCGATAATAGCCCGCGATGTGTTACCGCGCACGATGCTGTCATCCACCAGGAGAACATTCTTTCCTTTCAGTTCTGATGGGATCGCGTTTAATTTGTTGCGGATAGACGATTTTCGTTTCTGGTCGGCAGGCATGATGAACGTACGGCCTATATACCGGTTTTTAACCAACGCCTCTCTATATTTCAGATTCAAATGCCTTGCGATCTCTATGGCGGCATCGCGGGCGGAATCAGGCACAGGAACAACCACATCTATATCCAAATTATGCTTTTTTATTTCTTCTGCTAAAAACCGTCCCAAATTGACCCGGCAATCATAAACATTGACATTATCGAGATAAGAGTCAGGACGAGCAAAATAAACCCATTCGAACAGACAGGGACTGTGGGGGCATTGCGCCAGAAAGCGGGTGTGAAGCTGGTGCTTCTCATCGATAAAAAGCGCTTGGCCAGCTCCAACATTTTTGATATCTGAGAAGTTAGTTATATTCAAGCTGACACTTTCGGATGCAATCGCGTAGGATGGCAAAATTCCATCTGCCCTCTTTCCGTAAACAAGAGGTTTAATCCCGTAGGGATCTCTAAAAGCAACCAGGCCTTTTCCTGCGATATAAGCGATAACAGAATAGCTTCCTTTTACCTGTTCATAGACTTTTTTGACGGCCAAGAAAATGTTCTTCGGTTTGATATTGTTGATGTTTTGAACCGAGAGCTCTTGGGCAAAAATATTGAGGATGATTTCCACATCGTTGTCCGAAGAGAGATGGCGGTGGCATTGATCTGACAATATTTTATTTAATTCCGCATAATTGATAACATTTCCGTTGTGTGCCATGATGATCCCAAAAGGAGAATTGACGAAAAAAGGCTGGGCATCTTCCCCTTTACCTCCTCCTATCGTGGGGTATCGGGTATGGCCGATCCCGATGTTGCCTTTGAGGCGCCTGAAGTTTTCTACGGTGAAGATGTCTCTGACAAGCCCGTTTCCTTTTTTTATGTGGAAATGCCCGTCATAAGTAATGATTCCTGCTGAATCCTGGCCGCGGTGCTGAATGGATAGGAGCCCCTGATACAGGTCTTTGAAGACATCGCTGTTTCCGTGAATTCCGATAATTCCGCACATGAGATTTGACACACAATTATAATCTTTTTGTTCATAAAGGGAAAC
>CAZOJY010000063.1:0-17571 GCA_964580235.1 uncultured Eubacteriales bacterium | reverse complement strand
AAATGAACAAGTGGATATTGTTAAGCAGGCAATGCGGCGATGAGTTCGGCATAAGTGAGCGTGGCTGTACCCAGTTTCCCGACAACGACGCCTGCAGCGATATTGGCCAACAAGGCAGCCTCTTGGATTGATGCTCCTGAAAGAAGGGCCAGGCTTGAAACAGCAATGACCGTATCCCCTGCTCCCGTAACATCGTAGACTTCTTGGGCAAGGGTGGGAACATGAAGAATTGTTTCCCCTTTTTCAAAAACACTGAGTCCCTGTTCTCCTCGCTTGAGAATCAGGTATTTGGTGGAAATTTGGGAGAGGATTGTCTTTCCTGCTTTTTCTACATCCGGGTTGCTTCGGCATGCATGATGCACAATACTTTCTACTTCCAGGTGATTGGGGGTTATCAGGGTAACAGGAGAGAAAGAAAGAAAATGTTCGACTTTTGGATCCACACACACAAGGATATTTTTTTGTTGCGCAAAAGATAGGACTTTTTGGATCAGAGATTCTGTGATAAGTCCTTTGTTATAGTCAGAAACAATCAAGGCATCAAACTTTTCTTGTTGGATAAATCTGTAAATTTTGTCCGACAGTTGAGGAGATATCGGTTTTTTCTCTTCTATATCGACTCGAACAACATGTTGATGGTGAGCGATAACGCGAGTTTTAACTGTGGTTGGCCTTTTTTTACTGATGAAGATTCCTCGGTTTTCAGGGACGGATTTTCTGATCCAGCCCCCTTCTTTGTCCTTTCCCACAACCCCGGTGAGTATCGGAAGGGCGCCTAGGCTATGAAGGTTATGACTCACATTGCCGGCTCCCCCCAAACAGGCGGTGTCTTTTTTAGCGACCACCACGGGGATAGGAGCTTCGGGAGATATTCGAGAAACATGCCCCCAGATGTATTTATCCATCATCAGGTCACCCAGAACAAGAATACGTTTATTTTTGAACCTTTTAACAATTTTCCTCATTTTTTGTGAGTTTATGTTTATCATAGGCCTTTCTCCCAGAAAAAGATGGGATTGGACAAAATCCATGGAATGTCTTTATGCATCGGGGTTTTCTCTTTTAGGTAAACTTCCACCCTGTAAAATCCCGGCTGCGTAGGATGGTAAACAATCCTTTTTTCAGCAGAATCCATGATTTTTTTGCCATTATGGATGATGTGAATCTCAGCAGCAAATGGAAATTCCGCATGGATATTTAAGGTGACGAGAGAATCGATGGAAGATTTCTCTCCCATAAAGATTTTTTTTTGCCCCTTCTGGGCCCAGAAGTGAAATCCACTGGCTTGGGCAGCTGAATCCACAGCATTGTAAAATCGACCCTGCTGCAGGGCTGACATAACTTGTCGGGAAGCCTGTTCGAACTCATCAGAAAGTGGATTTATGAGGAGAACATGGAGCTGAAGGAGAGGAAGAAGAGGCTTATACAGAAGATGGGCATCTACACTATAGAATCCGAATGTCGGATGGACGTGGTTGAGTTCATCCCATTTAGTTAGATTCTTATGCGGCCGTTCGAGCAGTTTAAGCAGCACATAGTCAGGTTTTATAAAAAGAGAAGGAAAAAAGGGAATAAGATGCAAAAAATCGTGCTTTAGCATACTGTTGGCATTGATAATTTCCAACCCGTTGTAACTAATTGATTCTCCCCAGGACCAGGAAACCTTGGAGTAGGGATGCGCGATGATGGAAAGACCCTCAAGAGCTTTTATCTGGAAAGCGGCCTGCTCGGCAATCTGGGAAAAAACTGTCTTTGGGGGGGTAAAACCAAGGGCAACGAGATGGCCTCGGCTTACAGAGAGTTCCGATCCAGCCAGAACAAGAACCCCTTTTTTCCAGCCTGCTGCTGCCATGGATTCGAAGTTGGGATTCCCGTGGTCAGTCAGGATGATAAAGTCGAGATGAGAACGGGAAGCCAGCTCAGCAATTTCATCTGGAGGTTTTCTTCCGTCAGAATGAATGGTGTGGATGTGATAAGCCCCATGAATTTCCAGTGGATTTTTTTTTAAGTCTGGTTCTGTGTACGTCTGGAATTGCATAAGCTGAATGCCTAGCCACAGGATATAGATCACGATGAGACTGAGCAGTAGCAATAGAATTTTTTTCTTTCTCAATCTTGCTGGGGTCCTGTTTTTTTTATTTTTGCCAGGGCAAAAGGGATGGTTATAAAATAGAGAAATAAAACTGTGATTTCAGAATCACCAAAGTTGTATTCAAAGAAACCAGCCGCGAATAAACCCACAAGAGCTGCCAGTGCTCCGACTGTTATCGAGCGGAGAAGGAAATCTTTATCATGCAGCAGTCTGAGAAGAGATAGAAATGTCCATCCGATAAAAGTCAGCCAGGCCAACAGAGCGGGAATTCCCCTTTCTGCTCCGATCTGGATGATATTGCTGTGAAGATGCACGTTTCGTTTGGCAAGCTCTGAGAGTCCGTATTTTGGGTTTTGGAAAACTCTGTCGACAGTACATGGTCCTGTCCCAAAAAACGGTTTTTCTTTGATAATTTGAATGCCGGCATGAAAATACTCGATTCTCTGAGCATTTGAATAGTATCTCTTGCTGAAGATGCTGAGAGCCCTCTGCTTAATGTTCTTGGGGCTAAAGAGAAAAAACAGAGAGATGGTGATCGGGATAAGGATCAGAGTTTTGGGTTTATAGAATAACAGGACTGCCGCGGCGGCTACGGCAAGCCCGATCCAAGCGCTTCTGGTAAGGGTTAACACAAGAGCTAGTACCCCTAAAGCATAACCGCATGCCCATAGAAATCTAGACCGATCCTTGGAGAGAAGGAAAAGGCTGAGCGCAAATGAACAAAATAGGAGCAGTAATCCGGCCTGGGTCATCCAATGCCCCATAAAACCTGTGATTCTTTCACCTGGTTCTGCCAGGAAGAGAAAGACATACAGCGAGTACAAGGCACTGGCATAAGCGGAGAGAAGAAGGGCAATATTGGCTTTTTTCAGGCCTTTTTCTGAAAAAATGGCTGTGTATGTTATCGGGACGACAAGGAAAAGCAGGAGTTCACGGCTGTCAATGAAACTGATTTTTGGATTCACGGAGCGGAACGAGGAGAGCAATGAGAGACCACAATAAACGAGAAGGGGCCAAAAAAAATGGGGGAATTTGGGCCAGCTTTTTTGTTTTATATGCAGGAATAACCAGACAAAAAATGCCAATGAAAGAGCAGTCTGGATGATCGTGATGGAAATCATGGAAAAAAGCAGGTAAAAAACGGTAAAAAGCCAGAGAAGAGAGGACTTATCTTTGGGAAGATTTAATGAAAATTTTTTCATCAGTATTATTGCTATATATTCCAGGAAGAAGAACCCATTGTCAAATAATTAACCTGAATTATCCAGGTTAATAATTTAGAGAAATTTGGCACAGGAAGCATAGACTTCTTCGGGAGTGATCGTTCGCATACACCGAAAGTCACCGGAAATGCAGTGTCTTTGATCACAAGGTCGGCACTTCATATCCTTTTCGATGAGTGCAGCCTTTGCCTTCCAGGGAGCATTGTAAGCGGAGAGATTTGGGCCAAAATAGGCCACAATAGGAGTTTGAGTCGAAGCGGCAATGTGCATTGGCCCGCTGTCAGGGCCGACATACAGAGAGGCCTTCGCGATGAGCTCTTTTAATTCTCTTAAATTTAGCTTGTCGACCAGAGAAAAAACGGAAGAAATTTGCCCGCTCAGGATATGATCAGCGATTTTTACATCCTCAGAGTCCCCGACCAGGACAATCTTGACATTTTGTTTTTTTGCAAGCATCGACACAAATTTTGATAAATTCGTTTGCCCCCATTCTCGAAATTTATTTCCTGCCCCGATATGGAGAACCACAACTTTGTCTCCTAGGAGATCGTTAATAGAGAAGAAATCATGAACCTTTTTCCTCTCTAATTCCGAAGATTCTGGCAATAACAAAGATGGAGAGACCGGAACTTCAATCCCTAAGGCCCTAACCAGATTGATGTGGTTTGTAACGCTGTGAAGATGCCCTGTTTTAGGGCCACGCGGGAGCCTGACATCGTACACAAAACTTTTGTATTTTGTTCGGTAGCCTATTTTTTTTTCTGCTCCCGAGAAAAGAGTGATAAGAGAGGCTGTCGGGCCTCCGTGAAAGTCGATAGCGGCGTCAAACCTTTCTTTCTTTATTGCTCTCACAATATTGAAAAAATTTTTTACGCCCAGCGGCCTGGGGAGAACGATAATCCTATCGACATGTGGATTTCCTTCGATGAGCTCTCGATAAGGATTTTCGACGACATAAAAAATGTGAACAGATGGAAGGCCGTTTCGCAAGGCTGTGATGGCGGGGGTGGTCATGACGACATCCCCTATGCGTCTTAACCGTACCAAAAGAACTTTTTTTATCGCAGAGATATCAGTTTTTTGTTTCTCTGTCGGGTTCAATCGATGCCTCGTCTATAAGCATGATAGGAATATCTTCTTTAATCGGGTAAACCCTGTGGCATTTGACACACTTCAAACCCTTCTCATCTGAGGTGAGCTTAACATCGGTTTTGCACAGAGGACAGGCCAATATGTTAAGAATTTTTGGATTAATACTCATAAATTCAATCCAGTCTTGATATGATATATTATCGAGCTCCGATTAGTCAATAACAGAGTCTAATTGACAGAAACGGATAAGGGGTGCTATTTTACCCGATATGAAAGTCCAGGATAAAAAAGCAGGCATACCGGTCGATTTATCATCCTATAAAGGGCGCCTGAACCCGGCCTTTCAACACCCGGACTTTATGGAAAAAATAAGCGCGTTAGACCGCCTTCTTCAAGGAACATCCCATCACATTCTTTTTAGTGGCAGGAACCGGATCAGTGTGATTCCTTTCCCGTTGGGTGAGGGAAAAACCATCGATATCGTTGTTAAAGAGTATTTCGCACGAGGTCTCAACAAGATAAAACCCTTTTTTTTGCCTTCAAAAGCACAAAAGGCTTGGCGGGGAAGTTTTGCTCTAATGGAAAGAAGAATTCTGACTCCAACTCCTGTTGCCTATTTAGAAAAAAGCAAATTTCCGTTTATCGATGAAAGTTGTTATCTTACGGTTTTAGCAGAAGAGACTGAAGAAATTCGATATCTTTTTCGTCGATTGGCTGAAGAAGAATTAAGTTTACTCGTAGGGGCATTGGGCCGCTATTTGGCACGATGTCATGAAACAGGGGTCCTTCATCGGGATCTCTCCGATGGAAATATATTGGCAAAAAAAGAAGCACAGGGGAAGTATACGTTTTTTCTGATTGATACCAATCGTATCCGTGTGAAAAAGAAATTGGGCATTTTAAAGAGGATAAAAAATCTAACACGTCTCGGTATTCCGGATGCCTTCCAGCCGCTTTTCCTTGAGGAGTATTCGGGATCAGGCCGGATGAAAAAATGGGCATGGTTTTGGTATAGATTCAACAAAAGAACATATACATGCCTCATCAGCTTTAAAAGAAGCATTTATCCTCAGAGAGATACAAGACCCAGGAATTTTGTTTAATGGATCCAGATTTCAAATGGAATGCCTGCGCTGATCAGCCGCACAATGTGGCTCCGAAAAAAGAGAGATTCTGGTATCACTTTCGGTTTGCCCATGGTTATTTTCCTCTACTCTTTTCCAATATCCGCATGGCCCTCCCTGTTTTATCCCGCTACTGGAAATATAAAAAAACCATGTATAAGATGCCATCCAAAATGTGCCACCCTTTTGGAGTTTCGGTCTCTCCTGATGAACAGAGAAATGACGAGGTGTTGAATTGTTTGAAACAGCTTGGAATTCGACACACACTGGTGCGCATCCCTTCCTGGGAAAAGGACAAGCTGCAATTTTATAAAAAATTTATCGGACAGATAAAAAAAATGGGTTTTGATATCATGATTTCCCTGCTCCAACGGAGAAAGGATGTGCGAAATCCAGCGGCCTGGCAGCAGTTCCTTGATGATGTATTTTCTCAGCTTAAGCCATTTTGTACCCAGTTTGAAATAGGACATGCTTGGAACAGAACAAAATGGGGAGTCTGGGATTACCGGGAGTACCTGAGGCTTGCCGCGCCTTCTGTGCTGCTGGCACAGAAACATAAGGTCAAACTTTTAGGGCCGGCTGTCATTGATTTTGAATTTCATCTCTATCCGGTCGTCTTGAAAAGAATACCGTTTGATAAGATTTCCTCTCTGCTGTATGTTGACCGGTCAGGAGCTCCGGAGAGGACCCAGTTTGGCTGGGACACTTCCCGAAAAATAGTTTTATTGAGGGCTGTTGTGGATGCATGTCTGAAAGAAAAACATGACATTTGGATTACCGAAATGAATTGGCCGATTGCAGGAACAGGAAAATATTCTCCGGCTGTCGGAGGGATGAATGTTTCAGAAGAAGAGCAGGCGAATTTTCTGGTTCGATATTTCATCCTCTGTCTGGCCACGGGATTTGTTGATCGGATTTACTGGTGGCAGCTCGCAGCTCCGGGTTATGGTCTCATCGACAACCGCCCAAAAGAGTGGAGAAAGCGCCCCAGTTTTTTTGCTTTGAAATCCATGGTTGCAAGAATTGATGGAAGCCTTTTTAAGAAAAGAGTACCCCATTCTGAGGCCTTTATTTTCTTATTCCACAAACAGGGCGGACAATTTGCGGTCTGTTGGACCCAGGCTCTTTCGGTTGAACATACCTTTTCCCGGCGTGTTTTGAGGGTTGAAAGCCGGGATGGAGAAGAGGTTCCTATTCAGGATAATCGAGTTCTTCTTGGCCCTTCTCCCAGGTACGTCTATTTTCAATAATTCAGGCTAGAAATGGATGCGGAGACCGATCTTAAGACTGATTCCAGAAAAGTCGATTTGTGCCTTATCAGCACTTATGATTCCCGCCTCATTAGGTCTTGTCTCTCGGATAAACAGGACAGAATGAGTCCTTTCCTCAAGAATTTGGGATTGAATGAGATAGAGTGTGCCGTGTTCTGTGAAGCTTTCGCCTGAAGAATCCTGAAAATCTTCATTCCCTTTGAATCCCTGTATCTTTGCAAGGCGACCTGTTACTTCTGCAAACAAACTCAATTGAGAAGAAATGTTTTTTAAATATCCCAAGCCGCCTAACAATCCTAAGTTTTGAGCGCGGGCTCTCCCATCCCATTGTTGAGTCAAATCATCTCTCTGGAATGAATACATATAAGAGCACGTTGCGAAATAGTACGAGATGCCCCCCTTAACATACAGATTGGGGACTGGATAGAAACAGAGAAAAAGACTTATGGGAATAGCTCGGAGATTTGGGCGAACATGGAGAATGGAGGAGGAAGACCCTTGAAAATAATTCACCTGGCTCTCATTTTTTCCCTGGATGTATTCTGCTTCGATTCCCCAGGACAACCTTTCTGATAAAGGGAAGGAAATCTCCAGACCGAAAATATATCCCAGATGAATGGAATTGATTTTTCCTTCTCCTTGAGTTCCGAGAATATCTTGGTATAGATCGGCCAGCCCTTTTGTCCCCGAGTTTAAATGTTCTCCCCGGACATAATTTCCTCCTCCGTTGATGGCGATGGAAAATTTGAACGGGATTGTGGGCCGTTCCTCTTCCTCTTCGATAATTGGAGGAGCTGGAACGGGTATTTTTTTTCTTGGAACCACGGGCGGTTTTTTCTCTTCAGGGAGAGGTTCGATTACAATCACCAGGCTTTCGTGCACAAAACCAGAAACGGCTGTTCCTTGTTTTGGCATGAGCTGGACAGCGAACCAATCTTCTTTTTTTCCTGTGGCATTTAAAATTGTCCCTTGGGGAACTTGACGGATGATGATGCTGGAAATATCGGGTTCGAGGCGGATGTTTGCCTGTTCGGCTACAACTTTAATCTTGATGAATGAATCTTGGCCTAAAATTTTTTGTATCGGAAAGAAAAAAAAACTCAAAATGAAGGTAAAAAAAAATACGTTCCCCCTGAGAATGTAGCGTTGTTTTTCTCGTTTCACCTCATTTTGATTATAAAAAAGGGCCAGAAAACTGTCAAGAACAGTCAGGCAAGCCGAATCATCCGCCCGCAGATTTTCCCTTATGCCTGTTCTCTTCTGGATGGCCTGAAAATCAGCTTGCCTGACTGCTTGAGAGCTAAAGAATGTTCTCTAAAAATCGATCTAAAATTCGACTAAATAGATGGTTTTAAAAACTTTCTTGTGGAGCAAATGGAAAAAATGATAGGAGAAGAAGAGGACTGTGATCAAAGACTCTAGTGAGAACTTAGGAATCAGAGTTGCGTCATTTTTTGTTTAGGTTATAATAGGGATAAAAACAAAGAGGAAAAAAATCATGAGAAGAAAGCCTTTTGTTAACAAAGTTATAAGAATCCTATTTCTTGCTTTTTTTGTCACTTTAAACTTCAGTGCTGTTCTGGCGAAAGAAGGCCCGAAGGTTAAATTTAAGGAGGAGAAATGGGATTTTGGCAAGATAAAAGAAGGACAGGTCAAAACTCATGTTTTTGTTTTTGATAACATGGGTGACGCTCCACTCCTAATCAAGAAGGTGAGAACATCGTGTGGATGTGCGGCTGCACTGATTTCTGATAAAAACGTTGAACCGGGTAAAAAGGGAGAATTGAAAGTCACTTTTAACTCCCGAGGTTACGAAGGGAATATTGCCAAATATATATACGTCGAATCGAATGACCGAACCCAACCTGTAAAGCAGTTGCAGATATCTGCCACGATTGAAGTCCCTCCTCGTCCACGAATCGACCTGGAACGCTACAGCGTTGATTCGGGTTTGATACTCGAAGGTGAGTCCATTCCAGCAAAGGCCTTAATCAAGAATACGGGGGAGCGAGAGCTGAGGGTTACTTTTTCTCACAGGGATGCGGCCTATTTTTATAACGGAAAAAAGATTGCCTCGGAACTCCGCATCGCCGCTGGAAAAAAAGCTGAGATTGAAATAAAAATACCGCCGCGTCCAAGAAAGGGTCTGATTAGAGAATATATTCTTCTCAAGTCTAATGATACGCGGCGACCTAATCTCTCCCTGTACGTGAGTGGTTATATCGTCACAAAAAAGCAGCTCAAAGAGTTATTCGATAAATACCGGAAAATAATCGGGGAATGATTTTTTTCGCCAACTTTTTAATTGCGGTTTCAAAAATCATTGATGCTGTGGTGATGATCTCCATGTGGGTGCTGATCTTTCGGGTTGTCCTTTCCTGGGTGCGTATTCCCTCGCTTTATTCTGTGTCCGTCATCCTGTATCATTTGACAGAACCGGCCCTGAAACCTGTGCGAAGATATGTGCCCCCTCACAAATTTGGAGGGATTGATTTAAGCCCGATGATCGTTATCCTGCTGCTTGTTATTCTTGACACTTTCTTGGTGAGATCACTTTCTCTGTATGCGCATCAGCTATTGAGAGAACACACTTTAATGTATTAGCCTGGCAGACCCACTCCACCCAAGCCAACCCGCCCGATATTAAAGTGTATACAAACTCGAAAAATGGTATTATTGTGGATGAATTATGGCATCGACAATTTTTATGGTCGACTCAGCCCGCCCCTAAATTATGGTGAGGGAAAGAAAGTGGCTCATGTTTTGTGGATATTTCAGGACAGCTATCAGGAAAAAAACAGGTGAGTTCTGAAAAAAAGATTTGCCTTGAGGTAAAGGTCCAGCCCAGGGCTCGTAAACAGCAAATACAGAAAATCAGAGATAAAGAGTACAAAATCTGTGTCCTCTCACCTCCTTTTGAAGGAAAAGCCAACAGGGAAGTGATTTCCGTCCTTGCTTCCCATTTTCATCTTTCTCCCTCTCGAGTGAAAATCATCAAGGGTCAAAAATCTCGCCATAAAATCGTGGTTCTTGAGTATTAAATACGCATAAATCGAGGAAGGCTTGGGTATAAGATGAACATTTACAACGTTGTCAGCTTTTTCGGAATTATTGTCTTGGCTTTTTTTGCCTGGGTGTGTTCGGAAAATCGAAAAGTTATTAATTGGCGCGTTATTTTCTGGGGGATAGGGCTGCAGCTGTTTTTTGCCTTTTTTATTTTTGTAGTCCCTGTGGGATCAAAATTTTTCCTTTTGGTCAATGACGCAGTTCTCGGAGTTTTGGGTACGGCATCCGAGGGCGCCAAATTTCTGTTTGGTCGCCTGGCTCTCCCGTTGGGAATGACAAATGAATATGGAGAGACGTCCCTGGGAAACTTACTCGCTTTCCAAGGATTGCCAACGATTATATTTTTCGCGGCCCTTGTAGGGGCATTATATTATTTAAAAATTATGCCCTTTGTCATCAGAGGTTTCGCTTTTGTTTTTACCAAGTTGATGAGGATAAGCGGTGCCGAATCTCTTTGTGCTTCGAGCAATATTTTTGTGGGGGCCGAATCTGCCCTAGTGGTCAAACCCCATCTCGCGGAAATGACTCGTTCGGAACTAACCACTATCCTCTCTGCATCCATGGGAACCATTGCATCCACTGTTTTGGCCATATATGTCATGTTCCTCCAGAAGCAGCTTCCTACCATTGCAGGACACTTGATATCCGCATCTTTTCTTTCCGCTCCCGCGGCTGTTGTAATGGCCAAACTCATCGTCCCGGAGACGGAAACTCCCGCCACGCTGGGCCTGAACATAAAGCCTCATTACGAGAAGGAAGACAACCTGATCATGGCTGTGATCAACGGAGCATGGAGCGGGCTTCGGCTGCTGGGGGGGATCATTGTCCTTTTGATTGCATTTCTGGGAATATTGGCTTTACTGGATCTTATTTTTGGCGTTTTTGGCGGCGTTGTGAACAAAGGATTTAACCTGAATTTCGATTGGTCCTTCAAATCAATACTGGGTTATGTGGCCTATCCATTCACCCTTGTCCTCGGTGTTCCTCCTTCGGATGCATTTGAAGTGGCCAAGTTAATAGGAGAACGGACGGTTGCCACGGAACTTGTCTCCTACCAGCACCTTTCTCAGTTGATAGACCAAGGGATTTTCGTGCATCCTCGATCTGCGATTATCGCATCCTATGCCCTTTGCGGTTTCGCACATATTGCCTCTCTGGCCATTTTTGTAGGAGGAATTGGAGCCCTCGTCCCGCAAAGATATAAAGACCTCTCACGGGTTGCTTTTAAAGCCCTGTTGGCGGCCACTCTTGCCTGCCTGATGACAGGGGCAGTTGCCGGACTCTTTTACTCCCAAGGATCGATTCTGCTGGGCAAGTGATCGCTCTTGTGTTTTTCATTTTTCCTGTTAAAATATTCGTAATCTTTGAGATCTGATATGATGTGAGGAGATAAAAATGGCAAAATTTATAAAAAAAATTCTCTGGTCGACCGACTTTTCCGACGAGGCCCAGGAAGCTTTTTTGTATGCCAGTGCATTTGCGAAGGCATTTCATGCCAAGATTGTTGCGCTCCATGTTATACCCGACATCTCACCAGCATTGTATGATGCGGCGCTGGTCGTAAAAGGGGAAATAGCAAAAAGAGTGGCCTATGTAAAAAAAGAAACACAGATGAAGTTCGATTCGCTCAAAAAAACCAAAGGCGTTGAGTTCCAAACTTGCATCAAAGAAGGAAATGCGGCAAAAAAAATCATTGAGACGGCAGAAGAAGAAAAGGCGGATCTGATCGTCTTGGGAAGACGAGGTTTGTCAGCCATCGAGAAGTTATTCATCGGAAGCGTGGCCAACCAGGTTCTTCGAAGTTCCCCCATCCCTTTGCTCCTGACAAAAAAGAAAACGGGGAAAGCCCGGTTTAAGAAAATTTTGGTCCCGACAGATTTTTCTGCGCAGGAGGAAGTGGAGAGAGATTTTGCATGGAAGTTGGCCAAAGGATTTGACTCGGAATTGACTCTGCTTCATGTCCTCGAACTGCATGATTACGAATTCACGCCTCATGCACTGGATGAAATGTTTGACGCTGTGATGGAAAGGCTGAAACAGAGAGAGAAAAGGGAAAAAGAGGATATCCTGGTTTCAGAAGATGTGTATCGGGCGATCAACGCCGCGGTCGGTATAGTGGATTATGCGGATACCCACAAATTTGACATGATTGTTATTTCCACATGTGTCCAGAGCAAGATTGAACGGTTCTTTTTGGGAAGCACAACAGAAAAAGTGATCTCCTACACCCATATCCCCGTGTTTGCCATCCCGCCTTCCTCCTGTGCGCGATAAAATTGGAACAAGAGCTGAAATACTGGATTGCCCTCAATTTTATTTTATCCGATAGCCTGAGGTCAGCGCGAATCATCACCCAGAATTTTCCTTCTGTGGAGGATGTTTTCTGCACCCCAAAAAATGATTTGTATGATCTGGGATTGGAGAAGGGAATAGCGGATGCTTTGTCTTCTCCGAAGCTGTTGGACCTGGCCCGTAAGGAAATTGACATAGTGGAAAAAATGGGGTATTCAGTTCTGACGATCAAAGATAACCTCTATCCCAAATACCTGAGAGAAATTTTTGATCCCCCGCTCGTCCTGTATTATGCAGGAAAAATCGACACCTTGAGTGAACCGGCCGTATCCATTGTCGGAGCGAGAAGACCAACGCCGTACGGCAGAGCTGTGGCCGAGAGGCTGGCTCATGATCTTTCCTCAAAGGGATTGGTCGTTGTCAGCGGAATGGCTCGCGGAATCGATTCCATCTCCCATTGGGGAGCCTTGAAGGGAGGAAAGACGATCGCTGTGCTCGGTTCTGGATTTGAGAATGTCTACCCTAAAGAGAATCGGCCTCTTTTCAAGAAAATTATCGAAAATGGGATTGTCCTCACAGAGTACCCCCTGAAAGCGCCGCCGCTGAAATATCATTTTCCCTGCAGAAACAGGATCATCAGCGGACTTTCCATAGGGACGGTTGTCGTCGAGGGAACAAGAAAGAGCGGATCACTCATAACGGCTCGACTGGCTCTTGAAGAAAACAGAGAGGTGATGGCAGTTCCCGGCAGCATCACCTCAGAACTGAGTCAGGGCCCGAATTGGTTGATCAAGGGGGGAGCCAAGCTCGTGAATGATTGGAAAGATGTGGTGGAAGAATTTCCCTCTCCGTTGAGGGAAGACATCCTTTCGAAGGAGAAAAAAAAGAGGAAAGAATCTCCGTCGCTCAGCCAGGAAGAAAAAAAGATTTATGATGTTCTTCTGCCCGATAAATTAACATCCGTGGATGAACTTGTCGAGTGGAGCAATCTCTCAGTTTCCGAGATTCTCACGATTCTGTTGAGTTTGGAGCTCAAGGATTTGGTTGCTCAAAGACCGGGAAAATTCTATCAGAGGAAGTTATAATGGCAAAGCAATTGGTAATAGTGGAGTCGCCGGCTAAAGCAAAAACCATAAACCGTTATTTGGGGAAAGGATATTTGGTTAAGGCTTCGATAGGACATATCCGAGATCTGCCTAAAAAAAAGCTGGGGATTGATATCGATCATGATTTTCTTCCGGAATATGAAATAATCCCAGAAAGGCAACCGATCGTAAAGGAGCTTCAGAGTGCGGCCAAAGAGGCCGAATCTATTCTTTTAGCGGCAGATCCCGATAGAGAGGGAGAGGCCATCTGCTGGCATCTGTCTAAAATTTTAGAGAAACACAACAGCAACATCTTTCGAGTCATGACGCATGAGATCACACGAAATGCTGTCGAAGAGGCCTTTAAAAATTTGGGGAATCTTGATCAAGACAAGATCAATGCGCAACAAACCCGGAGATTGCTGGATCGACTAGTTGGATATCTTATTAGTCCTCTCCTTTGGAAAAAAATAGGCCGCGGGTTAAGTGCCGGCCGGGTGCAGTCAATTGCTTTGCGCTTGATATGCGAGAGAGAAAAAGAAATCAAGAATTTTATTCCTGAGGAGTATTGGACAATCTACGCCCATTTGGAAGCCTCTGAACTTCCATCTTTTAAGGCCAATCTGGCCAAAATTGATGGAAAAAAAATAAAGGTGGAAGACGAAAAAAATGCCTCTGCCATAGTTCAAGAACTTTGGGACCTTCCGTTTGTTCTCAAAAATATCGCAATCAAAAAGAAAAAGAAAAATCCCAGTCCGCCATACATTACAAGCACTCTCCAACAGGATGGGTTCCGCCTGCTCCGGTTTCCTGTGGGGAAAACCATGTCGGTTGCCCAAAAATTGTATGAAGGATTGGAGATCGGAGAGAAAGGTCTGACCGGGTTGATTACCTATATGCGCACAGACTCTGTCCGTGTCTCTGGTGAAGCCGTGCATGCAGCCAGAGAATTCATCAAACGGCATTTTTCTTCAGATTATTTGACGAAAAAACCGAGAACCTACAAGAACAAGAGAAAAGCACAAGACGCCCATGAAGCGATTCGTCCCACTTCGTTTGACCTGCCTCCAGATGTGGTCAAACCTTTCCTGAAAACCGACGAGCACAATCTTTATCGATTGATCTGGAACAGGTTCGTGGCCACCCAGATGAGCTCGGCTCTGTTGGCGGGGACAGAATTTCAGATTGAAGCATCCCGGTATTTGTTTGTTGCCAAGGGGGAAGTCCTTGAATTCGACGGATACCTTGCCCTTTATCCCAAATCGAAAAAAGAAGAAAACATCCTGCCAAATGCTCAAGAAGGAGAAAAACTGACAGTGCTGGATATTGAATCCAAGCAAAACTTCACCCAGCCAGCACCGCGCTATACAGAAGGCAGCTTAGTCAAGGAACTAGAGGCAAAGGGAATCGGGCGACCGAGCACCTATGCCCCGATTATGTCGACTCTTCAGGGTCGTGTTTATGTCTTCAAGGAAAAAGGAAAGTTTATTCCCTCTGATCTTGGGTTGTTCGTTACGGATTATATGATTAAGAATTTTCCGGACCTGATGGAGTTTGAATTTACTGCCCGGCTGGAGGCCGAACTCGACCTCATAAGCGAAGGCAAGCAGGAATGGTTGGCTTATTTAAAATCTTATTATTTTCTTTTGGAGAAAGATTTACGAGAAGCGATGAAAGGAGAAAGCACCAAAAAAACGGGGATCCCTGTAGAGGAAAATTGTCCGGAGTGTGGACGGCAGCTTGTGATAAAGGAAGGAAAATACGGCAGGTTCCGTGCCTGTTCAGGATATCCGGAATGTCGTTTTAAAGAGAGTTTGATTAAAAAAGAGGCGAATCCGCTGGATGAAGCCTGCCCGGAATGTGGGTCTCAACTGGTTATGCGCCGAGGAAAATATGGGGCATTCGCTGCTTGTTCGAATTATCCCATATGCAAATACATAAAAAAGGAAAAAAAGGATACCGGGATTGCCTGCCCCCTTGAGTGTGAGGGCACACTAATAAGAAGAAAAACCCGTAAAGGGAAGATATTTTACGGGTGCAGCGAATTCCCTAACTGCAAATTTGCAACCTGGGATGAGCCTGTTTCCCAACCATGTCCGGACTGCGGGCGGCATTTTGTATTGAAAAAACATTCCTTTAAAGGAAAGCCTTATTTTTACTGCAGCGATGAAAAGTGTTCCTATAAAGAAACCAGTATGGACGGTGAAGGATAGATTGAAACCATGTTTGCCAAGGAACTTGAGGGATTTATTGCTTATTTAAAACACGAAAAGAATGCCTCTCCCCATACTATAGCCAGCTATCAAAGGGACCTTCTGCAACTCTCAGAATATCTAGAGGCTAAGAAACTGAAGTTGAAGGATATCAATAATATTGCGCTTCGAGGATTTTTGGCTGTCTTGTATGATAAGGGGGAGAAAAAATCCACTATCGGAAGAAAATTGGCGGCCATCCGTTCATTTTTCCAGTTTTGTGTAAGAAAGCACTGGATGGATGATAATCCTGCCAAAGTGGTTGCCACGCCCAAACAGGAAAAGCCTGTTCCTTCCTTTCTCTCGGAGGAAGAGATGCAGGAGTTCTTAGATTTGCCTCAAACGGGTAAACCCCTAGACATGAGAGATAAGGCCATATTGGAGCTTCTTTATGCAACAGGAATTCGAGTCAGCGAGCTTGTGGGAATAAATCTGGAGGATGTGAAATTCACCGAGCGGTTGATTCGTATTAGAGGCAAGGGGAAAAAAGAGCGTCTGGTGCCGTTCGGAAGGATGGCCGAGCAGAGTCTTCGGTCCTACCTTAGGCTGAGACCTTTGATAAACAAGGGGAATGTGGAAGAGCCACGGTTGTTTCTCAACTATCGTGGCAGAAAACTATCATCGCGGTCTGTAGAACGGACAGTTGACAAATACATCCGTCATTCAGCTGTAAGGAGAAAGATAAGTCCCCATTCCCTCAGGCATTCCTTTGCTTCTCATCTTCTTAGCCGGGGAGCGGACCTCAGAGTCATCCAGGAACTGCTCGGACACGAAAGTCTGGCAACCACACAAAAATACACCCATCTTGATCTCAAACATCTTATAGAGGTCTACCGGAAAAGCCATCCACGCTCCTGAGGGATTTCAGCGCAAACTGGAGTTGTCGGCTGAGCGGGGAAATGTCAACTCTAGTGCACCCGTGTTCGTTCTATGGCTCACATAACTTGTTGATAATAAAAAAATTTCTTTATACATAACCTGGCCCCGATATTGCATTTATTTAGACCGAAAGGAGGCTAACATGAAAAGTTTTTCTGTGAGAGGATTGGTTGTCCCTTTGGTCTTGGCTTTTTCTCTGATGTCTTTCTTTGCTGTTCCGTCTCATGCGAACGACACCCCTGCAAAAAAAATCAACATCAATTCAGCTTCTGCAAAAGAACTCCAGACACTCCCCCAGATTGGCGTTGCTGTGGCCCAGAGGATTGTTGATTACCGAGGAAAGCATGGGAAATTTTCCAAAATTGAAGAGATCATGAAGGTTAAGGGGATAGGAGAAAAGACATTTTTGAAGATCAAGCCACTTATCACGGTGGGCCAAGAATCCAAGACGAAAAAACAGGAGAAGGGGCTTTAGCCCCTCTCCCCTGAATTATTAAGGATCCAATCTCAGTGCACCGGCTTCCTTGAAATCTATTCTTGGCAGAATTCGACAGCTTTATGACCCGCTCTCTTGCCATAACAAACTTCTTGGTTCGTTAATAATCCAGAGCAATTTTTTGTTTAGATTAGATTTTTCGTTTTTTTAAATATTCGAGGAGAAATGCGTGTAATTGTTCTAGTGCGCGGCCTCGATGGCTGACTGTATTCTTTTCATCTGGAGAAAGCTCGGCAAAGGTTTTATTCAGTGGGGGATAAAAAAATATTGGATCGTATCCAAATCCGCCCTGTCCTTTTTTTCTGGAAGCGATGAACCCACTGACATGTTCTTGGATTTCTTTGATGATTTGTCCTTTTCGGGATAAAACCATACAGGAGACGAATCGCGCATTCCTTTTTTTTGCTGGGATTTTGTCCAGAAATCGAAGGACTTTCTGAAGATTAGCCTCATCATTTGCTTCTGGCCCGGAAAACCGCGAGGAAAAAACGCCAGGCGCACCCTGGAGGCAATCTATTTCGATACCCGAATCCTCCGCCAGTGTCATGTGTTCCCAGTATCGGTTGTAATACAGACTTTTACCTCGGGCATTTTCCAGGAAGGTCTTTCCTTTTTCATGGAAAAATTGAGTAAGCTGGAATTCTGAGAGAGAAATGATACGCAGCGGAAGATCTTTCAAACGGGCTTTGAGTCGTGCAA
>CAZOJY010000062.1:16696-20056 GCA_964580235.1 uncultured Eubacteriales bacterium | reverse complement strand
CGATTTTAAAAAAATCGGTACATGTCCCGAATTTCCGGTAACGTGTCCCTTGATTCATGAATAATTCAGGGTAACCTGGATAATTTATGAATTATCCAGGTTAAAAAGGTTCGAGATTGAAACTGCGTCCGACATGTACTACAATCAATCTTTGATTTTATTTGAGGCCGCAAAATATCAAATCAGGAGGGAGGATCGTATGGACTGCTTGAGAAAACACATACCCGCAATTCTTTTATTTTTCCTCGTAAGCTGTGTGGCGGCTCTTGGCGCTGAAGAGAAACGGCCGTTTACGATCGACGATTATGCCAACTGGCGGAGCATCGTATCCACATCCATTTCGGACAGCGGACAATGGATTTCATTTGCCTACCGTAAAACAAAGGCCGATGACGAATTTTTCATCAAAAATCTCGATTCCGATAAAGAATACAAGGTCATTGGAGCTTCAAGCCCAAAGTTTTCAGATGATTCCCGGTGGGCAGCTTATTTTTTGAATCTTCCCTGGAAAGAAGCGGAAAAACTCAAGAAAGAAAAGAAACCAGTACCACGTAAGGCCGAACTCATCGATCTTTCCAGCGGAGAAAAAACCACATTTGAAAACGTCTCCTCCTTTTCATTTTCCAAAGGATCCGGATATTGGGCCGTAAAAAAGACAAAAGCCGATCCCAAGGCCAAGCACAAAGGAGCAGACCTTATCCTGTACAACATTAAGACCAAAGCCTTCCACAATCTGGGGAATGTGGTCGAATATAAGTTCAACAAATCCGGCACCAGGATGGCTTTTGCCGTGGATGCGGCTGACAAATCCGGAAACGGCCTTTACTTGATGGACCTATCGCAGGGAATTCTCATCGTACTCGATTCGAGCGAATCCGATTACAGCCAGTTAGCCTGGGACGAAAAGGGGACAGCTCTTGCTGCGCTCAAAGGAGAAAAACAGAAAGAATTCAAAGAAAAGCAGAACATCCTCCTGGCTTTTACCGGTGTGGGGGCTAAGGATCAGAAAAAATACATATACGATCCTTCCAAGGACCCCGATTTTCCAAAAGATATGGTGATATCTGAACGCACATCATCCTCCGGACGGTCCCGTTTCCGACCCTCCGCTTCTCCTACCAGAGGAAACTTGTTCTGGAGCGAGGACAATACTCAAGTTTTTTGCGGCATCAAAGAACAGGAAAAAGAGCCGGAAAAACCAAAAAAGAAAGAAAAACTTCAAGAGGAAGAAAAATCTTCTGAAGATAAAAAACCTGCGGAGAAAAAAGCAGAGGACAAGAATAAAAATGAAGAACCTCCTGCCGATGTGGATATCTGGCACTGGAAGGACGAACAGATTCAATCCGTTCAAAAAATTCGGGCCAACCGTGACCGGAACTTCACGTACAGGTCGGTCTACAATCTAAATACCAAACGATTTATCCGTCTTTGTGATGAGCGCATGCGTACAGCCGCCATTACCCAGAATGGAAAATGGGCGATCAGCCGGGATGACAAGGATTACATCTCTGACTGGAAAGAAGCTCAAGCCGATTATTACCGTTTGAAAACAGAAACTGGTGAGCGGATTTTGATGTTCAAAGGTCAGAAGAGAACGCTTGGGTTATCGCCGGACTCCAAGCATTTTCTCTATTGGAAGGACGTCCACATTTGGGATTATGAGATCGCATCCGGAAAGAAAGTGAACCTGACAGCCAAAACACCCATGAGTTTTATCAATCAGGAATACGATCACCCCGGCACAAAACCTCCCTATGGAGTGACCGGGTGGACAAAAGACGGAAAAGCCGTGATCCTCAATCATAAATACGATCTTTACCTCCAGCCCCTGGACGGAAGCCCGGCCAAAAACCTGACTGGAGGCACAGGCACCAAGGAAGAAATTCGATTCCGATACATTCAGACAGATCCAGAAGCGAAATCCATCGATATGAAAAAGCCCCTGCTGCTTTCTGCATTCGGCCAATGGACCAAAGAGGCCGGATATTACAGCCTGAATAAAAACAAGCTTCAACCGTTGGTCTACGCAAAAAAATCTTTCGGCCGGCTCACTAAGGCGAAAAAGGCCGACCGCCTCTTTTACACCATCGAGGACTATCAAAACTTCCCGAATTATTATGTGTCCGACCAGACATTCCAAAATGCCCGCAGAGTCACGGATGCCAATCCCCACCAGAAGGAGTTCAAATGGGGCTATAATATTTTAATCGAATACACCAACAAAAACGGGAAGCGGCTTCAGGGAGTTTTGATGATCCCTGAGGATTACAAAGAGAACGACAAATATCCTATGCTGGTCGATTTTTACGAGAAAAATTCGCAAAATCTCTACCGGTTTTCCCGCTTGGTCTACCGCGACACACCGATGTTCTCCAAATATGTCAGCAACGGCTACCTTGTTCTGCTGCCCGACGTGCATTTCAACACACGGACAACTCATTCGGACATGCTCGACTGCGTGGAAGCGGCCGTGAAAAAAGTCATTGAGCTCGGTTATGCCGATCCCAAACACATCGGCCTGCACGGCCACAGCTTTTCAGGACAAGGGGGAGCTTTCATCGCCACAAAATCCAAGATGTTTGCCGCTGTCGTTGCAGGTGCGGCGGCAACCGATCTGATCTCCGATTTCAACCAGCTCTGGAAATCCGCGGGCACGAACCAGCACCGGTACGATTATTACGGCCAGGGCCGTTTCGGCACAAATCCATTCGATGACCGAGAGCTCTACATCCGGGAATCTGCCCTGTTCAATGCCGGGACAATGGATACTCCCCTGCTCTTGTTTCATGGGACAGATGATGGTTCGGTGGAGTGGCTGCAGGCCATCGAATTTTACAATGCTCTTCGCTTCCTCGGCAAGAATGTTATTCTGGCATCCTATCCTGGTCAAGGCCACCACCTTGACAAGTTGGAAAACAAGATCGATTTTCAGCACAGGATGGAGGAATTTTACGACCACTATCTCAAAGGTAAGCCGGCACTCAAGTGGATGACCGAAGGGATTCCGTATCTCAAAAAAAAATCGCTAAAAGAAAACAGATAGCCTGATGGAGGTGAGGATGAACAATGATGTAAAACCTTTAGGAAGAAGAGAGTTTTTAAAAAAGGAATAACCAGAGGAGCTATAATTGCTGCCTTCCCTTATTGGAAATCTATTCACTTCACAGCTCCTCAACTCGAATCAAATTCACAAAGGCTCGACGACTCTTCGAATGAATCGTATGGAAAGCTTCTCAAAATCGTTCAGACATATGGAGGGGAATTTGGGGATGCACCAGGAGGCCTATGATGGCTGTCTTCGACCACAGCACCATGAAGCTCGAATTCTGGAAAGATATGGATCGCGATCTCTGGATAGAA
>CAZOJY010000062.1:0-16596 GCA_964580235.1 uncultured Eubacteriales bacterium | reverse complement strand
AAAGATCCGGATACAAAAACGCATGCCTGCCCCGATGCGTATAATCCTGTCGTTTTTGAAATCATAAAAATTCAGAAAAAGTAGAAAATATTCGACATGTGTGTTTTGTTTCTAAAGACCGAGTAATTGAGCCGCATTCTCCCCGTAAACAGCAGCCTTTTCTCCGGGAGAAATATTCAGCTTCGCTATGCTGCTCACCATCTTCTCCAAGCTTCCGATCTTATGAGGGTAATCGCTGCCGGCCACAAAATGAGATGCGCCAGCAAAATTTATGGCAAACTCCAGGGCGTTGACGTCAAAATTGACCGAATCATAATAAAATTCCTTTAAATATTCGCTCGGGGGTTTGTTGATATTCATCCTGCATTCCTCAAAAGCATAATATCCGCGGTCCAGCCGTTCTGAAAGATATGGGACAGCCCCGCCTAAGTGCCCCAAAACCCATCTGATTCCGGGATATTTTTCGACAACACCGCTGAAAACCAGTTTTGCCGCCGCCAGCGTCGTATCAAACGGAAAACCGACCAGCGGCATAAGCCAGTAATCCGTCATGGCCTCCACCCCGACAGGAAATGACGGGTGGATATAAAACACGGCCTTCAGCATGTCAGCCTTCTCATACAAGGGCCAAAAACGCCGGTCGCTCAAAGCGGTGCCATTGATATTGCTGTGAAGCATGACTCCCTTAAACCCAAGTCCGTTAATCGTACGCTCCAACTCAATAACCGAAGCTTCGAGATCGTTCAGCGGAAGCGTGGCCAGTGCAGAAAATCGATCGCCCCGCTCCTTCATGATCTTCGCAAAGCTGTCATTGACAAGACGGGCCAGATCCACCGAGCGTGCAGGTGGTTCGATATGCGTGCCCGGTGTCGTAAAGGTAAGAATCTGTTTATCGATTCCTGTTTCTGCTAAAACTCCGGCTCGATACGCAATATCTCTGTGACCGCGAACAACGATATTGTAGTCACCGGGATAGTGGAGGAGCGGATTGTTATCCGCATCAAAGGTAACCTTGACATTGCTAGGACCGCTTTGTATCTCTTCTAGATATTCGGGAGGATAAAAGTGATTGTGAAAATCGATTATTCTCATGGATCAAACTCCAGTTCGCATCCTTTTTGACCACAAATGATACACTGGGAGACCGATCAGCACAAGAGAAAGGCCAAACAAACCCTCCTTTGGATCGGTTACGATCTGATTCACGACGATGGCAAATGAAGCAATGATAAAAAATGCCGTGGCGAAAGGATATCCCCACACTCGATAGCCACGGACAATCCCTGACTTTTTCCTCAGGATAAACAGCCCAACGGTCATCAATCCAAAAAAAGCCCATTCTGTATAAACCACCCGAATGAAAAGCACTCGGTATGTGCCTGTGGCGACAAGCACAGAGGACCACACGGCCTGCAGGATGATCGCTTTGTGGGGCGTTCTGTATCGCGAATGTATATCTCCAACCCATCGGAATAACAATCCATCCCGGGCCATCGCATAGTACACGCGGGGACCGCACAGGATGATGCCGCTTAATGCACCAAAAGTAGAGAAGATGACCAGGCCAGACATGAAGGCTCCTCCTCCGAATCCGACGAGGGTATCGGCGGCATCGGCAGCAATTCTTGAGGAGGACGCGACAGAATCGAGCGGCAGTATATACATATAGACTGCATTCAGGGCTATATAACACAGAGTGACGATCAATGTTCCCAGCATTAAAGCTCGGGGAATCGTTTTCCGGGGATTTATTGTTTCTTCGGAATTGTATGTGACCATATGCCATCCACCGAATGCGAATAATCCGGCGACCAGAGCAAGAATAAAGCTGTTCAAAGAGAAGTCACTTTGCGCAATACTGCCGGCTGCGAAGTGCTCGGGAACCCGGGATCCGAGGACAAAACCTGCAGCGATAATAAACACGATGGCGATGATTTTTCCCAGGGTAAAAAGTGTCTGAAGCATACTGCCATGCTTGACACCGAGATAATTGACGGCCGACAGGACTATTATGACAGCAATGGAAACAACGCGGATCATGACATCGTTCATCGGGAAAAAATAGGAAACATACCTGGAAAAAATGACAGCGATTGCCGCAATAATCCCGGAATGCATGCTCCAAAACATGGCCCAACCCCACAAAAATCCGATGGAAGGAGAAAACGCTTCTTTCAAATAAACATAGACTCCACCGGATTGGGTGAACATGGAGGCCATTTCCGCACACACCAGGGCACCGAAAAATGTCAAGAGTCCGGACATAAGCCAAACCAGAAAAACACCTTTAACAGAATTGATCTGCCCCGTTATTTCAGATGGCTGTACAAAAATCGAAGCACCGATGATCGTCCCGACAACCAAGGCCGTAGCATGAGGCAGACCTATGGCCCGGCGGAGTTGGATGTTTCTGTTGTTTTTGCCCGTCTTCATTTTGTTGTCTTAAAAGCTTCTAACACAGGGATGAAAGGAAATCAATGGTGTTTCCAGGCGTGAAAGCATCTCTATCCCCGAAAGTCCAATTTATCACGGGCCTAGAGATGCATTCTTCAGGCGTTAATGGTTCAATAAAGAGTCGGCCGATTGAACCAGAGCGGCCATGGTTGCATGGATGCAAGCCGGACATATCGGGTATTTTCTTGGCTGTGGCGATCCGAAAGTCAGACCTAAAATATCATCCACAGATCAAGATTTTATTTGAGCCAGCAGCAAATCTGAAAGGGTTAGAAACTCAAAACCCTGCTTCTTTAAACAGGGGAGGATTTCGTATAGAGCTTCAATCGTCTGGGATCTGTCCACGCGCCGGGCATTCCCTCCATCGTGGAGTATGATTATGGAGCCTGCAGTCGTGCGCTGGAGAACCCTATCCACAATTTTTTCCTTTCCCGGGAGGTGAGGATCCCGAGGATAAACATCCCCCACAACCGTTTTGTATCCCAACTCCTCTGCAATATCCAACACCTGCTTTGTAAAAAATCCTGCAGGAGGTCTGAAAAACTTTGGTTCGACCCCGTCGATATTTTTGAGAAGTGTATCGGTTTGGCATATCTCATCTCGAATTCTTTTTTTTGTGGACGCATACAACAGCGAATGACTGAAAGTATGATTGCCGATTTCGTGGCCGGCAGCTGCCATCGCACGGGCAATCTTGGGATTCTTTTCGAGGTTTTTCCCGACAAGGAAGAAGGTTGCAGGTACTCTGAATTGATCCAGCACATCAAGCACGCGAGGCGTTGATGTGGCATGGGGGCCGTCATCGAAGGTTATTGCGATTTTCATTTCATCTGTGACTGCACGCCAGTGAATACGTTCGATGAATTTCGGTCCTAACCGCTCAAGAGAGGCGGCATGGCTCAGGCTGCTCAGCAGCGACTGAGGCCTGATATGACTCAATGCTTTTCCGATTTTTGTTTCGTTTGTTTTTTTCGAACTCATTTTTTTTAAATTTGGTGTTCTTATTTATCTGTCGATACAGTTTGACTCATAAGCTCGAGATATTCATTTTTACATGTGTTCATTTCAGATATCAGCATATTCCTTGTACGACGCATTTTACCTATCAGATGGCGATTTGTAAAAAGAAAAAACGAAAAACTGATGCGCTCCCGGATCTTGCGGACTCCTTTGATATACTCCAATGCAAAAAATCCGGATAAAGGCAAACTGCACAAATAGAGGACGGACCATAGATATCCTTTCAAATACCAAACCAGAAATACCTGGGCCCCGTAGAACAAAAGAAATGTGATTCCTCCTCCTGCCAAAAGGGCCGTCAAGATTTTGGGCCTTTCGTCGATAAACTTTTTTGCAATGTATTCGGTTATCCTGTAAGGGAAAAAATTGTTGAGAACGCCATAAGCCGCAAAGGGGAACTCGACGATCGATTTAGAAATTCCTTTTAATTCCGCTTTGAACAGCTGTTTTATACTCGTCTTTTCCCTCACCATTATGTCTTTTAAGTGAAGGCGCTTCAGCTTGCGTTTGTAGTTGGCAATTTTCTCTTCCATATCCCGTACTCTTTGGGGATTATGGTCGTAATAATATGCCACACAATCGGCGATCTTTTGTGTGATGACGAACTCTGCGACGATCTTTTTGGACGATTTATGATCGGCCAGGGTTTGGGTCATCAATTCATCCCGATAGATGCTCTCGATGTCTTTCACAAAATAATCCAACTCAGCGTGTTGAACGTTTACGGTGAGGTCTTCTAGACTGTTTTGGATCTGAGCTGTAAGCAGATTGACGGCTTCAAGATTATTTTTTTTATTCAAAGAGAAGTATGGTCGGAGCTCGATCGGTCTTCCCACGTTGACCAAAACTCTGCTGCGGAACCGGCTGCGCGAGAAAAAATGAAGCCCGATCGGGATGAGGTTGATACCAAGCTTATAATTATTTCTTCGCTCGGATTCTAAAACGATCCTGGCAGCTCCTGTTTTTATTTTTTTGATGTGACGCGGCATCTCGCTTACACCTTCGGGAAAGATGCCGATAATTCCGCCCTTTTCTAAAACCTCATAACACTCCTGGAAGGCTTCGATGTTCCGTTCGATCTTATCCGATTTTCCACGGCGGCGGGCCACAGGGATCACACCGCAGCTCCGAAGCAATTTCGCTTTCAGTTTATTGGCAAACAATCCGGCGTGAGCGATGTAATGGACCTTTCGTTTAATCGTAGAACTCATGATAAAGGCATCCATCTGGGAATCCGGATGATTGACCGCAAAAAGCACAGGTCCTTGCTCCGGAACATTTTCTCCATGACGGATTTCGATCTTCTGGAAAAAGATGGATAAAGCAATCTTTATGATGTTCTGGAGGAGTGTGTAAAGCATTGTCCGGAAATCTCCGTTTTTCCCCTACTCTCGGCAAAAGGATAGCAGGGAACATAAAAGCTGTCAAACTCCTGTGGAAATGAGCATGCTGATTTTTACAATAATTTTCACTTGCAATTATTCTATTTATACGGTATACTGCATTTTCGAACATATGGAAGGAAAATAGTCTAGATAATTTCATCAGACATTCCCCGCCTCATGTTTTAATCAATTAGCAAGGTAAATAAATGAATTTTAATGAACTCAACCTTGAACCCCGTCTTCTGCATGGAATCTCAGATCGAGGCTACAAGGAAACGACGGATGTCCAGAAACAAACTCTGTCTGTCACGCTTAAAGGTTTTGATGTGGCTGTTCAATCTCAAACAGGAACAGGCAAAACTGCTGCGTTCCTGATAACTTTGTTCCAGCATATGGTTAACAATCGAACGTCCAAGAGAAAAAAGGCGCTGATCATTGTGCCGACCAGGGAACTGGCTGTCCAGATCGAAAAGGAAGCCCGGCTGTTAAACCGGCACACAGGATTAGCCATAGGAAGTTTTTTCGGCGGTGTGGGTTATGCCGGTCAGCTGGCCTCCCTTAAAAACGGCATGGACATCGTCATCGGCACACCAGGGAGGTTGCTGGATCTCGGCCAAAAAGGCCATTTAAAAATGAATAGAATCGGATTCCTGGTTATCGATGAAGCCGATCGATTGTTCGACATGGGATTTCTCCCGGATATTACCAAAATCATCCGGAAAATGCCCCCGCGCCATGCCCGGCAGAACATGCTTTTCAGTGCAACTCTGAATCGCGTTTCCAGAAAAATTGCAGTCGAACACATGAACCGTCCCGTGTTTATCGAAGTCACGCCAGAAAAGCTGACCGTCGATACGATCTCCCAAGAACTCTACTTTGTGAAAAGCCACATCAAGATGAACCTCATGCTGGGTATTCTCAAGAAGCAGTCTCCCCAGAACGCCCTCATTTTCACGAATATGAAGCATAAGGCGTTCCGCTTGGCCAAAAATCTTCAGCAAAACGGATTCCGCAGCCAACACCTGACCGGTGATCTTCCCCAGACACGAAGGTTGAATGTTATCAAAGATTTCAAGGCAGGAAAGTTCGCTTTTCTGGTTGCTACGGATGTGGCCGCTCGAGGGCTTCATATCGATCATCTGGAGATGGTCATCAACTATGATATTCCCCAGGATTGCGAAAATTATGTTCACCGGATCGGGCGAACAGCCCGGGCAGGCAATACAGGAAAAGCGATAACATTCGCAAGCGAAGGCACGGCCGATCATCTAGAGGCCATCGAATCCTTTATCGGCATGAAAATTCCTGTAAAAACAGCGGGAGACGATCTGTTTGCCACAGATGAGAGTATTGGATTTAGTTCAAGAAATAGGTTTCGAAACGATAGATCGAAAAAAAACCGCAGAAATTCGCGTTCTGCAAATTTCCACAGGACAAAGAATCCAGATAGAGCAAGACAGTATGCGGTTTGAAAAGTCTATTCGTTTTAGGAAAAATCAATAACACATGTTCTCAAACCTGAATTATTCATGTACGAGCTCGAAATCAAGGGACACGTTACCGGAAATTCGGGACATGTCCCTGATTTCAATGCATATAGCATTAAATCTCGGTAAAAAAATCATGTTTATGAATAATTCAGACTGATAAAGGAAAAGAATAAAAAGGAGAAAAAAATGCAAGGAAGTAAACTTTATGTGGGTAATTTCAGCTATTCTGTCTCTGAAGAAGATTTGAAAGAAATGTTTTCCAGTCATGGAGAGGTCAAAGAAGTCAAAGTAATCGAAGGCAGAGGTTTTGGATTTGTTGAAATGTCAAGCCCGTCTGAAGCCGAAAAAGCGAAAGAAGCTCTAAACGGTTCCAATCACAAAGGCCGCACTTTGAGAGTTGACGAAGCCCGCCCGCCAAAAGAGCGTGGTTTCGGTGGTGGAGGCAGAGGCGGAGATCGCGGTTACCGCAAGTATTGAAATAGCTGTCAATAAATAGGCAGCTTATTTCCGTTTTTTTCCCGAGATGTTTGACTCACCATATTCCATCGAGAGAAAACCTTTCAGAGTCTCTCCTTCGATCGTGGCGCTGAAGTCAATAGACATGGTTTGACCACCAGCATCGATGTTCACGGAAAACGTCAGCTCATTGTCTTTAAAGGAGAGGTCTTCCATTTCATAATCCCCTGTTGACCCCTTAAATAGACCCTTCAGTGTTTCTTCTTCCATGGAGAAGACAAACACAAAGGTGTACTGGCCGTCCTCTGTCTGGGCGTCCCACTCCCCGAGAAGGGCTTCATATTTCTTTTCCTGCGCTGCCGCCAGCAAGGTCACCAATAGACCGAACAAAATCATCCCTACAATCGTCAAAACCGGATTTTTTCTCTTTTTCATAACATCTCCTTGCGCTTTGTTTAACATATCACATAAAAATATGTGTCGTCAATTCTGAAAGAGATCAAATCGCTTTTGATTTACGGTTGTGATAATATACAAAACAACTTAACCTGGAATATTCAGATAAAATAAGGAGAAAACTCATGAAAATAAAGAAGATACTCAATCACAAAAATTATTTCTTGATTCTGGTTTCAATTCTTATTTTATGCATTTCAGCAGGTCAAGGAAATGATTATGCATTAAAGGACTATTACACTAAAAGCGAACATATGGTTCCCATGAGGGACGGGATCAAACTGTACACCCAGGTGTATATGCCCAACGACAAAGGTCAGAAATACCCGATTATGCTTTTTCGAACGCCTTATTCCATCGGTGATTACGGCCCCGAGATCAATCGAAACAGCCTGGGCCCCAATAAACTGTATGCACCCGAAGGGTTTATCTTCGTTTATCAAGACGTAAGGGGAAAATTCAAATCGGAGGGAGAGTTTGTTGTGATGCGCCCCCACAAAGCTTTTAAAAAAGGACCTAAGGATACAGACGAAAGCAGCGATACATTCGATACCATCGAATGGATCCTAAAAAAGATTCCCAATCACAACGGCCGTGTTGGCCAATGGGGCATATCCTATCCAGGATTTCAGACGGTTATGGGGATGATCGATGCCCATCCGGCTTTGAAAGCTTCCTCGCCGCAAGCATCCCCAGCTGATATGTGGATCGGGGATGATTTTCATCACAATGGAGCATTCCGCTTGATGTACACATTCGGATGGCTGTCGGGAAATGCTGCTGTGCGATCGGGCCCATCTGCAGAGCGCGGAGTCCGGTTTGATTATGGCACCGAGGATGGATATAAGTTTTTTATGGAATTGGGCCCTGTCTCCAATGTGGATAAGAAGTACTTTCATCAGCGTGTCCCCACATGGAATGAGTACATGGAACACGGGGATTATGATGATTACTGGAAGCAGCAGGATGTCCTTCTCCACCTCAATAATATTCAACACGCGATTCTCAATGTCGCGGGATGGTTTGATGCCGAAGATTTCTACGGCCCGATGAGCATTTATTACGCGATCGAAAAAAATAATAAAAAAAACAAAAATATTCTTGTAGTTGGGCCCTGGCGGCATGGAGGTTGGGCACGGGGAAAAGGAGATTCTCTGGGGCGCATCCGCTTCCTTTCGGACACAAGTGTGTATTTTCAAAATCAAGTCGAATTTCCTTTTTTCCTCCACTATTTAAAAGATAAAGGCAAACTTGAGCTTCCCGAGGCCCTGGTTTTTGAAACCGGCACCAACCGATGGAAATCCTACGATCAATGGCCTCCAAAAGAAACCATCGAAAAAAACCTCTATCTTCAGGCGGATGGAGGGCTTTCTTTCACAAAACCTCAGAGAAATCCCCGATTCGATCAGACTTACGATGCCTTTGTCAGCGATCCCGGCAATCCTGTGCCTTATTCGGCCAAAATCGGCACTTATCAAGGCCACACCTGGATGATCGAAGACCAGCGCTTTGCTGCCGGTCGAACTGACGTACTGGTTTACCAAACAGATGTCCTGATCAGAGATGTGACGATTGCAGGTCCTATTATTGCCGATTTTTTTGTTTCCACAACCGGCACGGATGCGGACTGGATCGTTAAGCTGATCGATGTCTTGCCTGAGGGATCGCCAGAGATCATTCCGGGCGAATTTGGTGATACTTCAGGAAATTTTCAAATGCTGGTGGGAGCAGATGTTTTTCGAGGGAAGTACCGTAACAGTTTCGAAAAGCCTGAACCTTTTATCCCAGGAGAGATCGCCCGAATCACGTATGATCTAAGAGACAAATATCACTGCTTCCGCAAAGGACACCGGATTATGATCCAGGTGCAGAGCTCATGGTTTCCTCTGATCGACCGAAATCCACAGAAATTTACGGACATCTATCATGCGGATGAATCGGATTTTCAGAAAGCAACGCAAAAGGTTTACCGTTCAGCAAAGTACCCATCGCACATAAAGCTCAGAGTTTTGCAATAGCTTAACATATATATTTCATTTCGACTTCACCAGTTGGCCTTCTGACGTTTCCGGCCAGTCAAAAACCTCCGGTGCAAGAAAAAAGCCGGATGTTCCTTAAACACAGGAAAACTCCCCAGATATCATCAATTCAGGCTAAGCCATTTATGTGTGGGCCGGTATTCCTATTCGCTTTATTTTCGATATGTCCTTTCAAAGGATTTTCACAGGATCCTTAATATTTATGGGATTACCAGTACGATGTGCCTTATGTTCTGACTCCATATGAAGTAGTGAATGAAATGATAAAAATGGCAGCTGTAGGAAAGGAAGATATTCTGTATAACCTGGGATGCGGGGACTGACGCATTGTTATCACGGCCGTAAAAAAGACGGGATGCCGCGGCGTTGGAATAGACATCGATCCCCAGCGGATAGAGGAAAGTAGAAATAATGCAATCAAAGAGGGCGTAACGGATAGAGTGAAATTTCTCCAACAGAACCCGTTTGAGGCAGACTTCAGTAAGGCAGCAGTTGTGACTGCTCCAGACAGTTAACCTCGAACGCAGGGCGCACAGCGTTTATTTTTGGGTAGTTCCTGCCAACGTAACGGGCCCGTGGATATGGACTTCGCCAGCAGGACCAGCTAAAGACAAATATGTTTTAAAACTTACTCAGAAATTTCAAAAGTTTATGGGGATTCTGTTCGTGAATGGATCAGGATTATCCATAGAACATGGCAAGTTAGACAGAAATAGATTGCTGTTCTCACTCGGGAGAACATTGGAGGGTCAAACAGTAAGAATGATATTCAGCGGAAGGATAAAAGGTAACGCTATCGAAGGCTTTGATAAACTTGGCTGATGATGCGCGTGCATTCGTCCATCTGTTCCCTTGTGTGTCTGGCGGAGACGGAGAGACGGAGGCGAGTTTTGTTCTTCGAAACCGCCGGGTAGGTGACGACGCCGGTGTAAAGCCCCTTTTCCTGGATTCTTTTACTGATCTCCCGCAGCCTCAAATCGTTTCCAGCCATAACAGGGATAACCTGAGACTTGGTGTTTCCGATATCCAAGCCGGCCTCTCGAAGTTTATCGTGCATGTAATGGATATTTTTCCATAACTGATCGCGCAGCGATTTATCCTTTTTGAAGATTGCAAGAACTTTGAGGATTCCAGCTGCGGTGTGCGGCGCCATGGCACAGGAAAAAACATAAGCGCGGGCGTACAACCGGAGGTAAGTCATGATTTTTTCATGGCCTGAAGCAAACCCTCCTATGGCTCCGAAGGATTTGCTGAATGTGCCGATTGAAATATCGACTTCATCTTCGAGCCCAAAGTGTTCGGCTACTCCTCCACCCTTTTCGCCAAAAATCAAGGTCGCATGGGCCTCATCCACCAGGATTTTTGCCCCATATCTTTTGCATATAGGTATCAATTCAGGAAGGTTGGCAAGGTCACCATCCATGCTGTACACACCTTCCACACATACAATCACACGCTTTGTGTTCAAATTTTTCAAAACCTTTTCCAGATGGCTGGGATTATTGTGGGAAAACACTTTGATGTCAGCCCCGGCGAGCCTAACCCCATCATAAATGGACGCGTGAGAAAGAATATCCATCACCGCAACATCCCCAGGCCGCAGGAGTGCCGACAAGACTCCAAGGTTCGTTCCATATCCGGTCGGAAAAACGATGACCCTCTCCTTGCCTTTGAGATCCGCGATTTCCTCCTCAAGCTCCTGCACAATCCTTGAATACCCGCTGAGCAGCGGAGCCGAAACCGCACCCGTCCCAAATTCCGCTACAGCCTCCTGGACAGCCTTGATGACTTCAGGGTGATAGCTGAATCCCAGATAGTTATAAGAACAAAAATTCAGGAATTTTCTGATGGAATTTGTGTTACCATCGAAAACCTCGAATTCTGTTTTGGGGCTGGACATCATCGGCTGAGCATAGACCATGTACTTTTTTTGGATGGTGTCTTCGACGATCTGGTAAAAATATTCCGCGACTTCAAAAAGGTCATCACTTTCGAAATCCTGGAAATCGGCCATCGTGAAATCATCGCTGTTGGCCTTTTTGCCTTGGAAATCTTTCTTACTCAACGCCATTCAATTCTCCTGGGGTGTCCTCAGAAATCTCCTAAAGAATAACCATTCAAGCTATCCTATGTCAAATAAAAGAAAAAAACACGAATTACTCATGTTTTCTTTAATTTCATGTAAATGGACGTTATAATAAGCGATTCATGAAAAATACGCAACCGTCTGTTCAAACGCCTCCACTGACCACCAAAGGTGTGCGAACTCTGTTGGGCAATCCAAAAAAGGCCATCATAAAGCTTTCCATCCCGATGATCGTGGCCATGTCTGTCCACACGCTCTATAATTTTGTGGACGGCCTTTGGGTGTCAGGCTTAGGCCCGGATGCCCTTTCCGCTGTCGGCTTTTTCTTCCCTTTCTTTTTCTTGATCATGGCTATTTCTACAGGCATTGGAGTGGGAGGAAGTGCCGCAGTCTCACGGATGATCGGAGCGAAGGACAAGAAAAAAGCCGATGATGTTGCCACCCACACCATAATCATAATGGTGATGGCTGCCCTTATCTTCGCTCTCCCTTTCTTTATCTATGCACCCACGATTTTTACCCGGTTGGGGGCTGGTCCTATTGCCGCAACGGCCGGAGAATACGCCCGGATCATTTTTGGGGGAACTTTAATCATTTTTTTCGGCCAGGTTGCCAGCGCCCTCCTGCGGGGTGAGGGGGACGTCAAACGGGCCATGGTGGTGATGATGATTAGCTCAGGGCTTAATATCATCCTCGATCCGATCTTCATCTACCTGTTGAAATTAGGAGTGGCCGGCGCAGCGTGGGCGACAATAGTCTCCATCTGCTTTTCGAGCGGGTACCTTTTCTACTGGTTTTTTATCAAAAAGGACACCTACGTGAGCATCAAGTTCCGTCAATTCCACTTTCAGAAGACTATCCTGTCAGAAATTCTGAAGGTCGGGGTACCGGCCTCTTTCCAGCAAATGACCATGTCCATCTCCATGCTCATTCTGAACATGATTGCGGTCAAGGCCGGTGGGACGGACGGAGTGGCAATCTTCACCACGGGATGGCGGGTGGTTTTATTTGCCACTCTTCCTCTTTACGGGATAGCAACGGCGGTGGTATCTGTCACCGGAGCGGCTTTTGGCGGGAAGGCCTTTAAGAAACTGGACAGCGGCTACATGTACGCCATCAAAATCGGCCTGATCATCGAGCTGGTTATGGCTGCCCTCACTTTTATCCTGGCCCCACATATCGCATGGCTTTTCACTTTCACCGAGGAATCAATCCGGATAAGGGCTGACCTGATAAACTTCTTGCATATCATGTGCATTTTTTACCCGGCTGTCTCACCCGGCATGCTGTCCTCGGCCATGTTCCAGGGAACGGGGAAAGGCACCCACTCTCTGGCCGTCACCATTATCCGGACTCTTCTCCTGACCGTCCCTCTGACTTATATCATGGCCATAATTCTGGGTCTTCAACTCGACGGTCTCTGGTGGGGAGTTGTCATGGGAAACTCGGTCGGGGCAACAATCGCCTTTACCTGGGGACGAATCTATGTCAACCATCTCCGAGCTTCCCCTCATGAAAAGGCTGTGATAACTTAATAAGTTCTTTAGATCGACAAACCAGGGCTACTTTTTCTTTTTTGGGGGTGGCGGCGGCGGTGTTATGGGTGTGAGTTTATCCTGCACGACTACAGCTTTGTTCCACCAATCCGGTGTTTGAATTCGGCCGGGCCTCCTCGTCTCAGGATCATAAATTCTCAAGTGATTGTATTTGACGAGCAGGTCATCCCCTAATTTCCACCAGGCATCTACAACATTTTTTGCGTTATTGATGCAGAAGTCGGTGATGAACGCGATGGCTTCGGCTTTATCCTTCTCATAAAGCTCAAGAGCCGCATCGTCCATAACCTGGATTTTTTGAAACGAGCTTCTTTCCCAGCTCACCTGGGTGTTTTTGACGTCTTCGATCGCATAGGAGTAGGCGACCTGGGTGTGATAATCGACATAATCAAATGCCCACCGTGCCGATTCCCTGTCGAATACGAAGTGGTCTCCCTTTCGGAAGGATTCCGGCAGCGCAGCAATCCCGCAATAAAGAGGAATATAGCATGATGTGTCCTGGGGTCCGAAGGCGATCCAGTTGATCCCGCCGAAGGGATCGGGAAGCCAGCTTCGGCTCTGGGTGATGGTGGTATATTCCACATTCGACACACTGATGCATCTCGGGCCCAGATATCTTTGTTTATCCACCTGAAATCCCCGGAAATAATTCGGGTTGGCGAACGGGCCGCCTTTAATTCCTGCTGCCGGGTCAAACGGCAGGCCTTTGTATTTATCGCGCGTGATGTCCATAATATCTCTGACCGAGAGCTTTTTATCGGGCTTCACAGAAAATGGAAAATCCATCCCTTCAGTCGCAGGATCGAAATTTTCAGAAGGGGCAACCAAACTGAATAAACGCCAGAGCCGACCCCGTCTTCCCTGTGTCCCGGCTGCGCTCCCCGGGCTTGGAGAATACGCTTTTTTCCAATTAAAGGGTTTGCCGCTGTTAGGATCGTAAAATTCATTTTCGACAGCGTAGGAGATGACATTCGGGGATGCCATGAAGAAGTCCTCATCGTTGAGATCGATCTCCCCGATGCGAGACTCATTCGGGCAAAAGCTCACATGGTTATCGGGGACACGTTGGGCACACCAAACTGTACCGGGCTTTCCGCTTTTAGGCGTCCAGAGCGCACCGACCGGCATAATTTCAAAGAGCCAGATTTCTTCGGGATCAGAGACGGCAAGCATCTCTCCGCTGTCATGAAATCCATACCCGTACTTCTCCGCGAGGGAACCCATCAGTTTGATAGCTCCCCTTGCTGTTTTACACCGCTCCATGGCCAGCATTGTCAGCGTCGTGATATCCATAATGGCCGACGGCGTCGAATTTCTCATTTTTCTTCGGCATCCTATCGTCGACTCGGCGATTCCCAGTTGATGTTCGTTCATATGGCCAAACACCGCGTGTTGATAGGCATATGTGTGAGGAATCTCAGGTATATCCACGTCAGTATACCCTTCCACATACTTCACCCACTTTCCTCCGACTTCTGGAGGCCAAGTTCTGATCTGGTTGATGTGATAAATTTTCCGCACAACGCCTTCCGGATGATCGGCCGCAGGAATGTAGTGCCACGTGAAATCACACATGCCGCAGTCGGCAGTCTGTAAGGCGATGACTGAGCCATCGGCAGAGGCATTCTTGCCCACAAGAATGGTGGTGCAGCCTTCCGGATATTCCGGCAAAAAAGTATGATTCGGCTCAGACTTTGTTTGATCAAAAACAAGTGCTGCAGAGAAGGCAAAAATGACGAAAACAAAAAACAGTAGAATAAAGCCTTTTTTTCTTTTCATAGGGATCTCCTTGCTACCTGAATTCTTCATAAAAAATGATACCACTTTTTATTATTCCAGCGATACCAGAATATTATCCTGATATTGTTGAAAATGACAACAAAAACATTTTTAATTCCATCCTTAAATTGAGGTGAGGTGGGTTGGCTTCAATCTCCTGTCAATCAATCGGATAATGTTATTGATTTTATGGTTGTTATTCATATAATCCTATTTTAACCGCCTCAAAAGAAAAAAAATGAGCGGTGAATGAGTTGATCGCCGATGTATAAAAGACTCCGAAGCATCCCATCCAATATCTACCTTCAGCTCTGGGGCCGAGATGCCAAAGTTGCCAGAATCTGGAAAGCTGTGATGGAGGCCATTGCGGGGACAGAAAAGGATTTCACCACCGGTAAACTGAGCAAGGCCATATTCCTTTTGGCCCTCCCGATGATCCTTGAGATGATCATGGAATCCGTGTTCGCTGTGGTGGACATCTATTTTGTATCCAAACTCGGGGCCGGGGCAGTGGCTACCGTCGGTATTACCGAATCCTTCATGACCATCGTCTACTCACTGGCTGTGGGTTTGAGTGTAGCCACAACCGCAATGGTTTCAAGGCGCATAGGCGAAAAAAATCCTGAAGGAGCGGCTTTGGCAGCGGTTCAGGCAATCATTTCGGGCATCGCCATATCACTCGTGATTTCTATCCCCGGAATCCTGTTCGCGCCCGACATATTGAAACTCATGGGAGCATCGGTCAAGATCGTCCAGTCGTACTCGACGTACACATCGATCATGCTGGGGGCCAACGTCATCATCCTGCTGCTTTTCATCATCAACGCTGTGTTCCGCAGCGCAGGGGATGCGGCCGTCTCAATGAGGGTTCTATGGCTTGCCAACGTGATCAACATCGTCCTCGATCCCTGTTTGATATTCGGTTGGGGGCCTTTCCCCGAATGGGGAGTTACCGGGGCGGCGGTGGCCACGAATATCGGACGGGGCCTAGCTATCCTTTACCAATTTTATTTGCTATTCCATGGGAAAAAACGCGTCAAAATCGAGCGCATGCATGTGAAAATCAATTTTGGTGTCATGAAAAAACTTATCCGCTTGTCTTTGGGAGGTATCGGCCAATCCTTGATCGCCACTTCCAGCTGGATCGGGATGGTCAGGATCATCTCCGTATTCGGGGACCAAGTGATGGCGGGGTACACGATCGCCATACGCATCGTTCTTTTTTCCATCTTACCTTCCTGGGGAATGGCCAACGCCGCAGCTACACTGATGGGCCAGAACCTAGGTGCAAAAAAGCCGGGAAGAGCGGAGCGAGCTGTCTGGCAAACCGGGTATATCAACATGGCCTTTATGGGTGTGATTGCCTTATTTTTGATCCTATTCCCGGGATTTTTTTTGAGATTGTTTATCGATGATCCGGCCGTCATCGCCAGCGGCATAGACTGCCTGCGGATTCTCGGTTATGGATATATCTCCTACGCGCTGGGAATGGTGGTGGTCCATGCTTTTAACGGGGCTGGTGACACGACAACTCCTACTTTCATAAACTTGTTCTGCTTCTGGTTGTTTGAGATTCCACTGGCTTATGTATTGGCGTTGCCTCTTGGCCTAAACGAAAAAGGAGTCTATATTGCCATCCTGGCAGCGGAATCGGCGATGACGCTCACGGCCGTTCTCATTTTCCGCAGAGGCCGATGGAAAACAAGAGAGGTTTGAGCAGCTTTTTTGCGCTACGCCGTCACTATCCCGAGAGGTTTGCGCGTTTTCCATTTTCCCCGCGTGAAGTCGGGAAACGACACTGGACTGCTGTTCGCAGCGATGGATTTTTCGCTCAGGGCGACGACGGCGCTTATCGTTGCACCATCGTACACATCC
>CAZOJY010000061.1:0-20915 GCA_964580235.1 uncultured Eubacteriales bacterium | reverse complement strand
TTGCGGGAGTTGCGGGAGGGTAAGAAAATCTAACCCCTGGTCATGCCTGAAATATTCGCGAGATTTTTTGAATAATTCAAGACATCATTCGGAGCGACGTATTTTGAACGTTCTGTCCAGTTGGACAGAAATGAGCTGGTTGTTTTTTTTATTTGTATTGGCCTGGACCAGTTTTACGGTTCCGGAAACCGTAAGATTGAGACGATTTTCGAGAATGATAGTTTTTGGGATTTGAAGGCTGATACACAATGGAGTTCCGATCAAGACTTTGGATCTCAGCCAAAAAAGTGCGTTTTGCGCACTGATCGATAGGATTCTTGTATCTTCTTCGAATTCTTTTCCTCTGGCATCGAAGCCAGACACCAAAGCAGGAAGAGAGAGCTCAAAAGTCCGCTCTCTCTTCGAGACTTTGGCAGCGCCTTGGATGGAGGGTTTATGTGATAGCTTTTCAGTTCTCATTTTTGATTGGATTGTGTCAGATGTTTCAAACATGTGCAATCACTTTTCCAGATGAATTACGGGGTGATTTTTTTTTGTTTTTTATCATCGAAAGAGGTTAAACTCGTGATTAGCTGCATGATCCAGGCTAAGCTCTTCAAGAATACTGTCCTTCTTCGTCTTTGATGATGTATTTATTCTCAAATTTCAGAGAAACCCTGTACCTGGGATCCTCATTCTTTGGGGCTTCGACGAAAACGACTTTCCCTTTGATAATAAGCTTCAAATTTTTCTCATCTGACAATTTTCGAGGGAGGTCGATGATGAGCTTCAGCTCACTGCCCTCAGCGACAGAATTTGCCATCCAAAAAGACGACCCGTTATGGCTGATATAGGTCAGCACTGTTTTTTCGTTGAAATCCTTTCCTAGGGTATTTTTTCCCTGAATCTGAGAATTCAGGGGGATGCTGAATCCTTGTTCTCCATATTCCAGTTGGCGGATATCAAAAGATGTCGATTTTTTTGCCATGTTCGCTTCCTTTTCTAAAGTATGGCAATGCTAATTTGCCACAACTTATTTAGGTGGTCAATCACCCCTTTGGATGAAATCAGGGGTGAGATTTGGCGTTTCCTCCTCATCCTCTTGCATTTTGAGTTGAAGCGTCTCAATGTGGACAAATTGACAAAAAAATCTTCTGCAGATAGAATGGCAAAAGATTTTATCTGTGGAGTGAAAATTGAATAAAAAGGAACGGTTTGTCACGTCGATAACCCCAAAAAGTGAGGATTTTTCACGCTGGTATACAGATATAATACGCCGAGCCGAATTAGCCGACTATGCACCGATGAAAGGAATGATGGTCATCAGGCCGTATGGATATGCGATTTGGGAAAATATCCAGCGGCTTCTCGACATTCGAATTAAGCAGAGCGGACACACGAATGCTTATTTTCCCTTGTTTATTCCCGAAACCTTTCTTCAGAAAGAAACCGAACATTTAGAGGGATTTTCTCCTGAAGTTGCTTGGGTAACTCATGGCGGGGCAGAGGAGTTGGAGGAACGGTTGGCTGTGCGCCCGACTTCTGAGGCCATAATTGGCAACATGTATTCCAAGTGGATCAAATCTTGGAGAGATTTACCCGTTTTGATAAATCAATGGGCGAATATCGTCCGCTGGGAAAAAGTAACCAGACCTTTTTTGAGAACGACAGAGTTCCTTTGGCAGGAAGGGCACACGGCTCATGAAACTTCTGAGGAAGCAGAACAGGAGACATTGATGATCCTCGATCTGTACAAAGAATTTGCCGAGTCTGAGCTGGCAATTCCTGTGATCTCAGGCAGAAAAACGGCAAGAGAAAGATTCGCAGGCGCTCTTGAGACCTATGCCATCGAAGCCTTGATGTCGGATGGAAAAGCACTCCAAATGGGGACGTCTCATAATCTCGGCCAGCATTTTTCCAAAGTATTCAACATTCGATTCGAGGACAGAAGCCAAAAGCTTCGGTATGTGTGGCAGACATCCTGGGGTGTGTCCACCCGCTTGGTAGGATCTGTCATCATGGCCCATGGAGATGATTCTGGCCTGCAATTCCCTCCTAGGATTGCCCCTATCCAGATCGTAATCATCCCGATTTCTTTGGGCAACTGGAAGCAAGAAGTCCTCCCGACAGCACAAAAATTGGAACAGGAAATAAAGAAGGATGGTTGGAGGGTAAAGCTTGACGCCAGGGGGGAGTTTACACCCGGATGGAAGTTTTCAGAGTATGAGATGAGAGGGATTCCTCTTCGGATTGAGATCGGACCGAGGGACATCAAAAATAATCAGGCGATCATTGTCAGGAGGGATAGGATGGTCAAGGAGACTCTAAATCTGAATTCCATCCAAAAAAAAATCCCTGTGTTTTTGTCCGATATCCAGGATTCCATGTTAGAAAAAGCCCGGATTTTCCAATCGGAAAATACCCACGAGGTTGACAGCTACGAGGAGTTTAAATCTCTTCTGGATTCGAAAAGGGGATTTATTAAGGCCTTTTGGTGTGGGAAGCAGGATTGTGAAGATAAGATAAAGGAAGAGACAATGGCTACGATTCGAGTGGTTCCTCTTCAACAGAAAGATCATAACAAATGTGTCCTTTGCCGGGCTGATGCCGGCCAATGGGTTTATTTTGCCAGGGCCTACTAGAAATGCAATCTGAGAGTTCCGATTGAAGAACGATTTAAAACAAGAACGAGAGCGGATGGTCGATGCCCAGCTTGCTGCTCGAGGAATCAAAAATCTGAAGGTTCTTAATGCGATGAGGAAGGTTCCCCGTCATGAGTTTGTTCCTGAAAATATGCTCACTCACGCATACAGTGATGAACCTCTTCCGATAGGGGAAGGCCAGACCATATCTCAACCATATATTGTGGGCTACATGACAGAAATTCTTGCATTACAAGAAGGGGAGCGTATCCTGGAGATTGGGACAGGATCTGGATACCAAACAGCCATCCTTGCGGAAATAGCCCGGAAGGTTTTCACGGTGGAGTTGATCGCTGCACTGTCGCATCGGGCTCAGGACGTCCTGAAAAAATTAAAATACACAAACATACTTTATAAAATCGGTGATGGAACATATGGATGGAGGGAAAAAGCTCCTTTCGATGCCATAATGGTTACGGCAGCTCCAGACAAAGTCCCGTATTCCCTCGAGGAACAGCTAAAAATCGGGGGAAGAATGATCATTCCTGTGGGTTCAGCCATCCAAGAATTGGTTTTTGTTTCCCGGGGGAAGAAAAAATTCAGACGAAAAAAAATGCTGCCAGTTCGTTTTGTTCCTTTGGTAACAACGCACTAAATAAAATAGGACAAATGTCATTGTTTCGAAAATTTCTAGCTTTATCGACCGTTTTTATCCTAATCCCCATTCTATCGGATGGAACACAAACAGCCAAAAAATTCGTCAAAATCTATTTCCCTGATGGCGATTCGATTTCGGCTGAGTTATCCGTTACTCCAGAGGAAAGAGCGCGGGGCCTTATGTTCCGCAAAAAGATAGGATCGGATCAGGGGATGCTGTTTATTTTTGGTGAAGAAGGTTTTTATTCATTCTGGATGAAAAATATGATTATCTCTCTTGACTTTATATGGTTGGATAAAGATAAGAGAATTGTTCATATCGAGCAGGATGTCCCTCCGTGCAAACAAGAACCTTGTCCCACATATACATCGAAGATCCCTGCCATGTTTTTTTTAGAGCTCAAGGCTGGGAGTGTCGAGAAAAGGAAACTGCAGATCTTGGATCGTCTTGATTTTGTTCTTCCTGACCTGAATTATCAGTAAAAAGTGCCGCGGCTAGCGGATTTCATAATCGAGCTTCCCTTTGTTCTGGAGATCTATTATTTTTTTTTCAGGTTCAGAATTTCATCTTCCTGAGCAAAGGCCCACCCAAAAATGATCAACATCGCAATAACCAGGGATAGTCCTTTTTTTATGTCTCCTCCAAAAGTTTCTAACTTTTTATTTTTTTGATAAGCTTATCCAATTCTTGAGCAGCATTTTCAGAGGCCATTTTCGCTCCGAGAGCTTGACGGATTTTGTCGTATTCTGCCTTTATTTTGGATTGCACTTGATCGGACCCCAAAATTTTTTTTGTTTCGCCCAGGATATTTTCAACAGTGAAATTCTTTTGTATTAATTCTGGGATTATTCTCTTACCTGCAAGAATGTTCACGATGCTAAAATTTTTAATTTTCATGAGCTTAATGCCTGCATAATAGCTGAGAGGAGAGATGCGGTAGAATGCCACCACAGGAGTTCCCAGAAGGGCCGCCTCTAAGTTTGCCGTGCCGCAGGAGGAAAGGACGATGTCGCTGTGAGCCAGGGCTTCATATCCATCCTGGGAAAGGATTTTTATTTCAGAGGATGGTCCTTTGAGGAAGGATGTCACAAATTCCTTTTTTAGATTTTCTGCAAGAGGAAGGACAAATTGGGCGTCGAATTCTTTGCTGAGCTTTTTAACGGCCAGGGTCAGAACAGGCATGTGGAATTTTATCTCGCTTCTTCTGCTTCCCGGGAGAATGGCTACCAGTTTTCGTTCCGGATCCAAACGGTATTTTTCGAAAAATTCTTGTTTTGTCAAAGAGATTTTTACTCTCTGCTTTAGTGGATGACCCACATAGGCGGCTGGGATCCCATGGTTGGCGTAAATTGATTCTTCAAAAGGAAAAATCAGCAGCATTTTTGCCACGGTTTTTTTTATCGTTTTTAGCCTTTTTTTCCGCCACGCCCAAACAGTAGGACTGATATAGTATAAAACAGGAATGGATAATTTTTTTAGCTGTTTAGCCAACCGAAGGTTAAAATCGGGAGAGTCTATCAGGACTGCTGCGATGGGCCGTCGTTTGGCGATTTCTTTTTTTATTTGGAGAAATATTTTTCTTAAACGCGGAAGATGAGTGATAACCTCAAAAATGCCGACTATGGCCAGATCTTCAACAGAGTAAAGAAGGTTTACGCCTTGAGAGGCCATCTGTCTTCCCCCGATGCCGAAGAAGATGAAGGAGGGCTGTAAATCTTTAAATGAGCACACAAGATCGGCGCCGTGCTTTTCTCCTGAGTTTTCCCCCGCAACAATCAGGACAGAGTTCATTAATGCTTTTCTTTTTGCCCATAATAGACGATTTCAGGCATTTTTGTGGGATCCTGTCCATAGAAAAAAAGCCACTTATCGTAGCTTTTCTGATTGTGATAGATTTTGAACGACTTTTGGGTTGAAGCGCTAACGACTCCAATGATCTGTGGATTGTCTACCGCAGAAAGAGCCGCCTGCGGTACGATAAGGACCCTCTGAACAGCAAAAGCTCTTCCAACATTTCTGTTTGCTGTAGTCGTTTGCCCTCTTCCCCTTGAGCCTCTTGGCGTACGTGCGGGCTGTCTTGATCTCTTGGACGCCAGCCTCTGGGAAAGCAGGATAAGGTTCCATTTGCCATTAGGTGACATTGGATCTTTGAAGAGTTTTCGCAGGCATTTCTCCTCCATCAATTCTTTGAATTCCCTCGGAAAAGCACCTGGTTTTTTCCGCTGGAACAGACGGATTGCTTCCACGTATTGTTTTCCCCTGAAGATCAGCTCCTCTTCTTTTTCTCTCTGGATTTGAGTCTGCCAGACCGGCACAGCAATCATCAAACCGATGCTCATAACAAAAACCAGAAACATCAGTATGAGGATTGTATAGCCATCTGCTTTATTCATCATGATCGAACCCCAGGGCAGAAAACCTACCAAGTATTGTAGGCCGTTCCTTCTGTACTGATATCATCCGAGCCAGATTGGATATCCATGATTCCCGGCAGGGTGCCGGCCGCCATTTCCTCCATCGTCATAACCTGAGGTATCTCAACCCAGGTTTCGGTCGATTTCGTCATCGGATCGGGCGGGATACGAAAGAGATATTCTTCATCCACGAGCGTTTGGAGGGATTCAGGGTATTTTCCCTTATCCACATAGTACTGGTTGATCAACTTTCTCAAGGTGAATAGGTTTTCTTTAAGGGCAGCTTCGCGACCTCTTTTGGTGGCATTTTTAAACTGCGGGATGCCTAAACCTACTAATATTCCAATCAGAGTGATTACGATAATCAATTCAATCAGAGTGAATCCTTCTTGCCTAGATTTGCAGCTCATTAGATTTACCACTCCTTATATTTTGTCCCATCAAGGGCAATTCCCGGACTTTTGGTATAAACATCGTAGACGTTTTCTCCTCCCCAGTTTTCACTATCCGGATCATCTTGGTATGATCTCAGCCCCCAATCATAGGAATTGGTCATTGGATCTTTTGGAATTCTTCTTAAAAATTTTACGATTTTTTTTTCATCTGTTTGTGTTTGTCGTGCTCTACCTCTCTGGGCTCTGTTTGCCTGAGTGCCGCTGCTCACCTCAACCCCGTCAACCAGGATTTTTAGGTCTGGAGGGTAACCCTCTGTTTTGTCTTTGAAATCGATTTTATTTTCGTCGGCGAGTTTTTTATAGGCATCGATTGCACTTCTTATAATCCTCAAATTTCTTCTCAATTCAATTTCTTTTTCTCTTTTAACGGCTGTTTTGGCCAGTGGTATAGCAACACCTGCCAAAATAGCCAGAATGGTAAACGTGACAATCATCTCGATAAGGGTGAATCCCTTCTGATTTTTTCTGAGCTTGTCCATAGCTCAACCGCTAAAATCTATTTTTAAATTTGCGATCGTCGTGGTTTGAATATTTCCTTTTATAAGATCGATTGTCATCCTCAGCGCGAGGAGGGCGGCTTTCCAGTGCTTTTTTGCTCAACTTAATTTTATTGTCTTCATCAACGGCCAGAACCTTCACCTTGACTGTTTGTCCGAGCTTCATAACGTCGCGGGTATGCCTGATTCTGTGATGAGCGATTTCTGAAATGTGGAGGAGCCCGACAATATTGGGCAGAATTTCTACAAAAGCACCATATTCTTCAATGCGCACAACTTTTCCAGTGTATGTTTTTCCCACTTCCGCCTCGACAGTTATCTCCTGGATCATTTCTCTTGCCTGTTCAGCAGCTTTCACATCTGTTGACGCGATAGTGATCTTGCCCGTTTCGTCGATGTCAATTTTTGCGCCAGTCTGGGCTATGATTTTTTTGATGTTTTTGCCGGCAGGGCCGATGACATCAGAAACTTTTTCTGGATTGATAACCAGATATATGATACGGGGTGCATAAGGTGAAATGTCAGGACGAGGTTCAGGAATGGCTTCTTTCATCTTTTCCAGAACATTTAGTCGCGCCACACGTGCTTTTTGCAGACCTTCTCTAAGAATATCAAGATTTACCGATGGGATTTTAAGGTCCAGTTGAATGGCTGTAATCCCTTTTTTAGTGCCGCTAACCTTGAGATCCATGTCTCCGAAGTGATCCTCCAATCCGGCAATATCTGTGAGGATAGCATAGCGTTCATCTTCCTTGACAAGGCCAATGGCCATACCTGCCACCGTCATGGAGAGAGGAACTCCGGCATCCTTCAATGCAAGAACGCCTCCGCAGACGGAAGCCATGGAGGATGACCCGTTTGATTCCAAAATATCTGAAACGATACGGACTGTATAAGGGAAGTCTTCTTCATTAGGGATAGAAGGACGGATGGATTTTTCTGCCAGTGCGCCGTGGCCAATTTCTCTCCGGCCAGGACCTCTAAGAAAAGATACTTCCCCGACGCTGAAAGGAGGGAAATTATAGTGCAGCATAAATCTCTTTTCTCCCCCCTCTCCCAGGCCATCGATCCTTTGGACGTCTTCGAAAGTTCCCAGGGTAACAGTGGCCAGACATTGCGTTTCACCCCTAGTGAAAAGGGCAGAACCATGAGTGCGGGGCAGCATGCCGATTTCGATGGAAATGGGTCTTACATCGTCAAATGTCCTCCCGTCGACTCTTTTTCCTTTTTCCAGGATCAAATTCCGGACCAGTTTTTTCTGGATTTCATAGAATATCTGGGTAGTCTCGTTTATCTCATCCTGGTTTTCCTCCGGGATGTCTGCAAGAAGATTCTCTAAGATTTGTTTGGTCTTAACTTCTCTCTCTTTTTTTAACTTTATATGGAAAGATTCCAGGAGTTTCGATGAGATTTGGCTTTCGATTTTTTCAAATTTTGCCTGGTCTGCTTTAAAAGGCTCAAATTGCCTCTTTTGAATTTTCGATTTCCTGTACAGGTCTTTTTGGGCCTGTATGATTTCATTTATCGGTTCCTGTGCTCGAGAAATCGCTTCCAGGATTTTTTCTTCCTCGATTTCTATGGCACCGGCCTCCATCGTAACGACCCCTTCTTCTGTGCCGGCCACGACCATATTCAGAGAGCTTTGTTGGAGCTGGCTCATCGTGGGATTTATAACAAACTCATTGTTGATGTAGCCAATCTTTACAGCTCCCATGGGGGTTGTGAAGGGAATATCGGAAAAGTATAGGGCTGCTGAAGCGCCGATGATTCCGAGAGTATCTGATTCGTTCTGTAAATCCGCAGAAAGGAGAAGGGCAACAATCTGTGTGTCGAAATAATAACCCTCAGGAAAGAGGGAACGCACCGGTCTATCGATTAAGCGGCTGATGAGGATTTCTCTTTCGGAAGGTCTGCCTTCTCTCTTGAAAAAACCTCCCGGGATTTTTCCTGCGGCATACGTGTTTTCGCGATAATCCACGATCAAAGGAAGAAATGGTTTTTTTTCTTTAACTTCCTTCTTGGAAGTAGCAGAGATGAACATGATGGTATCCCCATAACGAATCAAGGCAGATCCGTCTGCTTGCTTCCCGATCTTATGTATCTCTATGGATAGCGTTCGGTTGTTGATTTCAATGTTGATTTTTTGATCTGGCATTTTTCCCCCGGAGCCTTAGCCTATTTTCTGAGTTTGAGCTTTTTAATGACGGCCTCGTAGCGTTTGGCATCCTCTTTTTTTAGGTATTCCAGAAGTCTTTTCCGTCGTCCAACCATTTTCAAAAGGCCTGTCCTGGAGTGATGATCTTTTTTGTGTGTTGTAAAATGTTTGGTTAAATAATTGATTCTGTTGGTGAGTAAAGCAATTTGCACTTCTGGTGAGCCTGTGTCATTTGGATGAACTTTATAAGATTTAATAATTTTCCCTTTTTCTTCTTTATCGAGCACTAATCTTATCTCCTTAGAAATAGATAATACAATTCTACCTGAATTAGAGCCTATCCTATCATAAAAGTATACCGAAGTAAATCTTAAATAGTTAACTTGAATTATCGGAATCTTTACCCTTCTGGCGAGCCAATATTGCTGGGTGTTTAGATTGGCCAGGTTAGTCCTGAGCTACTCGCTTGGTTGAAGGATTGAGGTGTTTGGGATTTTGTATTATCATAAATTCTTTTACTTGATATGGTGATATGAGTGAAAAACCGAGTTCATAAAATCCTTCTGTTCTTTAATTTGATCCTGTTAGGCATAACCTGGTTCATGGCTCTGTATGCCTATGCCAGGTTGCCTTCGCAGATGCCTCTCTGGCTGAATTTTTTCGGACAAGAACCAATCCTATCGAATAAATCACCCTTTTTCTTCATCTATATTGTGGCTCAGACTTTTTTATTTGTTGTTTTTCTCTCCGCGGTCCAAATCAAACACCGAAGAGAGAAGTCAATCCAATCTCCTCGTATACAAAGTTTGCAGAAAGAAATTGTCTTATTGGTATCGATTTTTTTCCAGTTAATATTTATTCATATCCAGAGAAGCCTAATCCTTTTGGCACATGGAGTGGAAAAGGGGATTAGACCTTTTTATTTCTATTCTGTGTTTGGTATCATTCTGATCCTCATCCCATATTACCACATGAGGCTTAGAACATTGCGGAAGGGGTGAGCGCCGGGTAGAGGAATTTTATTTATTTTTCGAGAGTGCGTTTCCTCTTTAACAATTCCTGAGCATATTTCGAATCAAATGCGCCCATTTTTTCTTTAACTTCTTTTAGTTTTGCCTCAATCTCTTGCATCGTCATCCTGTTGATTTTCTTTTTTTTGGCAGCGGGTGCAGCTTTAACTTCTTTTGCCTCTACTTCGGGTTTTTCTTCCTTTGGTTCTTCCTTCTTTTCTTTTTCCTTTTCTTTCTCTTCTTTGGGAGGTTTTTCTTCCTTTTTTTCTTCTACCTTTTCTTTTTTCTCCTCAGGTTTTTCTTCTTTTTTCGATTGTTCTTTCTTTGCCGGTTCTTCCTTTTTTTCAGTTTTTTTCTTTTTGGTATCTTTTTCCGCCTTTTTCTCCTTTTTTTTCGGAGCGGCTTCTTTTTTACTCTCTTTTTTATCTTCAACCATGTTTCTTTCCTTCTGATTGCTATAAAGATTAATTTGGTAGCATATCAAAAATCCCATTAAAAATAAACACCAGGAACAAGCATTTCTGAATCCATGACAATTTTTGCAGTCAGGGAGAGCTAGTGAGGAGGTCATCCTGAGGCAAACGGGCTGACATATTAGTTTACATGACTGTAGCTTTTGCTTGGATTTGCAATGTTTATATGCCAGCAGCAAATCTTGCACAAGATATTTGAATTTAGTATAGTCTGGGAAACATGTATGGACTTTATTCTATTCTTCTTTTTTTTTCGCTGATCGTGTATTTCCCGGCTTATTTCGTTAGATCCCGATTTTTTAGAGGGGAAAGCCTTCATTTTCGCCAAAGGTGTGGATTTTTCCTAAAAACAAATCCTTTCCAAAATAGATCGATTTGGATTCATGCCGTATCTGTCGGAGAAGTCCTATCCCTTCAAAATTTGGTCTTGGAGATTAAAAAAAAATATCCGGAGTTGGTGATCAATTTTTCTTGCATCACAGATGCCGGTTTCCAAATGGCAAAAAAAAAATTAAAAGGTGTGGATGATTTTTTTTTTGTGCCGCTGGACTTCCGGGTTATTGTCAGAAAATTTTTTCGTCTTCTGAAGCCGGACATATTCATTCTGGCTGAGTCAGAATTCTGGCCTCATCTGTTGCGGGAAGCAAACAGGGCTACGAAAGGCGTTCTTCTCGTAAATGGCAGAATTTCCTCTCGGTCATTCAAAAGATACAGGAGGCTTCGATTATTGACGAGGCATATCCTTTCCCACATCAGTCTTTTTTTGGTTCAGACATCAAGAGACAGAGAAATGCTGGAGAAAATTGGCGTTGATTCCCGCATAATACAAGTAGCCGGCAATTTAAAAGCGGAGATCAAGCTTCCGGAACTTGGACAGCCAGAACTAAAAGAGTTGAGGGAGAGCATAAATATTCCAGAGGGAACGAAGGTGATCGTGGCGGGAAGCATTCGCAAAGGAGAGGAAGAACCGCTACTCGAAGCTTTTGCGCTGGCTCGAGAAACGAATCGGGAGCTTCTTTTGATTATTGCACCCAGGCACCCAGAAAGGGCCGCTGAAGTGGAGAATATTTGTCAGAAATTTCCGTTCGAGGTTCAAAAGAGGTCTGATATACTTCGTGGAAAAAGATGGAATGTTCTGATTTTAGATACTCTGGGGGAGCTGGCAAAATTTTATGCTCTTTCGGATGTGGCCTTTGTGGGAGGAAGCCTTGTCCCTTGGGGAGGCCATAATCTGCTCGAACCAGCATACTATGGGAAACCTGTGTTTTTTGGTCCCCATATGGACAATTTTGCTCATCTTGCTGATATTTTTGTGGCTGCCGGGGCTGCACAGATCGTGAAAAGCAGGGCGGATTTGGTAAACATGTTCTCTTTGCTAGATGAAAGGGGATACAAGGAGATGGGACAAAAGGCTCGGTCAACACTGCACTCTTTGCAGGGAGCAACAGAAAAAACCCTCCAGGCTATTGATTCTTTGATGAACGTTCCAAAAGGGAATGAAAGGAAAGGGGATGAATAAAGCCATATCGCTGAAACGGTTTTCTATTTTTATACTCATTTTCCTTTTTATTTTTGAATTTATCGCCCCACAAGTCCTATTATGCAAAGAGAGAAATACGTCAGATTACAGACTTAACAAAAAGTTCTTGATCGGCTTTAGGAACAATGTTTATGAGGTTGCTAGAGCTCCCGGAAGTTGGGAGAGTAAAGATTGGTGGCGCTTAACAGCTATACTGGGTGCTGGGACCCTGCTGTATGCTTTTGACGGGAAAATCCATGACTGGTCTCAAGCGCAACGCACGCCGTCATCCGAGGATTGGGCTCGGTTCGGTTCAAGCCTCGGCAGTGGGCTGTTTTTAGGGGGTTTGATTGCCTCCCTTTACGTGAGCGGAGAAATTTTTGATGAAAAAGGATTGCGAAAGACAGCGCTCCTGAGTTTGGAAAGTTGGCTAACAGCGGGATCGCTCGTGTTAGGTTTGAAGGCTATCACAGGACGGGCCAGGCCGTTTACAGATAAGGGTTCTCATTATTTCAAGCCTTTTAGGTTTCGATCAGAATATTATTCATTTCCCTCAGGACATGCAGCGTCCGCTTTTGCGGTGGCCACAGTGATTGCTGATCAAACAGATGCCGTACTAGTCGATGTTTTGGCTTATTCGATGTCGACTTTTGTGGCAGTCGCCCGTGTTCATGAGCGCAAGCATTGGGCGTCGGATGTATTCATCGGAGCTGCGATAGGATATTTTGTCGGGAAAAAGATATGTTTTTTGCATCGGGAACATGACAAAAAAAATGTTCAATTGGAATTTTGTATAAGCCCGGGCAGCAAAGGACTGACTGTACGCTTATCTTTCTGAATTTTTATACCGGATCATGGAATCATCAGCTATTTCAAACGTTTAGAAATTCTACTGCCAGTTATAAATTTTGATAATTTATAACTCAGAGTTAGATTTAGGGATTATCCTGGGGAGGAGGGGATTAAGCCTGAGCAGCATTTTATATGTCGAAATGCCCGTCCATTCTGACCAATCGATTGCTGATATGGTGTGTTTCTCTTGTGATCCAAGAAGAACCACTTCATTCCCCATAGTGACGGGCGAGTCAACAGAAAGGCGGACCTCCAGGTGATTGGCTGTGATATCGCCGATGATCGGAAATTTTTGGCCTTTGATCAATACCCATCCCTTTCCCACAACCTGGAAAGGATAACCATCGGAATACCCCACCGGAATGACAGCTATTTTTTGTTTCGTTTTTGCTGTGTAAGCCCGGTGATAAGAAACAGAATCACCGGGACGGAGATATTTCACGGCTGCTACACGGCTTTTGAGTTGGAGTACGGGACGGAGTGAGAGAAGGTCTTGCTGTTGTGTTTTTTTATTGGGATAATATCCATACAAGAGGATTCCCGGTCTGACCATGTCCAAAAAGGATGTTCCGGCAGTGAATATTCCAGCGCTGCTGTAGGCATGCTTCAGGCCGAGGCGGATTCCTTTTTGTTCGGATTTTTGGCAAAGAAAAAGGAAGCGTTCTATCTGGATTTTGTCGAACTCCGGATCCTCCGTTAATGTTGTAGATATCCCCTTTATTCTGATGTTTTCCAGGGCGGCAACTTTTACGATATATCCCTCAGCTTTGTGGTAAGGAATGCCCATTCTTCCCATGCCCGTGTCGACGTGAATGTGGACTTGAATCTTTTTCTTCAATTTTTGAGCTGTCTGGTTGAGGAGTTGGACCCTGTCAGTGAAGATGGACTGGGATATCCTATATTTTGCCAGGAGATCGGTGTTTTCTGTGAACAGCGGGCCAAAATTCAGGATGGGGCATTTCGCACCCGATGTCCGAAGCTGCAGAGCTTTGGAAAGTTTGCAGACCATCAAGGCTTCAATCCCGGATTTATCTAAGAATCCGCCCACTTCCTGCAGACCATGTCCATAGGCATTTGCTTTGATCACTGCCATTACAGGAACGCGGACGCGGTGTTTTATTTTTTTTAGGTTCCATGCCATGTTCCGGAGATTCAATTCGATCCAGGTGTCTTTGACCGGATCCCTGTAACTTTTTTTCTGGGAGATCCAAGCAGCACTGAACGTCATCCGCCTTGTGTAGGATGCGGGGATACCCAGGCCTGATGCCAGCATAAACTGTCTTCTTGAAAGCGGCATTTTTCCCTCCTTGTGTTCGGCCGTCGTTTTGGATGATAAATTGAGTCGGCCGATTTTCTATTCTAACTGATTTTATGCCAACAATAAACGATCATGCACAAACTTATTTGTTAGCTTCTGGCTTTTAGGTATCACGGAAAGAGAAGTGCTTCCTCATCCTTTATTGGATTTGCGATTTTGATTCGTTATAATCATAAGGATGCAAAAAACAGTCTTAATTGTGATGGCAGTTTTGATGCTTAGATTGCCGGGTTTTTTTACACTCCAGGAGACAGGCAAACTCGGATTCTCAGATCTAGATGTGAATATGGATTTTCGATCCCTTCAGCCCGGAGAAATCGTTCGTGTTTCCATAGAGGGGAAGAAACTCATAAGGCAAGCTGAGCTCCTTTTTTTGGGAAAGACTTATGTGATGGGGAAAGGCCAGGATCCCGATAATTGGCTTGCATTCCTGGGACTCGATCTTGGGGTTAAAAGTGGATCATACACCGTAGAAATTTCTGTTTTGTTCAACGATGGACACCATCGAAACATTAGCAGAGAAATTTTCATCCGGGACAGAGAGTTCCCGACTAAAAAGCTCTGGGTCAAACAGGAGTATGTGACACCACCTCAAGACGTGTTGGATAGGATACAATGGGAATCCGAACTCTTGGGCCAGATTTATGATATCTTCACGCTCCAGTGGTTAGGGGAGGGTCCGTTTATCATCCCGTCCAAAGGAGAGGCCAATGACAACTTTGGAGAGAAAAGGATTTTCAACAATGAACCCCGATCGCCACACGGAGGAGTGGATATCTCATCCCCGTATGGGGAACCAGTAAGGGCGTCTAATACTGGAAGGGTTGTGCTGGCCAAAAATCTGTATTTTGCAGGGAATACGGTCATCATTGATCATGGTCTGGGCGTGTTTACATCTTACCTCCATTTTTCCAAAATTTTAGCCAAGAGAGGGGATATAGTCAGGAAGGGGGACATCATTGGAGAGATCGGGGCAACAGGCCGTGTCACCGGCCCTCATCTTCACTGGGGAGTCAAGGTATCTGGTAGCCGCATCGATCCCTTTTCCCTCCTCGAACTTAATTGGTGAAAACGTATCCTGTCCCCGATTCAAATCATTGACATTGGGAATGGGGGTCTCTATAGTATAGGCTTAAAAAAAAAGGATCCCGATGAGTGAAAAAAAAGATATGAACATGGATATCCCCATCGTCAGGGCCATCCGAAAGGCTTATAAAGATGGCCAGGAAGATGAGGCTTTAGAACCGCTTATCGTTGTCGATTCTGAAAGCCGTCCGGTCGGACGCTTTCAGGATGGAGATTCTGTAATCTTCTACGATATCCGAGGCGAGAGAGAGATCGAAATAACCAAGAGTCTGACGGATCCTGAGTTTACCCATTTCCAAACCGATAAAAATATCCGGCTCAATTTTGTGACCATGATCGAGTACAGCTCGGCACTCAATGTCAAGGTGGCCTTCAAGCCGGATTCTGAGATCAAGAATGCGCTGACAGAGGTGATCACAAATGCGGGGATGAAACTTTTGAAGATAACAGAATCTGAGAAGGCAATCCATGTGGGTTATTTCCTGAATGGGAAAAGAGAGGAGAAATTTCCAGGAGAGGAAATGATCATCGTCCCTTCACCGGAAGGAGTGGCCAATTATGCATCCACTCCTGAGATGAGCGCGTCAGAAGTTGCCGATAAAATTTGCTCGAATCTCAGCAATCCCGAATTCCCGCTGATCGTAGCCAACATGTGCAACGTCGATGTTGTAGGGCATATCGAGGATCAAAATGCGATCCTTAAGGCTGTGCAAGCAGTCGATCAAGCCCTGGGAAAGATTGTAGAAGCGTGCAAACAGAAGGGAATAATCTTGATCGTTACGGCCGATCATGGAACCGTGGAAGAATGGCTTTATCCTGACGGCGCGGTCAACACCGGGCATACCAAAAATCCTGTGCCATTTGTCATAGCCGATTTTTCCTCAGAAAATCTCTCATGCTGGACTTTGAGAAAAAAGGGAGAGTTGACAGACATCGCTCCAACTATTCTGGAATTATTAGGCTTTCCAAAACCCAAAGAGATGACCGGATCGACTTTAATCGAAAATTTCTCCCAGTCTGATCGATCCGGACGAAAAATTCTCCTTCTGATCTTGGATGGATGGGGGATGAGGGATAAGATGCAAGGCAATCTCATACAAAAAGCCCATACCGAGTTTTTTGACCGCATTTGGTCCCGCTTTCCCCATACTGAACTTGCAGCTGCAGGAGAAGCTGTCGGAATGCCACCCGGTACGGTCGGTAATTCCGAGGCCGGCCATCTCCATATCGGTGCTGGGCGGCGCATTTTTTTAGACAGAGTTAGGATCGACAAATCCATCGAGGACAGGAGTTTTTTTCAAAACACCTCGTTTCTCTGGGCCATGTCAAAAGCGAAAAAACGGGATAAGGCCCTCCATCTTTTGGGGATCGTTTCCCACTACAGCTCTCACGGAACAATCGATCACCTGTTTGCACTTTTGCGTATGGCAAAAAGGCTGGATGTGAAAAAAGTCTATGTACATGCTCTTCTCGGCCGAAGAGGGGAGAGGCCGGAGAGCGGGGCGATCTATGTGGCCAAAGTCGCAGGGATGTGCCGGGCGCTTTCTTCAGGGGAGGTGGCCACGGTTATCGGACGTTTCTGGGCCCTGGACCGGGAATTCAACTGGGACCGGGTGGAGAAAACCTACCGGGCTTTGGTCCATGGAGAAGGAACGCCTGTCCCTTATTAAGAGGGAACTTTTTCGCCAGATATACGTATTTTGTTTAAGAAGGCCATGAAAAAAGATCAGTGATCCGATGAGCATAGAAGTCAAAGCTCTCCATTTCAGTTATGGGAAAGTTAAAGCCCTGAACGGGGTAGACATCCGTTTGCCGCAAGGTGCCATCGGTCTTCTAGGGCCTAACGGTGCAGGGAAAAGCACCCTCCTTCGCGTTCTTTTGGGATTCCTCGTACCAGACAGCGGCGAAGGCAGTGTGCTCGGATACGATATCCAGAATCAACAATCCGTGATCCGGCGTTATGTGGGATACATGCCTGAGGATGACTGTTTCATTCCGGGAATGGACGCGGTCTCCTTCACATCCTATATGGGAGAGCTTTCAGGGATGCCCCGCCAGGAGGCCATGAAACGGGCTCACGAAGTTCTCTATTATGTCGGACTGGAAGAAAGCCGATACCGCATGCTGGAGACCTATTCAGGCGGCATGCGGCAGCGCCTCAAGCTGGCTCAGGCTATTGTCCACGACCCTAAGCTCATTTTCCTCGACGAACCGACAAGCGGACTGGACCCCCAGGGCAGGAAGGAGATCCTGGAACTGATCATGGACATCTCATCCAAAAAGGACATCCAGGTCTTGATTTCATCCCATATCCTCCCCGACATCGAACAAACCTGTTCTTATGTAGTGATACTAAATAAGGGAGAATTGGCCGCTCAAGGGCAGATCAGCGAGCTCAAACAGGTTCAATATAGCCTGTACGAGCTGAGAATCAAAGGCGAGGAACAGGCTTTTTTGGATAGATTGACAGGGATGGACTCCCAGGTAGAACAGACTGAAGACAAACTTCTCAAGGTTTATCTTCCCCCAGGCATAAATCCTCAAGAGATTTTCAAGATCGCGGTCGAAGAGAAAGTCCAGGTCCGGCATTTTGTCAAGAGCCAGACATCGCTCGAGGATCTTTTCGCCAAAGTGGTTGGAGTGGATTAATGCCCATCAAAGAGAAAGGCTACACCCACTGGGAGGGCGAGCTCCGAGACGGCCGATTCTCCTGGTGGCCTATCACACGCATCGGGATCAAGCTGACGTTTAAGAGAAAGTTCTTCAAGTTTTTCTTTGCGCTCACCCTCATCCCTGCTCTTGTTTGGATCATCGGGATTTATATATCCGAAAGGATAGAAGATTTTAAGTTCATGATGCAGGGAGATCAGACAGATTTTTTAAAAGTGAATCCCCTGTATTTTAAAACGTATTTCACCAATGATTTTTTACTATTCATGGTCATCATGATCCTGATCTTCTGTGGAGCTGGCCTTATCGCCGATGACTTGAGGCACAATGCCCTCCAGCTTTACTTTTCCCGTCCTCTAAAAAAACGGGATTATTTGACTGGCAAAGCGGCCGTTATCTTTTTCTTCCTTTTCATAGTAACACTCATTCCTGGGATCGTATTCATCCTATTCAAGTTGATATTTGCCGGGAATTTCCGCTTTTTTGCCTCTTATCCCTGGTTGATTCTTTCCGTTGTGGCCTACTCGTTTATGATCACGACCTTTTTCGCATTTTATACTCTTCTCCTGTCTTCGATTGGAAAAACCCGCAGATATGTGGCTATCCTCATCTTTGGCGTTTATATCTTTTCTGATATATTTTACGCGATATTTTACGGCATTTTCCGGAGCCGCTACTTTTCGCTGCTTTCGATAAAATCCAATCTCCAGCAGGTAGGGGCGGTTTTGTTCAATCAAAAAACCCCTCTCGATATACCGTGGTTTTATTCGCTATTTGTTCTTGTGGCGATATGCTTGTTTGCCGGCTTTATGCTCAAAAGGAAGGTCAGAGGAGTGGAGATCATCAAATGACGGCCGTGATCCAAACCCAAAACCTGTCAAAGTGGTACGGCAATGTATTGGGATTGAGCGATGTGACCCTGGAGATTGAGTCGGGTATCACCGGAATTCTGGGGCCCAACGGAGCCGGAAAATCGACGTTCCTCAAGCTGATAACCGGACAGATCAAATCCAACATCGGCTCAGTCTCTATCAAGGGTCAAAGGGTTTGGAACAATTTTCCCCTGTTTTTGAAGATTGGCTTCTGTCCTGAACAGGATTCCTTTTACGAGGAGATGACCGGCTGGCAGTTCCTCACAAACCTTTTGCGGCTTTACCACTTCTCACCGGCTGAGATCACTGAAAAAGCGGATAAAGCCCTGGAGATCGTGGAACTGAGCGAGGATAGACATCGTGCCGTGCGCTCTTACAGCCGCGGGATGCGGCAGAGGCTGAAGGTCGCCCAATCCATCGCCCACGATCCCGGGATCATCATCCTGGACGAACCGTTAAACGGATTGGATCCTTTAGGGCGGCGTAAGATCATCCGGCTTATCAAGGAATACAAAGGAGAGGGGAGAACCATTATTGTCTCAAGCCATGTTCTCCCCGAGATCGAAGCCATGACCCGAAAGATCATCCTGATCCACCAGGGAAAGATTTTTGCCCAGGGCGACATCCACTACATCCGGGACCTGATCGAAACCCACCCGCATATTATAGCAATAAAATGCAGCGATCCCCGGCGGCTCGCTCAGAAGTTTATCCAGCATGATTTTGTCCTGAAGGTCAACTTCGATCTGAAAAAAGAGAACCTTCTGATCGAAACCAATAACAGAGACAAATTTTTTGGCCTTTTGCCCGGCCTTTTTGTAGAAAACAACATAGAAGTGGAGGAGATCACATCGCCCGATGACAATCTCCAGGCCGTTTTCGACTACTTGATAGAGAAATAAGATGAGTCCAGACGATTCAGGTAAGTTCGCGTTTTTCGTCAAATCGACAAAAGACGTGTTTTCCTTTTTCTTTTCGCTGGCTAAAAAATCCCGCAGGACAAAAATCTTTCTTGTTTTGAGTTTTTTACCGGTTTTTATGGCCTTTGTCGTGAAATTCTCCCAGATATTCCAGCTGAGCCGCGACATTGAGGGCATCTACATCTTCAACAACATGATCATCGCCTTTTATCTGCAATTCCTGATCCTGATCCTGGCTCTTTTTTATGGGTCCTCTGTGATGTCTGAAGAGCTGGAAGGAAAAACGCTGACCTATTTGACCACCCGCCCGATATCCAAATCTGCCATCATCGTCGGAAAATATTTGGCTTACACGATGATGATCGTTTTCATGGTCACACTGGGAGTCGCGTTTTCATTTCTTGTTTTGAACCTGAGTGAATTGCGCAGTGTTTCTTTGTACAAAATCCTATTCAGAGATGTTGCAGTTTTAGCGCTGGGTTTGATGTGCTACACGGCATTTTTCACGTTTATCGGCACGATCTTGAAAAAGTCGATCATGTTCGGGCTGATCTTCAGTTTTGGCTGGGAAAATGTGATCCAGTATTTTCCTGGGTCTACCCAGAAATTCACGATCGTCCATTACCTGAAATCGCTGCTGCCTTCTGTTTCGCGCGGGCGGTTCTCCTTCCTGCTATTCAGGCTCGAACCGAGCTCGCCCGCGGCAGCCATATTCATGCTTTTCTTGATCGCCGCCGTGTTTATCATCCTCGCCTGTGCACTTTTTACCTACAAAGAATATATCCTCAAAGATTAGCCAGAATTATTCAGCAAAAACCGATGCTTTAACATTGACTCTTTACCAAGCGAACACCGTCTAAACTTATTGCGCCGATTTCACTACACCAGCTTTATCGCAGGCTGTTCGCGGTAGACCACGACAGCTTCATAGGCTATTTCTTTGCCAATAAGATTGTTGGGGTGGATTTGGCTTGACTCGTGAATAATTCAGGTCAGTTAGATGGAAGAAGGATGAGGCTAGAATTCCTATCTGATCGTGATATCCCCGTCAACGGTCCGGATTTTCAAACGCCCGTTCCCCCTGCCAATGCGTCCGGACTTGTTGTGATCGTCTTCTTTATAGTCCTCGATATCGTCCAGGTCTATGCGGATATAATCCGCATCGTCGGCAGAGGCGTAGAAAGAGAGGGAAAATCCCTTCTCAAGGTCGACGATAACATCCCCGTCATCTGTCCGGATATCAGCGTCGAGCGTTCCGGCGGCTAAAAGATCCAGTTCGATATCCCCGTCGTTGGCTCTCAAGATCAATCCTGCTGCTGTTATTTGTCTCGCTTTGATGTTCCCGTCATCCACAGTTATATCGAAGGTTCCTTTGGACTCGCTTATCTCGATATC
>CAZOJY010000060.1:0-20952 GCA_964580235.1 uncultured Eubacteriales bacterium | reverse complement strand
AGCCACGATCACAGACTGGGTAGCAACACTCTTTAGATTTGAAATCCTTAAAAATCGATCCTGGACCTCAGGAATGGACGAAAAGATGATCAAAACCAGGATAAGGCCCAAGAACGGGCCGAGCCAGTTCAAAACTCTCTGAATGCGGCTTTTCCCCTCCATTTTTTTCTCAAAAGACAGAATTTTCTTCCCGATCTATGCCTGAGGTTTGACCCAGCGTGGCCGCAGCCATGATGCTCTGGGCGTTCCATTCGGGAACGGGCCGCAAATCGACAAGAATTCCTCTGTAAAAAACAGCAACCGTGTCGCAGACACCCAAAAGTTCGGGCAAATAGGAGCTGACGAAAATAATCGCCGTACCTTTTTGAGCGAGCTTCCCCATCCACTCATAAATCTGGGATTTACTCAACACATCTATTCCGCGAGTTGGCTCGTCTAAAAGAAGGATATCAGCCTCTTGATGAAGCAGCCGAGCTAACGCAACCTTTTGCTGATTTCCGCCAGATAGCCCAAAAACTGCCTGATCCGGATCTTCTGCCTTTATTTTAACCTTTTTCAACCAATCATGGACCGCTTTCCGCCTTTTATTTAATCTGAGAAGGCCAAATTTTTTGTAGGGAGAAAAATGACTGAGGGTGAGATTATCTGCGACAGAAAGAGATAAGGCCAATCCCTCCTTCTGTCGATCTTCGCTCAGCATCCCGATGCTCTGCCTTATCCTCGCCCAAGGAGTCCCCTTGTCGGTCTTTGCCGTTCCAACCATAAGGAAACCCTTCTCGATAGAGTTCAACCCAAACACGGTCCGCAAGGTTTCTGTTCGGCCCGCTCCGATTAAACCGGCCACACCGAGTATTTCCCCCCGGCAAAGGGCAAGATCCACCTTTGCCGACATTCCTCTGCCTTTCAATCCCTTCAATTCGAGCACAACTTCACCGATTTCATGATCGAGTCTCGGAAACATCTTCACAAATTTTTGTCCCACCATCATCTGGATTAGATCATCCAAACGTATGTCTTCCATTCGACCCGTGCGGATTTTTTTCCCATCCCGAAGCACTGTGAAACGATCGGCAACCTGCTGTACTTCTTCCAGGAAATGGCTGATATATATGATGGTAACCCCTTGATTTTTCAGTTTTTGGATAATTTGAAAAAGCCGATTGGTATCCTCTTGAGTCAGGCTGCTGGTTGGCTCATCCATGATCAATACTTTTGCCTTTCCAACCAAGGCCCTGACGATTTCCACAATCTGCTTTGCACCAGCACTCAAGTTTTTGATCGGGACGTATGACTTAATCTCCGGATGATGCACAAATTCCAGCACTTCTTCCACGGTCTTTTTCATTGTTTTTTTGTACATGATTCCCAGTTTATGGATCTCTCGCCCCAGCATAATATTTTCTTCAACACTCAGGTCAGGTGCAAGATTGAGCTCCTGATAAATCATAGCGATTCCTTGTCTTCGGCTGGCCAAAGGATTGGAAGGGATAAACGGACTCCCTTCCAGTAAGATCGAGCCGCTGTCTGGAGAAACAGCCCCACTTAGAATTTTGACAAGGGTGCTCTTACCCGCCCCGTTTTCTCCGATGATGGCATGGACTTCTCCCTTGCGAAGATCGAAGCTTACCTCATCTAACGCACACGTGGCACCGAACCTTTTGCTGATCTTTTCCATCCAGAGAAGGGGTTCCAACGGAGTAGGGAAATTTATCATGGAGATCAGTATTTTGTCAGATCCGGCACCAGAAGGGATTGCATCCGAGGATCCGTCATATTCTCTTTCGTGACCATGTAGACGCCTGTATCGATTCTCTTATCGATCGGCTGACCCTTAAGATGCAGAACCATTTGACGAACACCAAGGTATCCCATCTTGACCGGGTCCTGGAGGACTAATCCCTGGATGTGCCCATCCTGCAATCCCTGTATCAATTTAGGACTGCTATCAAAACCGATAAAAATAATCTCGCCTGCCTTCCCGGCTTCCTGCAGGGCTCGGAGTGTACCGAATGTGCTGGATTCATTCGGACAGAAGATTCCATCAACATCCGGAAATCTGTTAAGAAGATTTTCTGCTAACTGATAGGCCGTTTCCGTCGTACTTCCCGCATATTGATCCTGCACTAGAAAATTCATCCGGGGAAATCCTTCCTTCACCATGTCCAGAAATCCTGCTTCCCGTTTCATCGTGCTGGCTGAACCTTCCTGATACCGGATCAGAAAGATGTCTCCTCTGCCTTGAAGAAGTTCCCCCATTCTTTTTCCCGCAAGCATACCTCCCCTGTAATTATCTGTGGCCACAAAACTGATAAAGTCTTCCCCCTGAAGCGCAGAATCGATGATAACGACAGGAATCTTTTCCCCGACGGCATCGCTCACGGGCCGCATCAAGGCTCGATCATCCAACGGAGCCAGCACGATCCCATCCACTCCCCGGTTTATGAAATCTTCCACAACCGTAATCTGTTGCGCCCGGTCATCTTCCTTTTGTGGTCCCTTCCACAAAATCTCGACGCCGAACTCAGATGCGGCTTGCTGCGCTCCGGTATGAATGGACTTCCAGAACTCATGTGTTGTTCCCTTGGGGATGACTGCAATTTCAAGCTGGGAGTCTTTTTTAGGTCTATTGGAATCAGGATCTCCTGAACCACAGCCGTTCATAACTGATAAAGCCAAGAAAAGAATAACAAAAGTTTTGGCTGGTTTCACACAAAGAGTATAACCAGAAGTAAACGGCGCGTCAAAACTAAATATATTAAATTCCTTCCGGATGGAAAGAAATCCTAGGACTGGAAGGTTTTGCGTGATAAAGAGGGAGTCGCCACACAGGAGCTCCTCCCTCTTTCTAAATCAAAACAAAAAGAAAATGGTTCTTAATTTCTGCATGCAGAAAACGTCAGGCTTTTTTCAGAATAGGCATCCCCGTTCTTTCTGTCTCGATAGCCTTATAGCCAGCAGGAACCGCATCAAGGGATCCAGGCCTGATATCGCGGGCAAAAAAGTAGATTCTCTGTATGCGACCTCCCTTTAGATTGACATCCTTATAATGGAGGTAATATTTAACCCCCTTTGAGTTTGTGAATTCATAAGCCATTAATTTACCTCCGGTTTAAATTTTGCTTTTGAGAAGCATTTTTAATTAAGATTGATTTCTCAAGCTTAACTTCAATAGCCCTGTCAAGTTTTTATAAAATTCCAGGGGTAATGTCAAGATAAATTTAAAAATAAAAAAAAATTAAGATTTTATTTACAAAACGGTTTTTTTTGTTATAATGAAAGTGGCTCTTTTTTGCGGGCTGGGAAGGGCCCCCACCTTTTTGGTTCCCATCATCAACCCCCCTTTTGCTGACAACAGCCCGCACCTCCCCCCAGGGAGCAGCCCAATGCCAGATATAGAAAAACGAACCGGCCGATACAAAAGAATGTACAGCCAGCTGGAAGTTCTTCTTCAAAACAAGGGCAACATGATCTCCCGATTGGCGACTGTGGCAGCCCTTCTTCATCACAAGATGCCCTACTTTTTCTGGACAGGATTTTACATCCTCGACAACGGAAAACTGATTGTCGGGCCTTACCAAGGCCCTCTTGCTTGCCAGACTCTTGAAAAGAATACAGGCGTCTGTTGGGCCGGAATTCTCCGCCGCTCCACAATAATGGTACCGGATGTCCATAAATTTCCAGGACACATCGCATGCGACAGCCGTACGAACTCCGAGATTGTTGTTCCGCTTTTTGACAAGAAGGCCCAACCTTGGGCTGTTCTGGATGTGGACAGTCAGAAACGCGATGCTTTCTCGGAAATCGACAAGCAGTGGCTGGAAAAAATCGTAAGGCTCATTCAGCCGACAGAAATAATTATTCCAGACAATAAATCAGCAAGATGAGCTGTTTCATCGCTAAAAATAATCCATCTATGTCCGCCTCTTCCCGAAGGCTGTGTTTGTACCGGCCATAAGTCCGGCCCAGATTGACACTCAGGATTCCCTTCTCAATTCCAACATTGGCTTCAGTCGAACCTAAAGGATCAACTTCAATATCTTTAACATCGAGATATTCCAGGATATCAACGACCGTTTTAACCAGCACTGAATCTCTGGCTCCAGGAATTTGGCAGGCCCTGGACCGGTCATCAAGCCGGATCTCGTATTTCACGCCAGTTTCAGAAGCAATTCCCTGACATATCTCTCCAATCTTCCGTTGTGCTTTTACAATCTCTTCCTGGTTTGCAGATCGCAGATCGATCGTAAAAGATGATTCTTGCGAAACAGCATTTCTCACCTTCCCGCCCATGATCATTCCGATATTCAGAATGGTCCATTTTTCAATAGGTGAAGCAGGCAGATCGAGCTGGCAAATCCGTTCGATCGCTCTGGCCACAGCCAAGTTAGGATTGGGCACACTCCGGCTTTGCATGGTGTGGGCACCCGGCCCACGAAAAGTGATCATGCCTCCGCCAAACCCTAAAGCGCCATAATGAATCTTTCCCAAATCCCCATCCAGGGCTAAAACATATTTAAAATCCTCTTGTACTCTGTCCATGAAGGCACGCATCCCGTCAAAACCGGTCTCTTCTTCGACTGTTGCAAGAAAATAATACGTATTTTTGGGCCTAAATCCTGCCTGTTTTAAAACACGGAGGGACCAGAGCATGTTGATCAAACTTGCCGTGTCATCCCCAATTCCTGGGGCTTTCAGAACAGGGCCTTCCCTTTTCACCTGAATATCCGACACGCCTTGAAACACGGTGTCCATGTGTGCAGACAGGACAATTTTTTCTCCTCTATCCATTCCCCTCCAGATGCCGACCACATTGCCCGCTTCATCGATATAAGTTTCATCCAAACCCAGAGAGTCAAACTGATTCTTCATATACCGCGCTCTTTTTTCCTCGTGACCAGAAGGTGCCGGAATTTCCGTCAACCGGCTCCACTCGGCGACAATAGCACCCTCATTCTGTTTGATATTGGTGAACAGCTGCTGGACAAAAGTGGATTCTACGATTGTTGGTTTGAATAAAGATTCTTCCGCCCAAACAAAGAAACAGAACCCTTCCAGGAAAAGCCCGGAAATCAAAAAAAAGGAAAGGATATATTTTTTAATCATATTTTTACTCCTCAAACAACTCCATTAAACCGATTGAATGGTTGGTTGGTCATATCATTCAGAATAAAACTTGATGACGCGGATGACAGCCATTTCGCACACCTTGCAGAAAGGCTTATCTCCCTTGGTAAACATCAAACAATCTAACATCGGGCGGTAAAGACCCTGCGCCGAATACCCCGCCCCTTCAAAGGCCCCGATTTTTCCTTTGTATCGGCTTTTGGCCAAATAGGCATCCACTTTAGTCGCATGATCTCTGGACAAACGCTCTGATTCCTGTTCTGTCTTTGCGATTTCATCCCGGGAGGCGTTATTGCGTTTCATTTCAGCGATTTTGTTGTTGATTTCTGTGCGTATTTTTTGGTACGCAAGGTCCATTTCATCAAAGGCTTCTTTTTCCCAGGGAGTTGGGATGCTCACGCCCGAAGAAATATATTCTTTCCATTTTAAGTTGATGGGTTCGAGAAGAGCGGTGATATTCGGCTCGGTGGGCTCCACTCCTCTCGGATAAAACTCATTGTAGGCCACAGAAGATGTGTAATATTCGTCGCCAAGCCCCGCAAAAGAATGGCCAAATTCGTGAAGAAACAGATATCTGAACCATTGATTGTCAGCAGTGAATGTGCAGTAGAGGTTATAAATTCCCCCTCCTCCGTATCGTTTATGATTCACCATGATATACAAAGCATCATACGGAACATGGGCTGCCACATCTCTCAGCGCCCGGTTGTCTTCTGTGAGGAGATACCGTTCGGATCCTAAGGAGTTGAATGTGGTACCAATGGCCGTGTTTTTAAACACTCCCATGCGCGGCTCATCACAGCCGCTTTCCTCTGAAGGTTTGAAAACACCGTAGATATTGAACCGGTTTTCATATGATTTGTAAGGCTCATGGCCAAAAAATACAGCGGCAAACCGTTTGAAATCCTGCCGGAGCTTCCCCTCTTCCTGCTGGGTATAGCCTTCGGCTATGATGGCAACATCCACTTTTTTATGGGGATGCCCGTTCTTTCGCACATCGTAAACACTCACATCCTGAGCTAATGTATCTTTTTTGATATTGACACTGGCAGGATCGATCGCCCGGTTGAATAACGGATGGAGCTTGTTTTCCTTGTTTCGAACCTCGAGAGCAAATTTAATCTTGTTTTTAGGATAAGGAACCAGCACGGTTTCGTGGTAGGTTCTATTTATCCCTTCCATCGCTTTGCTTGTTGTTTTATACTCTCCAAAATAACTGTCGAATCCTTTAGAAAAAATCAACTTGCCCGATGAGAAGTCATAAACTTTGACGTAATAACGTCCGTTGTCAAAGGGATCTAAAAGATTGTGAAGACTTCCCGCCCATATACCCTGTTCATATACCTGGTCGAGAGTCACCATCTCTTCCTTTGCATCTCCGATGTGGAAATAATCGATACGCATGGTTTTATCAACGAAATATCGATTAAAATCATCCTGCGTTTGGGAACAAACCGCCAGTGTCATCACAGAGATTACGCACAAAAACACACCAAGTTTTTTCATGATTTCTCCTTTGACCTTATCTTGCGAGAAGCCACAATTTTTCCTGCGACTTCCATGATAATTTTCACGGCAGCAGCGGGGGTTATGCCGATCGGGTCCCGATCCGGATTCAGCTCCACGACATCCAGGCCTACTATAACTCCCCTCAAGGCATGCAGCATGTTTATCACCTGCCGAGTGGAGAGCCCTCCGGCTTCGTGATGGGACACACCCGGGGCAAATGCAGGATCAAGGGCATCCATGTCAAAAGAGATATACAGAGGATTGGAAAATTCCAGAGTCACAGCCTTATGGATGTCCTTCATTTCGATCATCCGTATCCCATATTTCCGGGCCATCGCTCTATGCTGACCGGTTGCAGCACGAATGCCCACCTGGACAAGATTCGCGGCAAATCCCTCCTGCATGATCCGTGCAAAAGGGCAGGCATGCGAGTAGCGGTCTCCATGCAGTTCATCATATAGGTCGGGATGGGCATCGAAATGGAGAATATCCAAGGGATTGTATTTGCGCGCGAATGCCTTGACGATCGGATAGCTGAGGGAATGATCTCCTCCTATAGCAACCGGGACAGCTCCTTTTTCCAGTATTTCCCAAACCTGTTTCTCTATCCTCGCAAACACATTCCAGAAGGTTCCCGTTACGTCTATATCACCCAGGTCCACAATGGTGGAATCTTTATCGAGGTTCACACCGGATTCTGTCCAGGGATTGATGGCATCCCCGGTCGATGCAATACGGACCGCCCGGGGTCCTTTCGAGACCCCTTTCATAAAACTTGACTTTTCGTCAAAAGGAATCCCAAAAATGGCAAAATCGTATTTTTCGCTTTGTTTGATAGAACCGCCAAAATCAGTCATGTGCTTTTCCCTTAAACTCAAGGATAAAATGGATAGAAATTATACCGGAAAGATAAAAAAATTTAAATCTAGCAAATTTAAAAAGTAACCATCCTTAAAACCTCGATTATCTAAAAAATGCCAAGGCGGCAAAACTCACGGCGGACCGGGTCGCCTCTTCCATCCAGAAGTCATAACCCAACAGATAACCCGTTTGGCCAGAGAGAAGCTCGAGCAAAAGAGCCAGGGCCGAAAAGCCGCACACATTATACCTATTATTCACTCTTTGAGCTTCGGCCCAGAAAGTTGTCACATCGCTGCGGCAAATGGCATCCAGCAGAGAACGGTCATTTTCTTTGGCTTCCAGAAGCAAGGACGAAGCCGTTCCGCGGTGGCCGAATTTTGGCCCGATGTGAGAAAAATCGACACCTGCAACAATGAGCACAGAGTTTTCGTTATTTTCTAAAAAAAGCTGGAGACCGGAAAGGAAAGCGGACATTCCTGGAATCTCCCGTGGCTTGGAGACTTGATGCAGCACCTTATGGAAGGATCCGCAAAGGACAGGCATCAACATGAAATCCTCCCCGAATAGATGCTGGAGAAACAGAATTTGAAACTCAAGGGAATGTTCATTTTTGTGGGCGATATCGTAGGGGGCAATGATCCCGGGAGGGCATGTTTCCTTCAATCGTTCAACCTCTTCCCGGTCCGTTTTTACCCGGCCGAGCGGGGTGATAAAATCCTTTGTCGTCAGGGAAAAACAGGATTCCTGAAGGCTATGCCCTGTTCCAAGGAGCAGAACTTTCTGAGGGGACAAGCCTCTCAAAACCTGGTATGCCTTTGCATACACATTTTTCGCAACACCTAAATCAATGTGGGGAGCAATCACAGCCGCAATCTGTTTCCCGTTGAGGACGTCTCGTTGATCTTTGGCAGAATCGAGTATGGATTGGATATAGGGTGTGAGCTTATCCGGCTGTTCAGGATAAGCTATCCCGGCAAAGGAAGCCTCTCGGGTTTGTTGCTGCATATATTCCCGTATTATCTTATTTTTTTCCCGTCTGTAATGTTGATTATCAATCAGAAAAACCTCATCGAGCCGGGATATCATATCTTCAACGTCCTCTGTCCTGATAAAAACTCCGCCGCGCAAACGGATCAGCTCCAACTGAATATCCCGGATATTCCGCTTTCCATCGATCAAACCTATGGTTTTCAACGCCTCGCTTCGCAGCAAAAGGGATTGCGGGACAAGACCAAGCAAATCCTTGACAAAGAACACTTTTTCTCCTTGATAAGAAGCGGGAATGATATCAATATCCGTTCTCAAACGCGGGGCCTTTTTTTCCATCGATTATTCCGAGTTTTTATCCTCAGACTATTTACACCGTTTATTTAAAAAAAGCAACCAAGCCAGACTAGCCGATTAGGAGGCCATCCGGAAGTGAGCGGGTCGATCCCGGGCATTGTTGATTGATTGGTTATCAGGAAAGGATGGAGGGAAAGGGGGAGAGAGAGCCCCTCCCTCTCCCTTTTCAAAACCTTGACGCAGCCTTGGATGAGGAATAAAATCGCGCCATTTCGGTTTTACATCATCAGAATGGTGACACAGGAGGGGATATCCGTCAATCACCTCCAGAGATGATTTCCAGGGTGATATTTCGTACTCTTTTATTTTACTCAAAAAAAAATTATAATTTCTTTTCATGACAAGAGGAGGAATTATGGAAATTATCAAAAATATCGAATCCGAAGAAGATGTGTTGAAACTCTTGAACACCGCCTTGGAGCATGAATGGGCTGTGAGTTTTGAATATCTTTTCCACGCCTATTCATTCCCAAAGGGGAAATTCTTTTATCCAGACCCGATCTTGAAGCGCCGTCAGGATGTACGCGCCCAGACAATCCAGATCGGGATCGATGAAATGTACCATTCTCTCCAGCTCGGAATCATCATCACACGGATGGGTGGAATACCATCCTTCAAAACGGACGAAATCCTCCGATACCCACGAGTCATAGATAACCTGGAACGGGACAAAAAAACCGAAGACATGGTGACAAACCTCTATCAATCCGCAGAATTCGAAGGGGGAGCCTTCCCAAAAACACACAACATGGTGCTGAACATTTCTTACGATGAGGTTCGTCATTCGGCCCAATTTGTGGCCATGATGGAGGCTATGCGCGCAGAGGGTGCCGAAGATGCCAGGTGCCACCAATCCAACCCTGAAAACGCCCAGAAAGAAGACGTTCAGCTTCTGCACACAATCATGCAGAATGAGAACGAATTGATGCACCGCTACCTCAAATTCGTCATTCTGTTTTCTGAACATCAGGACCTCTGCCAGCGCCTTTTTAAAAATACAATAGACCACATGAGGAACTGGGATAAAAATGGCGGGATATTGATCAAGATGGGAGATGTCATCCAGATCGAAAATGCTGAAAAAAACTCTGACGGTGTTGAACGGAGCATGTCTCCAATGCCCTCATTCTATTCCGGAGAAGATCGGCTTTCAGCCCTGGAAACCCTGATCCCGGCCGAGAGGGATTTGATATCCAAATACGAAAAACTTCTATCTCTTGTCTCGGACGACGAGATCAAAGCACAACTGGAAATTCATTTGGGATTGGATCGCGAACATGTGTTCACCCAGGATTGGCTCCTCAAGAATGCCCAGAAAATCAAAGGATTGGAATAAATGTCCAAAACAACGATAAAAACCCAATTCGCCAAATTTCAATATTTCTATCCGTATACGGTCGCGCTTATCGGAACAAAGGTAGGAGAAAAAACCAACTTCATGTCATGTGCCTGGCATACGGCTCTCTCGTTTGATCCCCCGCTGTTCGGCGTGCTGATTGCAAAAAAAAGGTTCACCCACCGAATGATTGCAAAGGCCGAGGAATTCACCGTTAATTTTATCCGGGCAGGACAATCTCTGCTTTCGGCTCAGTACGGCCGGAATTCAGGTTACGACATAGACAAAACCAAAAAATTCCCAGTCACACTCGCTCCTTCTCATATCATCCTGTCTCCGATTATAGATGATGCTTACGCCTGCTTTGAATGCCGGTTGAAAGAAATCCGTTCCTTCGGGGATCATGACCTTTTCGTCGGAGAAGTCCAGGCTGTCCATCAGGAGAATGGCAGTTTTGACGAGCAGGGGGTTCTCAATCCTCGAAAGATTCGCCCTCTGTTGTATGTCGGAAGCGATTTCTATATAACCGTCGACCCCGACTCCCTTGTTCATATCCTCCCAGACTGAAGCACCTGTTTTTATTATTGCACCAGAGAGAAATATGTGCGATGTTTTCTTGAAATACGGCTCCGATTCGTTATAATAAAGAGGATTTAATGGACACTGTGCTGCGGATCGAAGATCTTCACAAATCATTCAAAACGGGATTCATCCCTAAAGGAAAAAAAATTCTCAACGGCATTTCCCTGGAAGTCAATGGAGGAGAAATTTTCGGCTATCTCGGGCCTAACGGAGCAGGAAAGACAACTACCCTCAAATGTGTGCTCGGCCTTATTTTCCCGGACAAAGGAAAGATAGAGATCTTCGGACAATCCAACCTTTCCGTACGGGCAAAGGAGAATATCGGTTTCCTTCCCGAAAACCCGTATTTTTATGAATATCTCACTGCAGCCGAATTCCTGAACTTCTACAGTGACCTCGCCGTCGTAAAAAAAGAAAAAAAACAAATTCAGATCGAATCCCTGCTTAAGCTTGTCGGCCTGAAACACGCAGCCAGACTCCAGCTCCGCAAATTCTCCCGGGGGATGCTCCAGAGGATCGGCATGGCCCAAGCCTTGATCAACGATCCTTCTCTTGTTTTCCTGGATGAGCCATTGGCAGGACTGGATCCTCTGGGACGAAAAGAAATGCGAGATGTCATCATCCGGTTAAAAGAGGAAGGAAAAACCGTGTTTCTCTCCTCCCATATCCTCCAAGACATCGAGATGATATGTGACAGGGTCGCTATACTCGTGGAGGGACAAATCATCAATCAAGGCGCCTTACAGGACATGATCTCAGAACAGGTCGAGGTCACAGAAGTTACGATATCTGGCATTCAAACCGAAGACTGCGAAGGCCTGGGAGAATGCTATTCTGCCCCTGGCGGAAGAATTCTTCTCAAGGTTTTTGAGGAGGAAAAAATCTCGGCTGTCCTCCAAACAGTTCAGGCAAAAAAAGGCAAAATTCACTCCCTCGTTCCGAGAACGGAAACGCTGGAAGATCTTTTTGTGGGAGCGGTTAAACAAAGATGAAAATCCGGGCGATCGCTCTCAATACATTCAAAGAAGCCATCCGAGATCGCATTCTCTACTTGCTCTTGTTTTTTGCTGCCGTCTGTATCATCTTTTCCCGAATACTGGCACTCCTAACGGTCGGGGATCGAGCGAAAATCATCACGGATGTAGGACTGGCATCTCTATCCTTGTTCGGCGTCCTGATGGCAATTTTAATCGGAACCGGCCTTGTGTACAAAGAAATCGACAAAAGAACCATTTACACCCTTCTCTCCAAGCCGATCCAGCGCTATCAATTTCTTCTCGGGAAGTACTTGGGGCTTTTGCTGACTCTTTTTGTCATGCTTGTTTTAATGGCGCTGATTTTTCTTGTGCTTATCCTTCTCCACCATTATCCGCTCGAGGCGCCTATTTTCATCGCCATCCTGTTCATCTTCATGGAACTCTGTCTTATCACGGCCGTAGCCATGCTGTTTTCCTGTTTTTCCACTCCTATCCTCAGCACACTCTTTTCACTATCCTTTTATCTGATCGGGCATCTTTCCTGGGGGCTGGAAACACTTTTGAATAAAATTCCGCGGGGTGCAATCAAAACCTTTGCTCGGATTCTTTACGTTTTTCTGCCCGATCTGGAAAACTTCAATTTTAAAACAGAAGTCGTCCACCATCTCCCGATTCCGCCGAAAATTTTCATTTATTCCACCCTCTACGGCATCGCTTATACCTTTTTTATCCTTGTTCTTGCCATAATGATTTTCCAAAGAAGGGATTTTATCTGAACATCATGAAGAAGAGCTTTTTTATTTTTCTCTTAATTCTCAGCTGCGGTCTTTCGATGTCTCTAAAAATCATCGTGGACAAAATTCCCCGAGCAAATCTCCCTGGGGCTTCTATTATTTACATCCCATCAGGAAAATATTTGAAGATCGCTACATTCGGTTATTCTTCCCTGATGGCTGATTTAGTCTATATCTGGGCCATACAGTATTACAGCAATTACACTATAGCCGAAAGATACAATAATTTGGATCACATTTTTTCGATTATTGCCGAACTCGACCCGCATTATCTCGACCCCTATGAGATGGGCGCCATCATCGCCGTGTATGAAGCGAGAGATCCGTACGTGGCATTTAAGGTGCTTGACCGGGGTCTGGAAAAAAACCCTGACCAGTGGATCTTCCCATACCAGGCAGGTCACTATGCCTCATTAACAATAAAAGATCACGAACTGGCCCGGAAATATTATAAAAAAACCATGGAAATCGATGGCGCTCCCGCAATCGCTAAAAGGCTTTATGCCGACGCAGCCTTCAAAGGAACGGATTATCAGACCGCCTGGCAAAACTGGCTGGAGGTTTATCAATCAACAGATGACGAGCGGATAAAAAAAATCGCATCCAACCACTTGTATCAGGTGAGGGCGGCTATGGACATAGCTAGGCTCAAGGATGCCATCGAAAAATATCGGCAAATGTACGGCCGGGCTCCCGACAACCTGGACCAGCTCGTCCGCGCCGGGATATTGGATTCCATTCCAAAAGATCTGGATGAAAAAGATTACAGCTACAATCCTGAAACAGGGAAGGTCGAGTCTCAGTTAAAATGGTGGAAGAGATAATCATCATCCTGCTTTTCGGCTTGGCCTGGGGAAGTTTTTTGAATGTTGTCATTTTCCGCCTGCCTTTGGGGATGAGTCTCTTAAGGCCTCCATCCTCCTGCCCTCAGTGCAAAAAGAAAATCAACTTTTATGACAATATTCCTGTCCTTTCCTATTTGCTTCTCAGGGGAAAATGCCGAACATGCGGGGGCAAAATCCCTTTTTCCTATTTTCTTGTCGAAATACTGACACCCCTGAGCTTTTTACTTATCTATCAGAAGCACGCTCTTAGCTTTTTTTTCTTTGCGTCCTGTCTCTTCGCCAGTGCGATGATCGTGCTTGGATTTATCGATTTTTATCACCAGCTCCTTCCAGATGAAATCACATTGCCTGGAATATTCCTCGCACTGATCTATGCTCCTTTTCGTTCGAACCTGAACCTTACGCAGGCGTTGATCGGAGCCGTTGCGGGCGCAGGATTCTTGCTTTTCATTTACGGCGTCTACTACCTTCTTCGAAAAAAAGAAGGATTGGGTATGGGTGATGTGACGATGATGCTGCTGATCGGGGCTTATCTTGGCTGGCAGTTGACTTTTTTCACGCTTATCCTGGCGTCTTTTGCAGGAGCGGTCGTCGGGATTCTTTTTATCCTTTTCCAAAAAAAGAATCTTCAGTATTCCCTGCCGTTTGGCACTTTTTTGGCCCCGGCTGCTTTTTTTGCCCTGCTCTGGGGAGAATCTATTATTCAGGCCTATCTCGGCCTCTTTCGCACACCGTAACTAACGGATGACTTTGTAGATCTCTCTCCAGGACTTAATCTTTAGGACGGCGCCCACCGGCTGCTCGAGTTTCTGGACTGTGGAATCATACTCCTGGATGTAGACTTCTCTCTTCCGGTTTCCGCTCACCCTCTCGGTATCGCCAAGGGCGACGGCAGATCTCGTCTTGGATGCCAGGTCCAGGTTCTGAAGCGTCCCCGAGGCATCGCGAAAAGCCGATCCTCCGACAGCACTTCCTGCCAGCGATTGGACAAACCGCCCGTACAGCTTCCCTGCCCCTTCGAGGTTGACACAGGGATCCACGCTTTCTATGCTCAAGGTCAGCGTGCTGAAATACACGATATAGTTGGCTACTACAGGATCAGACCAGACTTTCGCACCGACATCCAGGTCGCCCATATCCTTGGCGGGATCGAGGTTGAGCAGCACCGGATCCCCTAGGAACCATTCCACTTCCGGAGTTGGAGAATCCAGAAGGGCCACGAATGAATAGGTCGTATCTCCCGGGGCCGCATCATCTCCCCCGGTTCCAAAAAACACATGCGGAACCGAAGCCGAAGATGCGGGGTTTATCCAGGCTTCCGGCTTGGTGATGATCGGGTAGTTGTTGGCATCTTCGTAGATCGCCACGGCGCTCCAATTTCTCCTTCTCCTGAAGTTGATCGTGGTGTCAACTTTCCAAACCCTGCCGTCGAGATCAGCGAAGTAAACGCTGTCGGTTTTTCCGTCCTGATCGGAATCGATTGCTGAAGGAGAGCCTGGAATGGTGTTTTTTATATTCCAGCTAAAACCGTGAACCGTTTTGGTGTTAACTTCTCTGGCGTTAAACTTCCAGAATTCCTGCCCGGTTTCCAGATCGACCGCATAAAATCGATTTCCTGTTCGTAAGTCCGGGTTATTGTCATACCCGGATCCTGTAAAGGCCACCCAGGTTTCCGTGCCGCTTTTCGAGATCTTCCCAAAAACGGGAATGGACCAGGTTTCCCCAACACGTTTGTGGGTGAATTCCCACAGGGGTTGAGGATCATACGGATCGGTGATATCCAGGGCAAAATAATAATTCAACCCGCCGGCGATGCTGCTTCCATATCCGGGCCCCTGGCCGCAAATCAGAATGGTTCTCCATTCTTGACTGCCGTCCCCGTCGGCATCGATGTAAACATCTTCAGACATAGGACTTCCATCCACGTAAACATCCCGGGAAAAATATCTTTCCCCGGTTGCCGCATCGACGGCCCACATGTTTTTCAGTTTGGGAAGGAGATTGTACGGGATGAAGCCCCAAATCTCTTCCCCGGTGAGGGCATCAAAACAGTGCAGCATTCCCTCATTGGCCCCCACATAGACGACCTTCCGCCTGTTTTGATTCGCTGTGAGAAAAGTGTCATACCCGGCCCCTTTCAGCCCTGCAGCTCCGTTCGGAGGCCCGACAACGATCAGTTGGGAATGATTGATGTCTCCCAGTTTCCAGTAACGGCCCTCTCCGCGGACAAAATCGATCAGGCCGGCATTGTCGTTGTTCACATCCTGGAGAATCGGCCCGAGTGTAGCCACATTGCCTGTGGTAAAATCCGTCCTGCCGAGACCGGATACCCCCGGAACAGCCGTGTAGATCGTCCGTGTTCCAGCGGCTCGGGTATTCAACAGCTCTCCTGCATCCCATTCGATGGTCACTCCCGCAATATCGACATTGACATCCCTTCCGGATGCAGCGGATAGATCAGAGGTTGTGACCGTGCGGAGCACAGAACCAGAACTTGAACTGGCTGTTGTGTTGGTTACATTGTAGGCCCGCAAATGCCCCTGCCATCCGGGAAAATAAAACGTCCCGCCGATCACAAACTTTTTGGACTGGCCGCTGTCATCGACAGTGGTTACGGCAACAGTGGTCCGGGAATACTCTCTCCTGTCAACATACACAAATTCGAAGCTTATCTCATAAACCTCTGGTGTTTCAAACGAGGCGTTCTCGTATTCGGCCATGGTGTCTTCTTCTGCAGACAGCAGGGCCTTCCAGTATAGACGCGCTCCGTAATGGTTGAATGTGTGCCAGGGAAGATTATTCTGGTTGTGGATGTCATTCTCTAAAAATGTCGAGTACAATTCCCAATCGCGGCCGTTGTTGGAGACATAAAACTCGACCGAAAGGCCCTGACTGGAACCTCCCTCGACCCTTTGTTCAATCCGCGTCATCCGGACCTTGGTAACGGCATACTGCCGTTGATCAAGGGCGCCTGCCACATCGGTTGACCGGGCCTCTCCGCTGAGGGCATAAACGCCGGCCAAATCGTTGCGGATCAGGTAGTAATCTCCCGAATGGTTGGCATCCGCCAAAATCACATCGATATCGCCATCCTGGTCGTAATCCACCATGGCACTCATATCCACGTCGTGAGGAGGAGGAAGAATGGACTGGCAATTGTTCAAACACCGGAACTGAAAATCCGGCTCAAAAACTCCTGGCGAGGTTTCCACCAAACCCAGATTTTTCCAGATATACATGTGAGCCTCGTTGCCCGCATTCCAGCGGTCGTTGGCCCCGAAGATATCTATCCAACCGTCATTGTTAAAATCTGCAACAACCGTGGCAACGGTTCCTGTACAAGCGGGAACCGGGATTGCGATTTCGCTGTAGGTAAAATTCCCGGTCCCGTCATTCTCGTAGTAGACGAGATGGGCGACATCCATCACCGTGGCTGCGATCATATCGATATCGCCGTCTTTATCAAAATCCGCCGCATCGACCGAGGATCCCCCTCTTCCGGTTGAAAATCCTGTGTTTTGATCATAGGCCAGTTCGGAGATGGAGAAGTTGTTCAAGCTAAAGCTGCCCGTCCCGGGATTTCTGACGAGAAATATCTTATCCTCGCTGATCACAAGAATGTCCACATCCGTATCCCCGTCGATATCCACAGAGGCCAGGTGGTCTGCGGCCCAGTTGGCGTAAATGCCAGAACTCATGAACATACCCGTGAAATCCAGGCTGGGCGACATGTCATAGGTGTTGAAATCCGGGTCTGTCGGTGTCCCGACATTGATGTACATTGCGGCCAGAAACTGCGTGTACCCGAATTGGTCTGTCTGGTTTTTATAGAAGAAAAAATCGAGCAGGCCGTCGCCGTTGTAATCGCCTGTTGTAATAGAGGCTGGACCGACATCCAGGTGCGTGCCCTGCTCATACACTTCTGTCGGATCAATCATAAAAATGATCCCGTCATCATCCATGCCGTCACCGTTTAAATCGGAATAGTTATTTCTGACCAGAATCAAACGGTTGTCCGGGTCGGTGGTGATGTCCAGCCCGATCAAATCCGGCAGACCATCCCCATCGAAGTCGCCGGAATCGCACACGTAGATTCTTGCCCCCATGCCGGAAGGCTCTGTGACCTCGAAATTGGCTCCCAAATAGTTCAGCGTGATCGGAGCAGGCGTCCAGTTCCGCACCGAAGACCACGCATGGTCTTTGTACGTGAGTGTGCTGAAATCTTCAGTGAACGTGCCGGTATATTCATTGCACTGCTGCTGCGCCCAAAGATGCATGGCAGCAAAGATGATTATAACGGCCAGCGGGAGAATTAATAATTTGATTTTTGTTTTTTTTGTCATTTTCCCCTCTTCCTTTTCTCTATCTTTTTCTTCCTTTTCTATATCAATTGACTTTTATCAATTGAGCTCTACTGCCAATAGGATTTCAAGCCGGGATGTGGACATGGTCGACCCGGTTCCGGCTGTCCCGATACAGACAAGAAGCGCATCCCCGGGATCGGATGTGCCACCGCCGCGCTCGTCATCGATTAAAAAAGCCGTGTATGTGTAGCGGGGGTCGGTCCCTCCTCCCTGGGCTGGGATAAATTCCTGTTTGAAAAAGATGGTATTATTATAGTCGGGTGTTCCGTCGCTGTTGGAATCCAGCAAAGTCAGCAATTCCTGGTCTGTCAATTTCCGGAAATAATTGACATCCACCGGGAGGTCGATGCCGGTCGGATCCACTAAATAATTGCCATCAAAACTTGTCCAGGCTTCATTGAGGAATAAATCCTCGATGGCAATCCATGCGGCATCAAATCCGGCCTCGGCTGCGTTAAATGCGTGATGCTGAGCGCGGACATTCCCTGCTACTCGGGAACCGACACCGGTCACGGTGATCACAGCGATGCCAACTGTCACAAGGAATGCCATCACAAGGATGACCACAATCAATCCCGATCCTTTTTCATAACCGGGATTTCGCTGCTTTTTTTGAAACCGGAATTTATTCATTGTATTCACTTTCCCTTATTTATCGAGTCCCTGTGTTGTATATATTCAAAGACAAATTCCTGACATTCGCCGTGGATTCGAGCAAAAATCTTTTGTGCTTGTCGTCACTGCTGGCTCCGGGACTGTTGGCTATCGTGGGCCTTCTGTACAAATGGACATTTGCCGGGGGATTCGCGCCCACGCTCACGAAGGGATTTTCTGTCTGGCCCAATACCCACATCTTTACCTGGCGGACACGGCTGACCATCGTGATGTCGCCCGTCCAGGTCGACTGCCATTCTACGAATCCATCCAGGAGACCGTCGTCATCAAAATCCCCGTTGTACCGAAATTGCAGGTTCTCCACGTTTGTGGCCAATGGGTAATGGATCCCATTCATGGTCAGGTACAGAACATTTCCTTCACCGTTCCCGATGTACCCATCCGTCCCTGCGGTCAATCCCGGATAATTCCCTGTAACATCCAACCAGTATTCATTCACGTTGATGAAGGTTACTATCCCCCCATCATAGTCGTTGGAACTGGGACAGGTCCCGGATAATCCACCGGGAGGATTGACACCTGGTGCCAAACCCGGCGAAAAATTCAACCTTTCATTCTGACCTGTTGCATCATGTGAGACATGGGTTATGGTTCTCACCTCCCCGAACAAGCACCCCGAACTCGGATTAGGAAGGACGAGGACTGTTTTGTTTTCATAAAACTCATCGGGATATTGGAACTGCTCCAAACTGAAATCTTCAATGGTCAGGTTGGCCGCTGATCCCTGATAGTTGGATATTTCCAGATTCAAGGGTTCATCGAAATTTCCCATGACAACCAACCTGTCCGGCTCCACAACGGCCCCCTGGTTTTCGTTATCCACGCCTTCCAAAGCATACCCATAAAACTCGATGGGCATACCCGCTCCTGCCATTCGGGTATCCCTAGAGATGAAATACATACCGGAGCGCACACCATGCTGCAATTCCGCATACTGCTGCTGGTCCACTGCAATCTGGTTGCTCGTCCTGTATAAGGACAGGGTGGCCAGGACAACGACCAATAAAATCGTACTCCCCACCAGAAGTTCCACGAGGGTGAAACCGGGACGAAGGGATCTGCACCAGGTTTTGACGTTTTGTCTCAATTTTTTTTCTTTCATTTTATTCTCGATGTATTTATTTAGGGGGCATCAACGGCTTATGATGGTGCTGAGGTCGGCTTTGACACGATACTGCTGAGGATCTCCAATGAGGTCATTCACGGCCGTATTCAACTGTTCCGCTGAAAAAACGAGCACCCGGATCTCCCAGGAAATCCCAGTCGTCTGAATTGTGGTCACCCGGCGGTAATCCATCGAGCCGTCAAGGTTGACATCGATCTGTTCATCGTTGTTTCCGGCTGTCAGGGTATTCAGCTCGTCGGCCGTCAAGTTTCTGTGATAATCAATTTGCTGCTGAGCAAGAAATGTCGCATTCGACATCCTCTCCGCCCGGGAATTGCTCATCACACTGTAAGTAAAAAGTTGGGCCAAGCCGAGCATAGCAATGGCCACAATGGCAAGTCCGATCATCACTTCAATTAGAGAGAATCCTTCATTTTTTATTTTTTTTGTAAATCGCATGCCTAACTTCCTGTCTTGATGTAATGGATCGACCCTCCGGCAAAAACAGCAACGACTCTCAGGTCCGGCTGTCCTTGCCTTCTGAGTTTGTCACTTTGGAGAGAGACGCTGTTTTGATTGGCGTCAAAATTAGTTATGAATCCTAGAGGGGAAAATACGACCCCTTTGGATGGAACTCCCGTAACATCCGGAAAATTGAGGGATACCGTCAGTTTTTCCGGGATCTCTTTCCTGACGAATCCCGGCAGGGTGTTCCAAGTCCCGGGGGAGTCTTCCCTCTCGATGAAATAGAACCAGACACCGCCATCATCCAAAAAACCGACTCTGTGGTTGAGTTTGGCTTTGACAGCTTCAAACTTGGCCTTTTGCATAGTGGTCAGTATGTTTCTTGCCGAATTTTCTATCCCTCGGGTTTCCAAAGTGTTCATGATGCTTGGATAAAGAGCGGCAAGAATCATTCCCAAGATTCCCACCACGATCAAAATCTCAATAAATGTGTACCCTTTTTGTCGGCGTTTTCCCATTTTTTTTCCCTTTAAATATTTATCTTGCTTCTGTGTGCCGATTCTATGTATTCTCCGCTCGAATTGCAAGATTTCATTCATCATAAACTCTTCACATGCTTATACATATTATTATATAACAGCAAATTTCATACCATAAACAAACATTTTTAAGTTGTTGTAAAATATTAACTTAGCTTTCTCCTTAAAAATCTCTTGGCTTAATTTGTCATTTTTTGTCATAAGTTCGACAAATATTGCCCTCTCTTATCTGTTCTGGTTGTTCTGCTCTAATATAGATATGGCTTTTATATTACTGTCCGTCAATAACCGCTAAAGGTGATAGAAGCGATGATTTTTTCCCATTCTCTCTCATCTTTTTGTTGGAACTTATTCACCATTTCAGACTAGCCTTTAATGGTTCTCTTCCATTTTGTGTGGGCCGTGTTGGCTCACCGCCCTTCTCGGCGGCTC
>CAZOJY010000059.1:0-21155 GCA_964580235.1 uncultured Eubacteriales bacterium | reverse complement strand
AAATATGCAAATACAAGCTTCGCGAAACGTATGGCTCAAAGTGAAATAACACTAAAGTCTAAAAATACCTATATTGTTTTTTAGCCAATCTCTTCGCTTTTGATAATCGAGCAATGCAACAGAAACAAGCTTCCAAAAATCAGAGGAGTGATTTTTTATCTTTAAATGGCACAGCTCATGTACAACTATATAATCAACTATGGAAATCGGAGCCATTGAAATCCGCCAGTTAAATCTTAATGTGCCATCTTTCGAACAGCTTGCCCAACGCTTTTTCTGATCTTTTATTATTACCTCTTTTGGAAACAAATCCATCAGTTTACAATAGCGGTTCACCCTTTGCTTGACAATCTTAGATGCCCTTGCGATATGCCACTTTATCAAAACGTCTCTAATTATTTCCTTTCTTTTGTTTGAATCCAGATTTCGATCTACAGATACGAATATCCTTCTCCCAGACAATTTCGGGACTCTCGAATTTTCTTCCTCCACTATTTTCAATCGGTACCTTCGGCCCAGCAATAAAATTTGCTCTCCACTTACAAACTCTCTTTCAGGAAAAAGCACAGCCAATCTTTTGAAATGTTCTTGTTTAGCCATAATCCATCTGGCTTTCTTTTTGACGAATGTCCTGATTTTTTCACGGCTCAAATGACCTGGGGCCAGCACAATAACCTGGGAAGAAGGAGTTACATTGATGGCCAGAGTTTTTTTGCGATTCCCCCTTTTTATTGTGTATTTTATCTGGCTGTTGCCAAAGATAATATGATCCATTCTAATCCTTAAGTCTTGCTCTTGCTAATTCCATAATTTCCCGTGTGAAAAAATCCAGCTTGCGGTCATGAAAGCCAATCTCTCTCAAACGGTCTTTTATCTCTCTTCGCATCTCTTTTTGAATATCTTCTTTCTCACACCAGTCAACAACTCTTTTGTTTTTTATTATTTCAACAATCTCCTTGGTCAAAAGACATCTTTTCTCATCCTTTTCACCAAAAAGTTCATCCCTAAAGGGTTCCAATAATCCATAAAAAGCAAATTCATCAAGCGTTAATCCTTTCTCTTTAGCAAGAACTTCTCTCCCTTTTTCTTGTTTGCTGAGTATAACCAGGTCTTTAAGCAATTCTGCCTCATCCTTCCTCCTCTGGCTGTCTTCTTCAATAATTGCCTCAAGTTTTTCCTCTAAGGATTCGTAAAAGTGCGGATCTTCTCCAACTTTTGAATGAATCGTTTCACGTATCGCCTGTTCAATATGGCTCGCTTTTGCCCTCGTACTTACCTTAATATCTAGCTTTTCTTCAAAATCAGGAGCTGTTATCTCTATAGGTTCCAGGATTTTTTTAATTCCAGTATCAACAATGTGAGCATGAATTAGTTTTTCAACCTTTCGGCTGCAATTTTCAAGACTCAATCTTTCATCACGATAAAGATTTCTCGCTCCTTCCCGGACCATCCCCAGAAATTTGAAATCATCCGTAAAAGGCTCAACAGCAGGATCAGGCATGAGCATATCCATGCTTTTCGCAAATTCCCGGAATAATACTTCAAATTTAGACCTCACATCTTCAGGTTTAAGGATTTCGAGACAATGCTGGAGTACTTCCGCAGGATACGCCTCCTGGTCAACAGTTTTGAATAATTGCATGGCTTTTTGATGAGTCTCTTCCAATGAGGAAATTTCTCTATGCCAGTCATCCACGCTGAATAAACCAACAAGGTCTTCACTGTCAAAAATCGATAAAGCTTTTGCCAGATCCTTTCCAACACCCACATAATCAACGACCAGCCCGAAATTTTTCCTTGGATAAGGCCTGTTTGTTCTGGCAACAGCCTGAAGCAGCGTATGTTCTTTCAATCTCTGGTCAAGATACATAACCTGCTCAATGGGTGCATCAAATCCTGTCAGCAACTTATCACATACTACTAGAAACTTAAGCGGATTTGATGGATTGAGAAACACATCTTTTCCTGTAATCCGGTCTTCTTCCTGGGCTGTACGGCGGTATTTATCCTTCCATTCTTTAGGATCATCATTATTAACCGTCATGACAACTGTAGACCAGGAAGGATCGATAAGTCTATCCAGCGCCTTCTTATACATGTCCGCTGTTTTTCTTTCTGAAGCAACAATTTGGGCTTTGAATCCATTGGGCTCAATTTTCTCCGCATAATGATTCACGATATCTATGGCAATTCGCTCTATTCTTCGTGGAGCTCTTAAGATAGTATCCACTGTTGCATTCCGCCTTTTTATTTCAGCCAGTTCCTTCGGAGTTTTTTCTGGAAAGAGCTCTTTGAGCAGCCTGTCAATCGAAGCTCCCACCACCTGAAGATTGGCAAGCCGGCTTTCATATTTAACCGGAACAGTGGCTTCATCCTCCAGGGATTGTCGCATATCATACCTGTCCAGATATTTTTTACCGGGAGGACTGAAATGCCGGTAAGTGTTCCTGTCTCTTTTATCAAGCGGAGTTCCGGTAAAAGCAAAAAAACTTGCATTGGGAAAGGCCTTTCTTAAGTTCAGAGCGTAAAAGCCATACTGTGTTCTATGCGCCTCGTCCGTCAGAATGATTATGTTTTCAGCCTCGGATAAAGGTTTTGCAAGAAGCTTGCGGAATTTCTGAACGGTCGTCATAACTGTAATTCCAATTCCACCGGTCAGCAGCTCGAAGAGTTCTGGGTGAGCCATCTTCTCTGCCTGTATAGGATTGGGGAAACCGCAGTTTATAAAAGTTTCATTTATCTGCCGGTTCAATTTTTTCCTGTCTGTGACAATAAGAATGATGGGATTTTTTAATTTCTCCTGCTCTCTTCTTAATTTCAATGCAGAAAAAAGCATAATCAGAGACTTGCCCGATCCCTGCCAGTGCCATATGATTCCTCTCTTATCAGGTCCGCTTTTTACACATCTAACGATTTTATTAACTGCGGAAAACTGCTGATAGCGGCAGATTTTTTTTACGACTTTGTGCTCTTCCTTGCTGTAGTCAAAAACAATAAAATTTTGAATAATATCCAATAAATTTGGCTTTCTTAAAAGCCCAGCAATCAAGACCTCCTGCATAGGGGGGTGGCCGCTAATATCTTCTTCATCAATCAATCCCATCTCCAGCATCTCTTTAACTGAGGGATGTTCAGCCATGTTGGGAAACTTATTATTACCGGGATCCTTCCACTCATGATAATGTTCTGCTGATTCATCAATGCATCCATATTTGGCTCTAAAAAGATTGCAGCCGATGATAATCTCGTTTGTTCGAAATATCTGAGGAATTTCTTCCTGGTAGCGAATGAGTTGTTCCTGAGCTTTTAGAACACCGGTTCGTTTCGCGACCGGGCTTTTACATTCGATAACAACCAAAGGAAGGCCGTTAATAAAAATAACAATATCCGGCCTGTCTGTCGTTTTATGCTTTCTGATCCAGAATTGATTAACCACTAAGAACTCGTTATTCTCGACGTTTTCAAAATCTATGAAATTGACAGTTTGTTTTTGCCGTCTAGCACCAATGTCCTGGTCAACGGAAATACCGGCAATAACGCAGTTGTGAAAAATGCGGTTAGCTTCAAGCGTGTTTTCAGCTTGAATATGCGTGATTCTCCGGATGGCTTTTATTATAGAATCCTCTGTAAGATGAGGATTAATTTTAGCCAATGCCTTTTTGAGACGTTCCTCTAAAATGACATCTCTTCGGGATTTTCGCTCGCAATCATCCTTAAGATCAGGGTCAAACTGGTCCCCATGGATATATTTGTAGCCGAGCCGCCTTAGCTGCTCGATGGCGGGCTTTTCGGATAATGTGTCTTCGTTGAATTTTTCCCCTGACATTCAACCAGTCCCTTTATATTTTCACTCTGATTTTACCAGTTAACAAAACCTGCATCAAACCTTTCTTTATATTCTCTGCTTTTTCTTTTTGCTCCATCTCTTTCTCTATTTCTTCATCCACCGATGTTAATATCTCTGCAATCTTTTTTTGTTCTTTAATTATTGGTAAAGACACCTTAAGATTTTTCACACCTTTCAAAGTTATTGCAGGCTGAGCAGTGGTACTTACTATTTGATCAAATGCTTTGCTTATACGTAAATAATGCAATAAAAATTGAAGAAATCTAGGAACAACTTTATTATCATTTGGAGTTATTTTCATTGTATTCCCAGATAAGACTGCCTCTGGATAATTTTCAGGAACTGTCGCAGAAGCACCATAGTTCATTCCAATTTTAGCTATTACAATATCTCCAGGCAATACTTTGCTTCTTACTAGTTCTCTTGCCTTTTGTGCTGATATATAAAAAGCTCCAACATCTCTGAACTTTCCACTTATAATAAACTGGCTTTGCATAACAGGAATTCCCTCATCTACATAATGAATTGATTTTAGATTCGAACCAAAAGGACCATCAACAAAAGAATATTTTTGTCGTGCAGCACAATCTTCCAGCGTAACAACTTCCCAATCTACAGGAATTTCGCCAATTTCTGTTTTTTTGAATTTAGTATGCCCTATTCCGTGAGTAAGCAATTCCTGCATCAAGCCTTTTTTCAACTTCTTTGTCTTTTCAATAATCTCTTGCTTTTTTTCAATAGCTTCATCTACAGATACTAAAATTTCCGCAATCTTTTTTTGCTCAGGAAGAGGAGGAATAGGCATTTTTATGTTTAGTGCAACATTCCTATTAAGTCCTGGGATTCCAGTAGCTGCATTAAGCTGATTTAGTTTCAATATTTTCAATACATAATAAAGCCATTTCAAATCAATCTCACCAAAGCGTGGAACAACATAATAAGTAGTATCAATTGGCCAATAATCTTCAGCTGACCAAGTAACACTTCCAACTGTACCCTTTCTTCCAATAATAATACCTGGCCCCTTAACAAGAAAGGTATCATGATAGCCAATAATTCCATTTGAACCAAAAACAGGATATTGATCTCCTTTCCTTTTATTTTCCGGCAATCCACCTCCATAATCTAGAGATAAAATTTCTTCTAGCCTGTTAACTTCCCAATCCACAGGAATTTCACCTATTTCTGTTTTTTTGAATTTATTTTCGGTTCGTAGACTCTCAACCCGTTCCATCTTTTTCTCTCTATTTCTCTCCGCCGATTCTCAACACTTTAGCAATAAATTTCTGGAATTCCTCTTCATACATATCTGGGCTTATTCCTTCACCTGGCACAGCAAGCAAATCCAAGCCGCTCTTTGAAAATTCAAGGCTTATGGTTTCCATAGCTTCACGCAGCTTAGAACTTCGCAGATAATCTGAAACAACTTCTTCAATTTCGCTTAGAACACCCCAAACAGTATTCAATGCCGAAAACAGCGAAATCCAATCAAGCCACACAGGCAATTTTTGTTCATCTGAGTTCGCTCCTAAAAGAAACTCTCCCCATTTTTTTTGAGATAACCAGTATTCGATTTTTCGCTTCCCTTTGATTCTGGTCATTACTAATCCAGAATCTGAAAGCTCAATTAAGGCATCCTGCACAGCCCTTACAGAAATACCGATTGCGTCAGCCACTTCTGCTGGATGGCCAGCTTCATGAGTAAGAAGATAAAGGATGCATTCTGAGCGGGAGCCTATCCCAAAAAGGGCCCTAAGTAAAAACCGCATATTGCTTCTTGCTGCAACAGATACTGGCCTTGACATTTTTCGTAATGAAAAATTTTCCCGTAAGAATCCATACATATTAAATGGTTCTGATATTTCTCCAGGTCTGGGGAAAGGCTCTCCTTCCCTGGAAGTGAACAGCATTTCTTCCTTAACTCTTGAATCAGATGCTTTCAATCCAGCTAATGCCTGCCATTTTCTTCTGTAGGACTTGGCCTCCTGGGATAAAAAATAAGCAACCGCACTCATCAGACGTTGTGTTTTCTCATCTTTGCTTTTTACTATCCCCCGAAGGCGCTGGATATCTATCCATCTTCCATTAACCACCAGCCAATCCAGAATCTCATCAAAAAGGCGGGGCTCATTTCTACTTATTTCAATCGAGAATAGGAGAAGAGCTTCAGGATCGATAACCCATTCGTCCTCAGATCTTGCACCACCGGCAACTCCCAAAGAAGACCACTGCCTCCAGAGAAAATTTAAAATATTCTCTAAGAAAAAATGCTTAAATTCTTTCTGCGACATCTTTATATCCTATTTTTGAAAGGAACTCCTTAAGGACTTCTTTATACGGATCCGAAGGATCCTGGGTCATGCTCCAGCGTGCTGCATCTTCCAGTTCATGTGCTGAAGGTTGTAGGCTCATTAAGTCGTCAAAATGGACATCAGGCCGGCCTCGATCAACGGCGGCAAAAAGCTTAAAATGAATCTGGTCATAGCGGCCTAGAAAATGAATGATAAGACTTCTTCCATAAATACGAGTCTCTACTCTCTTCATAAGTCCCTCAGGCAAGCCAAAATCTAAAACCGATGCAGGACCTGTGTTAAGCCAATTCTCCGGCAGATTAAAATCTCTCTGCACTCTTTTGGCTGCTGCCATAATTGCAGGATTTAGAGGACTCACTTTTGTTAACAAAGCCGCGCCATTTTTATCTCTCTCAACAAACGCAACAACATCCATATCTTTAGTAGTACGCTGGACAGAGCCGATCACGTTCAAAGCAGCACCTCCACATACAACCATTTCAATTCGTCCGGTTCCCTCTACATCGAGCTGTTCAGAAAGTGCCATCAGAACAGCTTCTATTTCTTTTTTCCCTTTAAACATGGTTATGCCTTAAAATTCAGCTCTCTCAAATAATTAAAAACTTTATCCTCTGTTTTCTTGAATTCTTTCTTTAACTCATTCAATTCATTTATAGTTTTCTGTATATCGATTTTCTCCTCTTCTTCTGTAGTATCAATATAGCGGGTTATATTAAGATTGAAATCATTTTGCTGAATTTCATTCGCAGGTACAGGACGACAATATTTCTCAATCGTCTGGAATTCTCTGAATGCTAAGACCATTTTTTCAATATCTTCATCCCGTAATTTATTCTGCTTCTTCCCTTCTTGATAATCACCAGCACCATAAAGAAAGAACACTTTTCCTTTTCTTTCTTTGGACTTATTTTTATTCAAGATGAACAAGCAGGCTGGAATGCTAGTTCCATAAAACAACTTTGGCGGCAATCCTATAACAGCTTCAAGCATATCTTCTCCGATTATCCCTCTTCTTATTCTCTCTTCTGCTCCTCCTCGGAACAATGCGCCATGCGGTAGAACAACTCCGACTTTTCCGTTTGCATGGATAGTAGCAAGCATGTGCTGGACAAAAGCAAAATCGGCATATCCTTTCGGAGGAATGCCGAACCGGAATCTACTATAAGGGTCATTCTGAGCCTTTTCATATCCCCAATTCTTTAAAGAAAAGGGTGGATTAGCAATGACAGTATCAAATTGCATCAATTTCCCATGAGATAGCAATTGGGGATCCCGTAAAGTATCGCATCTTTTGATCTGAGCGCTTTTTAAGCCGTGAAGGAGCAGATTCATCTTACAAATTGCCCATGTTCCTACATTTATTTCATGCCCATAAAGCGAAATATTTTTAGGATTTTGTTTATTTTCTTTCAAATACTGAACAGATTGAATCAACATGCCGCCCGAGCCGCAGGCAGGATCACAGATTCTCATCCCCTCTTGTGGATTTAAAATTTTAATTAATAACTCGACAACCTCCTTAGGCGTATAAAATTCTCCTCCTTTTTTCCCGGCACTTGAAGCGAATTGAGCTATAAGATATTCATAGGCATCACCCAGGATATCCGGCTTTTCTAAATCCCTATTGCCTAGTCTGATTTTAGAGAAATGATTAATCAATTGAGAAAGAATATGATCAGGCAATCTGTCTTTATCATTAAAATCAACAACAGATAGCACTCCTTCTAAACTTTCGGGATTTTCTTCTTCCAATAAGTCGTTGGCCTTGTTAATAGCCTCACCAATATTATGTGTTAATGATTTGAGATGATTCCATGCAGCTTTTTTTGGGACAAAAAAATCGTGATAATCCCTATCTTCGTATGCAATCTTTTTATCGCCGGTTTCTTTTACTATTTTCTCCGCTTCCTCTTTGAAAACATCGGATATTCTCTTCAAGAAAAGAAGACCAAAAATATAATTCTTATAGTCTGCTGCATCAATATGGCCTCTTAAAATATCCGCAGATTTCCAAAGGTGAGTTTTTAATACTTCCAGATTAATTATTTCCATAATCTCAACCATCTTTTGTACTATTCAACCTAAATTTTAAGCTCTGCAAGAAAATATAAATAAAATTAATGTACTTGTCAATAATTTTATTTAATTTTATAGTTTATCTACATTTATTATAGAGTTAAACTACATAAATTATGAAATTAACTTGTTTCAAATAATCCCTTGCTTTTCAAGCTGATATGTCCATGAAAAGTAATTATAATGTGATCTAGAGGAGTTATATCAACGGCCGCGCATGCTGAAATGAGCTTCTTGGTTATATCTATATCAAACTGGCTTGGTTTCCTGCATCCAGAGGGATGATTATGCACAAAAATAACAGCACTCGCATTTTTATTTATTGCGCTTTTTATTACTTCTCTTGGGTATATGGAAGCTTGATCTACCGTGCCTCTTGCTATAGTTGTGACTTCCAAAATTGTATTAGCTTTGTCTAAATAGACAACCTTGAAAAACTCTTTTTTTAGATCTTTCATAGACAAAGAAAGATACTCCAGAACATCCTTATCACTCTCTACATAATTCTTCCCGATTATCTCTTCTTTGAGCTGACGTTTAGTAATTTCTGTTGCAGCTAAGAGCTGGGCTATTTTGGCACTTCCCAAACCATTAATTTTATCAAGCTCTGATTTCTCAGCGTTTAACAATCCTCTGAGCCCCCCAAAGTGCTTAATCAGATCTCTGGCTAGGGATACTGCATCTTTTCCTTTTGTGCCTGACCGCAATAAAATAGCAATTAGCCCGGCGTCAGAAACATGCTCAGGGCCCTTCTCTAAAAACAATTCTCTCGGCCTCTCATATTTCGGCCAAAATCTTATGGAATTTTTAACTTTTTTATTCATCATCCATTTTTTTACACCCTTAAAGAATGACGATAGAAAATGAAAACATTCTCTTAATTTGAAAATTGAAAGGCTAACCTTTGCGGCCGAAAAGTGTGGGGAGTACATTGATCTCACCGTTTTGTTTGTGATATTTTCATATTGCCTATGATTTTTTTGCCGCTGATATCCCCCTGAGAGCCAAACAAGCAGAAACCAAACTGGCCATCATCAACATAGACAGCACTACCTTGGATTCGGAGGCCGATTATGGCGATTTAAAAAATCCTTCCATCCTGATTTCCTTCGTTGTAAAATAGCGGGGCATCGCTCTTTAAAACGGAGGGAGAAATGATCTGGGGTCAATTGCGTTTTAAATCTTGTTTGATCTTATTCTTATTTATTCTTTGCCTTTTATTCTTGGTTCCCGGGAGTTTTGCCGACGACAGCATCAATGCCAGCTATTTTTCCGGTCTGAAACCCCGCGCGATCGGTCCGGCCGGAATGAGCGGGAGAATCGCCTGTGTCGATGTGGTAGCCGCCAATCCCAAAATCATGTATGTGGGGGCCGCAACGGGAGGCATCTGGAAATCCGCCGATGGAGGAGTCACCTGGAATCCGATATTCGACGAACAATCCACCTCGTCTATCGGTGATGTCACGATCGATCCTGCCAATCCCGCAATTGTTTGGGTCGGCACCGGCGAGGCCAATCCCCGCAACAGCGCAGGCGTCGGGCGGGGGGTCTTCAAAACTCTTGACGGGGGCAAAAATTGGCAATTTCTGGGCTTGGAAAAAACAGAGAGAATCAGCCGGCTCCTTTTGAATCCGCACAATCCGGATGTGGCCTATGCTGCGGCCATGGGAACGACCTGGGGGGAAAATCCTGAGCGCGGGGTTTTTAAAACCCAAGACGGGGGAAAGACCTGGAAAAAAGTTTTGTATGTCGATGAAAAAACCGGTGCCGCCGACCTGGCCATGGACCCCAGCAATCCCAATCGGCTTCTCGCCGCCATGTGGGAACACAGGAGATGGCCCTGGTTTTTCAAATCAGGAGGTCCGGGGAGCGGATTGTATCTCAGCATCGATGCAGGGGAAACATGGAAAAAACTCTCCTCGAAAGAAGGCCTTCCCGAAGGCGAGCTGGGCCGCATGGGACTCGCCTTTTCCCGCAGCCGCCCGAATATTGTCTACGCACTGATCGAAGCCAAAAAGAGTGCTCTATGCCGGTCTGAAGACAGCGGCAGCACCTGGACAATCGTGAATGACAAACCGGGAGTCAGTCCCAGACCCTTTTATTATTCCGATATCCGTGTGAACCCCAAAAATGAAAACACAATCTACAGACTCTCCAGCCCTCTGGATGTCAGCATCGACGGCGGAAAAACCTTCAAGCGCCTGATGGGATTTTTTGCCGTTCACGGCGACTTCCATGAGCTGTGGATCCATCCCGATGACGGCAGTTTCATGGTGGTCGGGGGAGATGGAGGCATCGGCATCAGCTACGATGAGGGCAAGCACTGGAAATTTGTCCAAAACCTCCCTCTCGGCCAGTACTACCACATCAGCGTGGATTTGGAAAATCCGTATAACATTTACGGAGGGCTCCAGGACAACGGTTCCTGGCGGGGCCCCAGCCGCGTCCTCCAGGGCACGGCCATTTTCAATTTTCACTGGCAGTCTGTCGGCTGGGGTGATGGATTCGGAACTCTTCCCATTCCTCGAGACCCCAAGCTCGGCTATTCCATGTCTCAAGGAGGATGGCTGGTTCGCTTCAACACAGTCACCGGTGAACAGAAGGACATCCGTCCCCCCGGACCGCCTGGGGTAAAATTGCGGTTCAACTGGAACTCCGCCATCGCCGTCGATCCCCTGGACATAGGAACCTTGTATTACGGCAGCCAATTTTTACACAAAAGCACAGACGAAGGACGGACATGGCAGATGATCAGTCCTGACTTAACTTCGAACAATCCGGAAAAACAAAAGCAGGCGGAAAGCGGTGGATTGACCAAAGATGTCACCCATGCTGAAGATCACTGCACGATTATGACCATATCCCCAAGCCCTGTCCAAAACGGTGTGATCTGGGTAGGCACGGATGATGGAAAAGTCCAGCTAACAAAAAACGGCGGTCAAACATGGAAAGATCTTTCCGGGGAATTAATCGGGATGAAAGACAAGGGCGTGCCCTCCGGCACATGGTGTCCGCACATCGAGGCTTCCCATCACGAACCGGGCACAGCATTCGTGGTATTCGACGACCACAGGCGGTCGAATTGGACTCCTTATGTATTTATGACAACAGATTTTGGGGCGACATGGAAAAATTTAGCTAGTTCGACCATCGACGGGTTCATCCATGTGATCCGGGAAGATCCTGTTCAGAAAAACCTGCTGTTCCTCGGCACGGAATTCGGGCTTTATGTGAGCTTCGACCGGGGCAAGGAATGGATGAAGTGGACAAACGGGCTGCCGACCGTTCCTGTCCGCGACTTGGTGATCCACCCCCTGGACAACGACCTGGTCATCGGGACACACGGCCGGTCTCTTTATATCCTGGATGATATCCAACCCCTGCGGGAGATTTCCACAACCATCATGGCCAAAAAACTGCACCTGTTTAAGATGGCCGACACCTACCAATTCCAGACTTCTTATTTCAGCCTCGGCTATCTCACACCGGGAAATATGGAATTTCAGGGGAAGAACCGCCCATACGGTGCTTTAATCACCTATTCATTAGGCCTCCCCCCCGCAGAAATCCCCAAAAACGACAGCCAAAAAACTGGAAAAAAAATCGATGATGATGAGTCAAAGGAAGACCAGATCAAAATCAAAATTCTTGACAATCAGAGGGTGGCCATCAGAACGATTAAGGGAACTAGGAAGCCGGGTATAAACCGTGTGAGCTGGGATTTGCGCCGGGAACCCTTTAAAACTCTGAGTGATCCCAATGAGGGTTTTTTCCCTCCGACGGGTCCGTTCGTCCTTCCGGGAACTTATAAGGTCAGGATCGAAATGGACGATGTTATTGTTGAAGATGACCTTCAAGTCCTGGCTGACCCAAGATATCCTGTATCCCAGGCAAACCGGAGGGCAAAATACAACCTGATCCTGGAAAACGGGAAATACATCGAAGCTTGTACGGCTGCCTACACAAAAATCCAAGAGTCCATACAGGCTTTGGATGAAGTGCTGAAGAGAATTGATCAATTGGAAGAGAAACAGCAGGAGTACATCCGGATTAAGGCCAAAGAATTTAAAAAAAGGTTAAAGGGATATGCGGACCGCCTCGCACCTCCAAAAGAACGTTCCGGTATCTATGCAGAAACGGAGCTGTCTGTGCGCCTGGCAATGCTCGAATCCCGCCTGGAATCCTCCTTCGATGCGCCGACGGCCGGTCATCGCCAGGAATTTCAGAACCTGAAAGCGGCCGTTTATCAGGAACTCTACAAAACCAACCGCTTCTTCAAGGAAGAATTACCTAAATTCATCCAAGAGATAAAAAACGCAGGATTCAGCATCTTCCCAAAAATCGAGCCGATCACGATCAAACAATAAAAACAGATTTTTAAATTGTGAGCATGAAAAAAAATCCTTACTTTTTTTTCACTTTTTTTAATCTTGCATAAAGATCGGCCCCGATGCATTTTTCTGCAGCTGCGCACCAATCGGCACAGCCAAAATCTTGGAGCAATTGGATGTCACTCTTCGACACTTTGTTTCCGCATCGGGGACAGATACGCATTTTGTCATCAAAAAAGAATTCCACTTCAGAACCGCACTTGGGACAAGGCAGATTGCAGACAACTTCCTCCATTTTTTTCCGGCTGAGATCTTGGCCAGGACACTTTTTAAAAACCATCTCGCCTCTTTTTTTAAGCCCAGGAGCATTAATTGTCAAGACTAAGGCTGCTGGTCGAAATCAACTTACGACCATTTGAACTTTAGATTCCTTTTACGCTATTATACTTCTTCAATCACATGAATATTCCCATTTGCTTCATCCTATTCAGAATCTTCTGCATTCCCATCTTTATGATCTTTCTTCTATCCCGATTCAAAGGACAGGAATTTTTCACATCGGCCGTGCTCGTTTTGGCTGCGCTCTCCGATCCTACTTCCGCCGGAAAATGAGATATGCTACACTCTATTTAGACAATGGTTTATACAATAAAAATATGCAATTTTGATAGGACAATCCAGGCACAAAAAGGCGAACTGCTTGCAGATAAGATTCTAGAAAGCGGCATCGATCTCAGCCTGTACTGTCAGAAACGAGCCTTATGCGGGAAGTGTTTTGTCGAGATTCTCGAGGGGTTTTTGCCTCCCCCTGATGAGCATGAAGACGTTCTGATCCAGATGAAAAAACTCAACCAAAACCACAGGCTGGCATGCCGATTCAAAGTATCGGGCAATGTGGTGATAAATATTCCGCATGAATCCCTTCTCCAGAAAACGTCCATTCTGAAGACAGGGATAAAACGGCCTCTTGTCATCAATTCCTGTGTAAAAAAATATTTTGTGGAACTCAACAAACCTGAGTTGGCTCATCCCCATTCTTTGCTGAGCGAATTGAAAAAACATTTTCGAAAAAAAAACCTGGATGTCCCCTTAAGTTTATTGAGAGCGCTTCCTGGGACGCTGGAAAATAACAGATTCAAAGTCACAACCGCTCTGTACAATGATAAAGAAATCCTGGCTGTTGAATCCGAAGATACGACAGAGCAGAATTTTGGGCTGGCCATAGACCTGGGAACAACTACTCTGGTTGTCGAGCTCGTCAACTTGAACTCAGGCGACATAATCGATACGGAAACAGAAAACAACAGCCAGATGAAATACGGGATGGATGTTGTTTCCCGGATTTCTTTCGCCTATAGAGCCCCAGATAATCTGGAAAAACTGCAGAGTTCCGTTCAGAATACTTTATCCCAGATGATTAAGCTCATCCTGGATAGAAAGCATATTTCACCTGATCATGTCTATGAAACCATCTTTGCAGGCAATACAACCATGAACCATCTGCTCCTCGGGTTGCCTGTCGACACACTTGCAGTCTCTCCCTTTCACGCTGTCTTTCACAGATTGTCAGAACTCCCGGCGAGCAAGCTGGGATTCCGAATAAACCGGAATGCAAAAGCTTATGTCGTTCCGAACATCAAGAGTTTTGTCGGCGGAGATATTTCTGCAGGACTCCAGGCAGCAGGTTTAGCCAATCGCAAAGGCAATAACCTGTTTATCGACCTGGGCACAAACGGGGAAATCGTTCTCAAAACCGAAAAAAAATTCGTAGCGACTTCCACTGCAGCCGGCCCGGCTTTTGAGGGCATGAATATCAGCTCAGGAATGCTTGCCCTGCCGGGAGCGATATATAAAGCCGAAAAGAAAAACCGGCTCATCCTGCATACGATCGGAAGAGAAAATGCGCGGGGCATATGCGGGACAGGCCTTATCGATTTGATCGCGATGAATCTGGATGAAGGGAAAATAACACAGACCGGAAAAATCAATGAAACGGGCGACAAAATAGTGATCACAGACAAAATTTCCATCTCACAGCAGGACATTCGGGAGATCCAGTTGGCTGTGGCCGCCGTTAAAACGGGCATCCGGATGATCTGTGAAAAGTTCCAGCTAAAAAAAGGAGATTTAAACAAGATTTTCATTGCAGGCGCTTTCGGAAATTACCTGAATACAAAAAATGCCATGAGAATCGGGCTTTTGCCTGATATCGATCCGGAAAAAATCGTTTACATCGGGAACTCATCTTTGGCCGGAGCTAGAGCGCTGCTGCTGTCGAAAGAGGCCCGGAGAAAAACGGAATCCCTGATTAAAAAGGTCCGCTACATCTCCCTTGCAACAGATCCCCGATTCCAAGAGTCCTTTGTCGAATCGTTGAATTTCCCCGCCCCGGAATATTCAAAATAAAATTTCTGTTCTCAGCGCCCTTCTCAGTTTCTCGGATGTCTTCAGAAATCGGCACAAATCTGGCTCTGGTAACCGCTTAGTGATATATCTCTGAAAATGACACCATTTGTGGTACTATATATGTCCGTAAAATTCTGAAGTACCGGAAAGACCGGAGGTAACACATGGATTTTAAACCAAAATGTCTCCCCACGGCCATCGGAAGTATGCCTCATGCCGATCCGGACACTGCCTGTGAAATCATCCTGAACTCCATTCCCGAAATCCCCATCTGGCCCCAGCTTCCGAACACAAACTTCAGAGAGGAAATGGAAATCCAGTACAGCGAAGGGATCCCCTGTGTGGTGTTGGACGAGGAGAAGAAGCGGATGTATTTCGAAACCGATAAGGATGTCACTGCCGATTTCGAGGTGTTTTACGAAAATTATATCGCCGAAAATCTGGAACATTTTAAAATAACCAACGAATTCAGCCGCGGCATCTATGCCATGGAAAAAAAATTAACTAAAAATGCTCTTCCCAGCCTCCAGTACTTTAAAAGCCATGTCACGGGCCCAATAACCGTGGGGCTGGGCCGCGTGGACGAAAATAAACGCGCCATCTATTATAATGATTTGTTCCGCGATGTCATCGTCAAAGGGACCGAAATGAAAGCCCGCTGGCTGTTGAATAAGTTCAAATTCCTGGGATGCGGCCAGATCTGTTTTATCGACGAACCCATCCTCTCAGGATTCGGCTCCTCCACCTATGTAAGCCTGAATCGTGCGGATGTGGTGGAGCATTTGAACGCGGTCATCCAGGCAGTACACAAAGAAGACGCCATTGCCGGCATTCACTGCTGCGGGAATACCGAATGGACCATTTTGATTGATGCCGGTGCGGATGTAATCAGCTTCGATGCCTACGATTATGCCGACACGATCGCTTACTACCCCGTCCAGGTTAAAAGTTTCCTGGAAAAGGGAGGAGTCCTGGCCTGGGGTATTGTGCCGACTTCGGAAAAAATCAACGAAGAGACCGCTGATTCCCTTGTGAAAAAATGGGAATCTGGCGTCAATAACCTGGCCCGCAGAGGAATCGATCCCAATCTAATCCGGGAAAAGAGTTTGATAACACCCAGTTGCGGAACAGGATCTCTTCCGGTCGATTTATCCGAAAAAATATTTGAGCACCTGTCCGAGGTGAGCCGGATCATCAGGGATTCAGGTTGATGGGATCGAAAGACATGGAAAAATCACAGAAAAAAAGTATCGATAAAACGGTCAATGAAATGCTTGAGCGAACCTCCCGGCAGGGAGTCGAGACCGTTTGGGACCGCTCTGACCAGCAAAAAACACGCTGTGGATTCGGGGAACAGGGTCTGTGCTGCCGCCTCTGCTACATGGGCCCCTGCCGCATAAATCCCAGGGGTAAATCCCCACAGCGGGGTGTCTGCGGGGCCACCGCCGAAGTGATCGTTGCGCGAAACTTTGCCCGGATGGTTGCAGCCGGAGCAGCGGCCCATTCAGACCATGGACGGGAGGTCGCGAAAATCCTGCTGATTGCGGCCACATCTCCAGAATCGGGATACACGATCAAAGACGTCAACAAACTGATAAAAGTGGCCCATGTTCTCGGGATCGATACCAAAGGCCGGGAAAAACAGGAAATCGCCAAAGACATAGCGAAAAAAGCTCTGGCAAATTTCGGACAGCAGGATGGAGAGATCGGTTTTATCAAACAGGCGCCTTCCAAACGCCAGAAGCTCTGGCGGCAGTTGAAAATCACTCCCCGGGGGATCGATCGCGAAATCGTGGAGATGATGCACCGGACAAACATGGGTGTGGATCATGATTACCGAAACATCATGCTCCACGCCGCCCGCACAGCCCTGGCCGACGGCTGGGGCGGATCGATGATTGCCACAGAACTTCAGGATATCCTGTTCGGTACCCCTTCCCCCATCCGCGGCCAGGTGAATCTGGGCGTTCTATCAGAAAAAGACGTGAATATCGTGGTCCACGGGCACGAACCAGTGCTTTCGGAAATGCTGGTCAAAGCGGCAAAAAACAAAGACCTCCTGGACATGGCCAAATCCAAAGGTGCGGCGGGGATTAACCTGGCTGGAATTTGCTGCACGGCCAATGAAATCTTGATCCGACACGGCCTGCCGATTGCGGGGAACGTCCTGCAGCAGGAACTCTCCCTGAGCACGGGCGCCGTAGACGCCATGATCGTGGACGTACAGTGTATCATGCCCTCCCTTCCGGAGGTCAGCAGGCGCTACCATACCGAGCTCATCACGACATCCCCAAAGGGAAGAATGGAAGAAGTCGCCTATTTTCCGCTTTCCGAACAAAATGCCCTGCAGACGGCCAAAGACATCGTCAAAGAAGCCATCATGAATTTCCCAAACCGTGGAGAGGTCAACATTCCCAAGGAAAAGATGGACTTGATTGCAGGATTCAGTCATGAGGCGATCAATTATATGCTGGGGGGGACATTCCGCACATCATACACTCCGCTCAACGACAATGTCATCAACGGCCGGATCAGGGGTGTGGCGGGCGTTGTGGGCTGCTGCAATCCCAAGGTAACCCATGATCGAGGGCATGTCCAAGTTGTCCAAGAGCTGATCGCAAACGACATCCTGGTTGTGCAGACAGGGTGCTCGGCTATTGCCTGTGCGAAAGCCGGATTCCTCACGCCTGAATCCGCGGAGAAACTGGCCGGAAAAGGATTGGCGGAAGTCTGCCGGGCTGTGGGAATGCCTCCTGTCCTCCATTCCGGATCCTGTGTGGACAACTCCCGGATCCTGATGGCCCTTTCCGAGATGGTAAAAGTCGGCGGACTGGGGGAAGATATCAGCGAGCTTCCTGTGGCCGGCGCTGCTCCTGAATGGATGAGCGAAAAGGCCATCGCTATCGGCCAGTATTTTGTGTCCTCTGGAGTTTTTACGGTTTTTGGGATAGGTCTTCCCGTCAGCGGGAGTGATATATTCAGCGAACACATCTTCAAAAGCCTTGAAAAAAGCTTGGGAGGAAAATGGGCCGCCGAGCCGGATCCTTCTAAAATGGCTGCGATGATAATCGACCACATAAACAAAAAAAGGAAAATCCTGGGGATCGATAAAGACAAAAAAAGGGTCCTTTTCGATATGGAGATGAGGCGGGATCTGGAGGTCTGATCGATGTCCAAGCTGATCGCAACTAAAGCCATTCGTGGAGCGCAAAAAATAGTGGAGCGGGCAGAAAAGGAGCTCAGCCGAGCAATCCAGGAAAAGGGACCGGCGGCAAAGGTGGAGTTTCCCAACACGGGTTATTTTCTTCCGATATCGCACGGAATCCTGGGACGGCGAATTCAAACCCTCGAAGGACTCCTTGAGCTGATGGAGCAGGCAAAAAAACTTCTTCCTCCGCTGCCGTCCGAAAGGCTTTGGGTTCCCTACCTTGGGAGCACTCTGGATGCGGGAATGGCCACCCTGTTTGCCGACGAAATCATCGAAGCCATCAAATACACACAGAATCCACTCCCCTACTTTCCCGCGCCAAATCCTGATGATGAGCATCTTTGGTTGGGGGCAGCCAACGACATCATCATGAGGGAGAGAGGCATCGAATTCGTGGATGGAACAGCCCCTGGTTTTGCGGCCTGCGTGGGGTACTGCCCATCCAAAGAGATTGCCGTCAGGATTGCCAGGGAACTGCAGGAAAAAAACCTATACGTATTCATGTCCGCTTCAACAAATGGAAAGTCCATGGCCCAACAGCTCCGGGAAGAAGGGATCCAAATGGGCTGGGAAACGCGCCTCGTGCCCTTCGGTGAGGACGTGACCGCTACGGTCCATTCCCTCGGTTTTGCCACAAGAGTCGCCCTTTCCTTTGGAGGTGCCCAGCCCGGCGACTACCAGAAAGTCCTTCGCTATAACAAAAACCGAGTTTTTGCTTTTGTCCTCGCTTTGGGGCCGGTGGATGATGAAAAACACGCTCAGGCAGCCGGTGCCATCAATTATGGATTTCCCACCATTGCTGATACAGACATTGATCAGATTTTACCTTCCGGAATCTGCACCTACGAACACGTGGTTTCCCCGGTCTCCTTTGAGAGGATCGTGTCCAAGGCCATCGAGGTCAGGGGACTGAAAGTCACCGTTACGAAAGTCCCGATTCCTGTCTCCTACGGACCGGCTTTCCAGGGAGAGAGGGTCCGAAAGGAAGACATGTTTGTCGAGATGGCCGGCCAGCTTCAACCGGGTTTCGAGTTTTTAACAACCAAAGAGATGGATCAGGTGGAGGATGGAAAAATCCGTGTTATCGGGCCGGAGATAGCAGACGTTGAAGAAGGTGCGCAAATTCCCCTGGGAATATGGGTGGACGTTGCCGGACGCGATATGCAGCCCGACTTCGAGCCCATTCTGGAGCGCCAGATTCATGATTTTATCAACTGTGCAAACGGAATCTTCCACATGGGGCAGAGGGATATCAACTGGGTGCGAATCAGCAGGGAGGCCAAAGCAAAAGAGTTTGATTTCCACCACTTCGGGACGATCCTGCATGCCAAAATTCACGGGGAGTTCGGAAAGATCACCGACAAAGTTCAGGTTACAATCTATACAAGAGAAAAAGAGGTCGTGGAACTCCGGGACATTGCAAGACAAGTTTACAAACAGAGGGATGCCCGCCTGGCAGACATGACCGATGAAGCGGTCGACACGTTTTACTCCTGCACCCTGTGCCAGTCCTTTGCCCCCAATCATGTGTGCATTATCACTCCCGAACGCTCCGGGCTTTGCGGGGCATATAACTGGCTGGACGGGAAAGCGGCCTTTAAGATAAATCCGACAGGGCCAAACCGGCCTGTTAAAAAAGGAAAGGTTTTGGATGCCAGGAAGGGACAGTGGCAGGATGTGAACGACTTCGTGTTCAACAACTCCCACAAAACACTGGAAATTTTTAACGCTTACAGCATCATCGAGCATCCGATGACTTCCTGCGGCTGCTTCGAATGCATCTCCGGTTTGCTCCCCTCCACAAACGGGATCATGACCGTTTACAGGGATTACATCGGAATGACGCCGAGCGGCATGACGTTTTCAACCCTGGCCGGAACCGTTGGCGGGGGCGTACAGACTCCGGGATTCATCGGTCACAGCAAGCAGTACATCGGGAGTCCAAAGTTCATCAGCGCCGAAGGCGGGGCAAAGCGCATTGTCTGGATGAATAAATCCCTGAAGGAAGAGCTGGCTCCGATATTGGAAGCCATAGGAAAACGCGAGGGAATGGATGATTTTTTAGATAAAATTGCCGATGAGACCACGGCCATCACAGAGGAGGAAGTTCAGGAATACGTCAGCCAAAAACATCATCCCGCACTGGCCATGCCCCCTCTATTTTAGCACCGACCATGAAAAGCATCGCAATATCCGGAAAAGGCGGGACGGGAAAATCCACGCTTGCCGCCCTGATTATCCGCTGGTTGAAAGATCAGGAATACGGGCCTGTGCTGGCTGTGGATGCCGATTCAAATGTGAATTTGAATGATCTTCTGGGAATCCGAATCGAAGAAACCGTCGGCGCGATCAGAGAGGAAATGAAAAAATCGGCCCATAAGCTCCCGGGGGGGATGACCAAACAGGAGTTTCTGGAATACAAAATTCATGCCAGCCTGAGGGAAACCCGGGACTTCGACCTGATTGCCATGGGCCGGCCGGAGGGCCCCGGATGCTACTGCTACGCCAATAATCTCCTGCGGGATATCCTGAAGACTCTGAGCAACAATTATGCATACATCGTGATCGACAATGAAGCCGGAATGGAGCACCTCAGCCGGCGGACAACGCAGAAGATCGACCACCTTCTTGTTGTCTCAGATCCATCGGCTCGAAGCGTTCGGGCCGCCGCAAAAATCAGCGACCTTTTGAAAGAGTTGGACACCCGCATCGGCAAAAAACTTCTGATTCTGAACAGGGTCAAGGAAGCCATCCCTGAGATTTTGGAAAAAACCATCGAAGAGCAGGAGCTGAATCTCTTTTTTACCATCCCGGAAGATGAGGCATTGCTCCGGATGGACCAGTCCGGAAAGCCGATCTGGAAGATATCAGAAGATTCGCCGGCCTATCAGGCCATCCATCACATGATGACAAAACTCCTGGAAAAAAGAATCAATGACCTTTGATATTCCTAGAGAAAAAAATAAAGAAGCAAA
>CAZOJY010000058.1:0-21633 GCA_964580235.1 uncultured Eubacteriales bacterium | reverse complement strand
GCTCGCTGCCTGTGCCAACCAGCCAAGCGACTTTAAACGGCGAGCAAATCGTCGTGGGGTACTTAGCCAGCCAAAAAGTCATTGCAGTCCTCCAATTGGTGGGAGGGGGCCTCCTGTTGTTTATATCTAGGGTTTCTGATTATCATACCATGATGTGGCTGATGCTTTTTTACTGCCTTTTATATGCGCCTACTCTTGCGTTGACAAATTCTGTGGCCTTTATCAACCTGAAAAACTCAGAAAAGGAATTCGGAATTGTCAGGGTCTGGGGAACTATCGGATGGATTGCGGCAGGGCTTACGCTGATGGGGTGGAGGCATTATGCGCAAGCCGGAAAAATACTTGGTCTTCGTGGAGACACGCTGTTATTAGCCGGGATCTTCTCTATCATTATGGGATTTCAGGCAATCGGCCTGCCGAATACGCCGCCAAAAAAAGAAAACACAAAGCCCTGGGCATTTTTAGAGGCTCTCAAGATGATGAAAGAAAAAAATTTTATGGCGTTTGTCATCATCTCTTTTATTGTGGCCACGGAACTGATGTTCTACTATGTGTTGACAGCGCCATTTTTGACGTCTGATAAAATCGGCCTTTCGAGCGCCAGTGTTCCAGGAGTGATGGTGATTGCCCAGGTGGCCGAAATTTTTGTTCTGGCCATCCTGCTGCCTTATTGCATTTCCCGGATCGGAATTAGAAACATTCTTGTGCTGGGTGTTTTGGCCTGGCCCCTAAGGTATATCATCTTTGCTATCGGAACACCCCCCTGGCTGGTGATTGCCTCATTGAGCCTCCATGGTTTCTGCTTTGTGTTTTTCTTTGCTGCCGCGTTTATCTATGTGGATACTGTGGCGCCAAGAGATATCCGGCATTCGGCGCAGAGCCTCATCATGCTGGTGACCTACGGCATAGGAAGCTACATCGGCAGCCTTTTTGCCGGCTGGATTCGTGATCTTTTTACCACAGATACTGGCACCAATTGGACACACGTTTTTATCGTTCCTTGTTTTCTGACCGTTCTCTGTGCGGTTGCCTTTTTGCTTTTTGTGAAAGACAATCGGCCGTCAAAAACAAAAACAAACGGATGAAACGTTAAGAATTCTTTGAATTTGAATTTTCTTAAGTCCGGGAGAAGATAAAAAGAGAGGAAAAAGATGGGGAAAAAAAGAATAGGCATAGGAATCATCGGAGCAGGATTCATCGCGCGGTTCCACCTCCGCTCCTGGCTTGGCGTACGGGATGCCGATATCCTGGGTTTGGTCAGCCGTAAAAAAGAGACAGCAGAGGAGGCCGCCGCTCTCGCGAGGGAGTTGAATGTCGGTGAGGCCCGATCCTATCGAACGGTAACGGATATGATTGCCAACCCTGAGATCAACGCTCTTTGGATTTGTGCGCCGAATTTTACACGCATAGAAGTGATGGAAGAAATCGTTCATGCATTAGAGTCCCGGAAAGGCGAGCTGATAGGAATCACATGTGAAAAACCTCTCGGAAGAAATGTGGCAGAGGCCAGGAGAATGTTGGAACTTGCACAAAAGGCGGAGCTTCTGGATGGGTATCTGGAGAACCAGGTCTTTGCTCCGGCCATTGTGAGGGGGAAGGAAATCGCCTGGGCCCGGGGCGCCCGCTTAACCGGGCGCCCCTATCTAGCACGCGCGGCAGAGGAACACAGCGGACCTCATATGCCTTGGTTTTGGGAAGGAAGACTTCAAGGCGGTGGTGTGCTGAACGACATGATGTGTCATTCGGTTGAGGAAGCCCGGTTCATGCTCACGCCCCCGGGAGCAGATCGGGACGTCCTTACTCCTGTAAAGGTGACAGCCTACACAGATTGTTTGAAGTGGCAAAACCCGCGATATGCCAAGATCTTGGCCGATCGAAGCGGAGGCCAGACAGATTACATCAAAAGGCCGGCCGAAGATTTTGCCCGGGCCTTGATCGAGTATAAAGATGAAAACGGCGAGAAACTTGTGGTAGAGACAAGCACATCCTGGGCCTATGTAGGAGCAGGACTTCGGCTGACGATGGAACTTTTGGGCCCCGAGTACTCGGTGATTATCAATTCCCTAGATTCCGGCCTGAAAGTGTTCTTCAGTCGAAATGTCAAGGGAAAGGCAGGAGAAGATTTAGTGGAAAAACAAAATGCAGAGATAGGGCTTATGCCCGTGGTGGGAAGCGAGGTGACGGAATATGGGTATATTGCAGAGAACAGGCATATGGTGAAGTCTTTCCTTGAGGGGAAACGCCCGATGGAGAATTTTTCAGACGGGATTAATGTCACCGAACTGTTAATGACAGCTTACATGAGCGCCGAGCAAGAGAAAACCATCCCGTATCCACCGCTCGGGCTTGATTCCTTTGTTCCGGCTGTAGCCAGGGGGGAATGGAATCCCCGGAAATCCGGCTAATTGAAATATATGCACTGGAAATGATTTTTAAACGATAGAGGAGGAGGTATGAAAAATAAAACGCATTTTGTCATAATGATTTTTCTGTTGGTGATTTTTGTCGGATTGGCCGCGTCGTTACCCAGGCTATATAAAACGGGATTCGCCCATGTCGGACAAGAAAAGATTTCGGTAAACTCAAAATATGAAGGCGTCCGGATCAAGAGATTTCCCTTTGCCGTGCAGTGCTGGACATTCCGAAAGTTTTCCTTTTTTGAAGCGCTCCAGAAGATAAAAGATTTGGGTATCAAGTACGTACAGCCTTATCCCGGACAGATTCTCGACGGGAAAAATCCCGGGATGAAGTTTGATCACAACCTGGCGGATGAACAGATCGATCAAGTCAAAAAAAAATTGAAAGAACTCGGTCTCACGTTGGTTAGCTATGGCGTCGTCATTTTCGAAAATAACGAGGAAAGCATGCGAAAAGTGTTTGAGTTTGCTAAAAAAATGCGGATCCGGACGATCGTGACCGAACCAGAATATGATGATTATTCGCTTATAGAAAAGATGGTTAAAAAATATAACATCAACATTGCCATTCATAATCACCCAACGCCGACAAAATATGCCAGGCCGGAATCCGTTCTATATCGCGTGGATGGATTGGATCCAAGAATAGGAGCTTGTGCGGATACAGGGCACTGGATGCGGACAGGCGTTAATCCTGTGGAAGCGATGAGGGTGCTTAAAGGACGCATTCTGGATGTTCACCTAAAAGATTTGAATGTCTTTGGCACAAAAAACGCGTATGATGTCCCGTTTGGGCAGGGGAAGGCAAATATCCGAGGCATCCTGGCCGAGCTTACCCTGCAGGATTATGCAGAATGTATTTCGATCGAGCATGAAAAAAAAGAAGATATAGACAACCCTTCTCCTGCCATCAAAAAAGGATTGGAATTCGTCAGAAGCATCACCTACTACCAGGATCATGAGCAGATTTTGAGGCGTGGATATGGAGGGTATTCCAAACATGGGTGGAACCATTATGGTCCCGGATATTTTGAGCTGGATAAAAAAACAGGCGTGTTGAAGGGGCAGGGAGGAATGGGGCTTCTTTGGTACGCAGCCAGAAAGTACAGAGACTTTATCCTGGAATTGGATTACAAATGTGCCGATAAATTCACGAATTCCGGAATTTTCCTACGGGTCCCGGATATACCTGTAAGCGATGATTATATCTATCACTCCTTCGAGATTCAGATCAACCCTGCGGGAGAGGGAATCCACAAGACAGGCGCGGCCTACGATGCAGAAGCTCCACTGAAGGAGGCTTTTTATCCGGCCGGCGAGTGGAATCATTTCAAAATTTCCTTCATAAAGAACAAAATCACGGTCGAGTTGAATGGCATTCTTATCCTGGATTGGGAGGCCGAACCACGCGGGAAGGTGAGAGATTTTGCAAGAGAAGGATACATCGGGCTGCAGAATCATGACAGCCGGTCGCCAGTTTACTTCAAAAACATCTACACCAAAGACCTGTCCTGAATTATTTACAAGCCAATCTCACGACAATCCCTTAATGTTAGGGTGCGGCGGGTTGGCTGTAAATAACCCAGGATCATCATCCGATGATTGTGTCGATTGATCCTGCCCCTTGAATTTCAAGAAGAAAGTGGTTTGGTGCGCACACGATGCGCTCGCCGGTGAAAGAAACAGGGGGAACAGAACAGCATATTTTGTGACGGCAAGGCGAAGACAGGACAGACAATTTTCCCTGTTCGATTTTTATAGTGATTTTTCCTTGTTTGAGCCGAAAACTTCTAATCTGATCTTTTTTCAAAGAGGATTCGTCTTTGACATTCCCATCCATGTAAATGCGGACAGAATCTCCCGACATGTTACCTGACTGCCGGGTTTGCGTGGCAGCGATGGTTAAACAAGAGGATGGGGGGCGTTTTTTTTGCATTTCTCGCCAGAGGGATAACAGCTCTTTTTTGCGGACATCCCAGATTTGGCCGGATCTAACCAGTGTGAAGGAAGGGGCGACGGGATGGCGGAGAGGACGAAAAGAGATTTTTAAATCGGCCTTTTTGGGCCGGGGAGCCTGCATCCAGCCAAATCTTTTTAGATCATGCATGAGGGCCTTTGCCTGGGGATGAGCGGTGAGGAAAGTATAGCTTTGCCCTAAAACGGAGTTCCCCATTCCCAGTTCTTTAAGCAATTCTGGAAGATAAATTTCTGGCCTGTCTGCGATCAAAAAGAGTTCATCATTTTCGGAAGATTCGGAAGCAAGAAGGATAGGAGCTAACAAAGAAGTCGTAAATATTTTTTTAAAAAAATCACGCCGATCCATAGCAATCTCCTTTTTTTATTATATCAATAATCACAGGATAAAGCTGTTCTTTGTTTTTTTGCCGGAATATGCGGGTGAGAACAAATCCCCCGCAAATCAGCCCGGCTAAAAGACCGAAGAAACTGGCTGAAAACGAGGGAAGAGAAAAGAGTAAAGACAACACATATCCTCCTCCCAATCCAAGAAGCAGCGCAAACAAAAGTCCCCCAAAAAGCTGGATCAAAGCCCGGGTGTAGCGATCTTCCGGGATTTGGATTTTCACCTGATCTCCCGGAAGTGCATGCAGGGGATTCCTGGCGGAAAGCCGGCCATTATTTTGTTTGTTTCCGATACACAGGCTGCGGGCGGAGCAATCATGGCACCCTTCAATGCAGCTGACCTCAACTTCGGCAAGACCTTTTTCTGCTGTAATGACAAGTCCGCTATCTGTCATCTTCAGCCCTCAAACGTCCTATAGAGTTGGTCGGACATTTTTCGATTTCCGGTATTTTTGCAGGGTCAATTATTTTATGATCTGTAATTACGGCCAAATTCTTTTCGAGCACAATAGCGTCAGGGCAGGCCCGAACGCATATTCCGCAGGCGATGCATGCATTTTTGCAGACCTTTCGGGCCGTTGGTCCCCGGTCCTCTGACCGGCAAAAAACAAGAATGTTTTGAGAGAGAGGATGGAGTTCGATGATATTTCTCGGGCAAGCATCCACACACTTGCCGCAGGCCGTGCACTTGTCTTCGATGACGGTCGGGAGCCCCTCCTTTGCAATGTATATAGCATCAAACATGCAGGCTCGAACACAATCCCCGTATCCCATGCAGCCATAAGAACATTGCTTGTTTCCCCCCACGAGATGGGAAGCATTACAGGTCGATATCCCAAGATACAAACCTCTGTCCTTGGCAGCCTGATGCGTTCCCCGGCAGTGGATGCGGGCCACTTTTTTGATGATCTCTCCTGCCTGCACACCTAAAATTGCAGCCACATCCGAGGCTACCTGTTCTCCGCCGACGGGGCACCCGTTTGTCTCTGCATCCCCTCTTACCACGGCCTCGGCAAAAGCGCGGCAGCCGGAATAACCGCATGCGCCGCAGTTTGCCTGCGGGAGAGCTTCGGAAATCTTTTCTATTTTGGGATCCTCTACAACGCGCAGTTTTTTATAGGCCAGAACCAGTCCAGAGGAAAAAAGAAACCCGAGTGCCGTCATGGTTAAAATCGGGATCAAAAGTTGCGTCATGACAGCATCCCTATAAATCCATTAAAGGCCAGGGCCATGATGCCAGCGACAATAAGGGCGATACCCGCACCTTTTAATGGTTCGGGAACATCAGCCAGATCCAGCTGTTCTCGGATCCCGGCCATCAAAACAATGGCCAGGGTGAATCCGATGCCAGACCCGAATCCAAAAATCACAGTCTCGATAAAACCGAATTCGTTCAAGGCCGCGATCAAAGCCAGCCCCATGATGGCACAGTTGGTGGTTATCAGAGGAAGATAGATACCCAGGGCCTGGTAAAGAGGGGGGCTGGTCTTTCGGATAAACATTTCGACAAGCTGCACCAGCGACGCAATCACGATGATAAAAGAGACGATCTGAAGATACTCCAAGTTGTAAGGAATCAGGATCAGGTTGTTGATTAACCAGGAAAAAACGGCGGTTATGGACATGACAAACGTGACAGCCAAGCCCATGGAAACAGCAGAATCAATTTTTTTGCTCACGCCAAGGAAAGGGCATATTCCCAGAAAGTAGTACAAGACAAAGTTTTGAACCAGTACTGCCGAAATGAACATTACAACCAGCTCCACTTTTAACTCCTTTTCGTTTTGCTTTCGATTAACATGGCGATTCCGAGAAGGATTCCCAGGGTGATGAACGCACCTGCAGGAAGAATCATGATAATCCAGGGTTTAAACCAGGCCCCCATGACCTGATATCCCAAAAAAGTTCCGGCTCCCAGGATTTCTCTAACGCTGCTCAGGAGAAGAAGGGCCAGGATGAATCCAGAGCTCATTCCCAAGGCATCGATAAACGACCGGCCGACAGAATTTTTCGAGGAAAAAGCTTCTTGACGACCGAGAATGATGCAGTTGACCACGATCAACGGAACATACGGACCAAGGGCTTCAGAAATGGGATAAAAGTAAGCCTTCAGGACTTGGTCGGCGATGGTCACGAAGCTGGCAATAATGACAATGTAGGAAGCGATGCGGACCTGCGCGGGAATGAGTTTTTTTATCGATGCAACCGCGAGCGAGCTCAAAATCAACACAAAGGTGGTGGCCATACTCATAGCGATTCCGGTTATCACAGTTCCTGTAACGGCAAGTGTCGGGCACATGCCGAGGAGCTGGCGGAACACGGGATTCTCATCCCAGAGCCCTTTCAGGTATTCCGCCCCGATACTCTTAGTTGCCATCTTTTTCCTCGATTGTTAATTTTTCTTGCCTGATGAGGTTGCGCACCTTTCCCAGCGAGAGATTGACGATACCCAATACTTTTTTCGAAGATATGGTGGCCGCCGTAATAGCGTTTATTTCGGTCGGCAAAAGTTCTTCCGCTGTGCTTGCGGGCGGTTTGTGTAGAGTAAGCTCGCCGGTCGCATCCCTGTTTTCCCAAAACCTAAGGAACGCCTCCCTGTCCTCAATCTTGGCGCCCAGGCCGGGTGTTTCATTCTGGCTGATGATGGTCAGGCCGGTGATTTTTGAGAGAGAGGCGTCCAACCCGAACATCAGCGTGATTTTATCCTGGAAACCTATGCCTGTAGCTTGGATTGCAAAACCAGCGAGACTGCCGTCGTCTTTCAACTCCTGATAGATCACAATGTCTTTCTCTTCATACAGGACCTGATTGACTTCGGCCCCATCCACGACCTCCTGGATAGCCTCCTCGATTTCTGCCTGCACATTGAGAGCGATTTTCTCTTTGGTCAGTGTTGCCACGCCAGCTAAAAACCCTCCGGAAATCAAACCAACAGAAGTGAGGACGACGATCATTCTGGTAGAAAGACTCATGATGACGGCCTCCTTTCACCAAGAATTCGGGGCCGGAAAGATCGATTCAAAAGCGGGACAAATGTATTCATAAAAAGGATAGCATACATTACCCCTTCCGCAAATCCTCCGAACAGGCGGACCAACCCAACCATGATTCCGATCCCCAGGGCGTAGCTCCATGTACCTTTGGGATAAATCGGAGAGGTGACCATATCGGTGGCCATATAAAAGGCCCCGATCAAAAGGCCCCCTGCGAGGATATGAAAAGCAGGTGAGGCATAATGATCCGGACTGGCAAGCCAGAAGATCCCGGTGAAAGCGCTCAAAGCGAAGACTATCCCGGCGGGAATCCGCCAGTCGATTGTTTTTTTGTATAACAGAAGAAGCGCACCAACGAGCAACGCAGCGGCAGACGTTTCTCCCAGACATCCCCCCGTGTTTCCCCAGAAAAGATCTTTGATCGGGCTTAATGTTCCCTGAACCACTGCCTCCTGGAATTTCAGGTTTCCCAGGGGCGTGGCATAGGTTGCGGTGTCTACCTTCAGGATTGCCGGGGGGATCCATGTGGTCATGGCAACCGGAAAAGCGGTTTGCAGGAAGGCCCTTCCAACCAAAGCCGGATTGAAAATGTTGTGCCCTAGGCCTCCAAAAACCTGCTTTCCGATGGCCACCGCCATGACCGAGCCGATGACAGCCAATTCCAGGGATAGCGTAGGCGGCAATGTCATGGCTAAAAGGAGAGCGGTGATCACAACAGACCCATCCCAAAGGGAGTGGAATGGTTTTTTTCGAACCCAGAGAAAGAGGGCTTCTGTTGCCAAGCAGGCTGCCAGGCAGGAAAGGTAGAGGCCGACAGCCCTCAGCCTGAAGAAATATAGTGAGGCAGCAACAGCAGGAAGAAGGGCGATGATGACGGTGCGCATGATTTTGGGGACAGAATCTTTGTCCTTAAAATGAGGGGATGATTGGATGATAAACGTTTTGTCTGACATCAAGCGCTCTTTTTTCGTTTTTGGTTCATAATTTGCTGTTTCCCGAGTCGTATCCAATGGACCAAGGGGATCTTTGCCGGACAGCTGTACTGGCAGCTGCCGCATTCCACACAGTCGAGCGCACCCCAAGTTTCGGCTGCGGCAAGCTGGTCGTGCTTAACATACTTCATGAGCCGGGTTGGCACAAGTCCCATCGGGCAGTGCTGGATACACCGGCCGCAGCGAATACAGGAGAATTCTGTAACCGGTCCTGGGGATGCCCAGGCCAGGATGCCGGATGTTCCCTTGATAACAGGCGCATCCAAAGCCCACTGGGATAGGCCCATCATAGGGCCGCCCATGATCACGGTATTCACATCTTCGCGGAGGCCTCCACAGCCGTCCATCACGGCCTGGAATGGTGTTCCTATTCTGGCGATGAGATTCTTGGGCTCCATGACTCCTGTCCCGGATACGGTGAGCGCTCTTTCATAGAGGGGTTTTCCAGCCTTAACCGCATCCCAGATGGCTTTGGCTGTTCCCACATTCTGGACAACCACACCCACATCAAACGGGAGCCCCCCTCTCGGAACCTCCCTGCCGAGCAGGGCATAAATCAGATTTTTTTCTGCCCCCTGAGGATATTTTGTTTTTACCAGAAAGACCTCTACAGAACGGGCCTTAGTTTTTTGTTGGAGGAGAATGAACGCTTTTTTTTTATTATCCTCGATACCCACTAGGATGCGCTCGGCCCCTGTAGCGATGCGAACGAGTTCTGCTCCCTTGAGGATTTCTTCAGGATACTCCATCATAAGACGATGATCAGCGGTCAAGATAGGTTCGCATTCACACCCGTTTATGATGACCGTGTCTATGGGTTTGTCCTTGGGAGGCGTTATCTTGACAGCCGTCGGGAACGCGGCTCCGCCCATCCCGACGATCCCGGCTTCTTTGACTTTATGGCGGATTTGATCCGGGTCCAGGGAAAAGGGATTTTCCGTTTCCGCCCATTCTGGATGGATCTGATCCTTCCCATCGTTGGCAATCGTTACAGCAAGAACAGGCTTTCCGAGCGGATGGTTGTGGCCATCAACAGACACCACTTTACCGGAGACACTGGCATGCACGCATGCGGAGAACAAAGATTTTGCCTCACCGATCTTCTGTCCGAGGAAAACCTCTTCTCCTTTTTTGACGAGCGGTTCTGCGGGATTCCCAAAATGTTGATGCAAAGGGATGATGACTTTTTCTGGAGCTGGCAAAAATTCCAGGGGTTTTTTGGCTGTCGCTTCTTTGCTTTCGGGAGGATGAATTCCGTGGGGAAACGTTTTAGTCTTCATTGATGAGATGATTCACACAAAAATGCAATTCTCAAGTTTATTCATCTGACCGGGCAATGTCAACCAAACTCTAAAAAAATTCATAGCAGAGGAAAGCAAAATTTTGTTTGATTTTTATTGTGTAATGTAAGATAAACTATAGAAAACATTTAATTGATAAAGGTAATAATAAAATGGAAGTGACTATCAAAGAAGTCAAGTCCAGGAAGGACTTAAAAAGATTCATATATCTTCCTGAAAAAATCCACGCAGACCACGAAAATTGGGTTCATCCCATTTATATGGATGAGTGGACCTATTTCGATGCCAAAAAAAATAAGGCCTTTTCCTACAGCGACACGATTCTGCTCCTGGCGTACAAAGGAGATAAAATCGTGGGGCGAATCATGGGAATTATCAACACTCGGTACAACGACTATAAAAAGGAAAAAACAGCGCGATTCGGGTACTTGGAATCATGGAAAGATGAGGAAGTCGTTAGGGCTTTATTACAGGCCGTGGAGAATTGGGCCGCAGAAAAAGGAATGACCAAAATCATCGGACCCTATGGATTTACAGATCAGGATCCTGAAGGATTTTTAATACAAGGATTTGAGAACCGGGCGACCATTGCGACCTATTACAATTTTGAGTGGATGCCTGGAATGGTCGAAAATATGGGATACACCAAAGATGTTGATTATTTTGTTTACAAATTGGATGTACCGAAGGAAATGCCGGAGTTCTACAAAAAAATCCTCGACCGGGTAAAAAGAAAAGGAAATTTCGAGCTTGTCGAACTCCGCAAAAAAAAACAGATCAAACCCTGGATCGTTCCCGTTCTTAACTTGATGAATGAGTGTTATGTCGGAAGCAATATTTATGGCTATACCCCCCTGGATAAGCAGGAAATGGTGGACTTGGCAAAAAGGTATTTGCCTGTTCTGGACCCGCGGTTTGTAAAAGTCGTCAAGAAAGATGAAGATGTTGTGGCTTTCATCGTGGGTATTCCGGATATGACCGCTGGAATCAAAAAAGCAAGAGGGAGATTGCTTCCCTTTGGGTTTATAAAGATTCTCCGTGCCTCCAAGAAAACAAAGCAGCTGGACTTATTGCTGGGTGCTGTCAAGGAATTTTATCGGGGCCGCGGGCTGGATGTCCTGATGGGGGTCGGGATGATCATGTCTGCTCAGAAGGCGGGTTTTGAAATGATGGACACCCATCATGAGCTGGAATCCAATGTAAGAGTCCGGGCCGAAATGGAAAAGATGGGGGGGAAGTTGTATAAGAAATACCGCGTTTACCAGAAAACACTTTAGACTCTAAAATATAGGCAATTCGTTTTTGGCCTTCCACTTCCTTGCCTGTTTCCTTGATTCCTACATGCTAACATCCTGGAATGAGATTATGAGCTGCCATCAGAGCAGTATCGCCGGCTTCTTTGAGCAACTCCTCTGATGAGAACCGACTTTTTCCGTTTGACGCTTCAGCCAACTTTTAATCCGTGTCTTCCTGGCGGTTTAACATCCGTCGGCCCGCATTTTTTTTATCTCTTAACAGTGTCATGGCACCATTAAGGCATTCCCAGCGCTTTTGCCCGCATCGCTAGAGTCACCTCACACATTCCTGACAAGGGACAGGTCATGATCCGCCGAGCGACCACCTCCGCCTCATCATGTCCAGCAGGAACTCCTGATGGCAGCCGAGGAGAAGGGGGAGTCATTGACCTCGCCTTTTTGGATGTGATAATCTTTTCTCAGGATGTCTATGGGTGGAGAATGGAAAAAAATGCACGGGATTTGGTGCAAGCTCAAAACGAAATTCCTATCCTACTCAAGGTTTTATTACAAAAGAGAAAACGTTGTTGGTTTATTAAGATCCTGCTATTTTGGAGAGTCTAGTCCGGGCGTCGTCGACCTCGGGGAGGCCGGGATCGGCATCCTTCCATAGCTCGAGGAATTTCTCGTAGTGCTCTATGGCTTTATCTGTATCGCCCTGCTCCTCAGAAATCTTCCCGAGCATGTAGAAGCTTTTGGCGTAGATGTCGCCATCCCATAGTCTTCCAGTTGTAAGTTCGGTAATTTTTTCGTACTCTTTGCGGGCTTTTTCAAAATTCCCTGCTTGGTAATACGCAAACGCCAAGGAGTCGAAAAACACGGCATGATTTTCGCCGTTTATGGGATCGAATTGGAATGGCAATAAGGATATCGCCTTCCCCAGTTCCTCGATGGCACTGGAATAATTCTCTCTCTTAAGCTCCATCTTTCCCTTTAAAAGATAAGAATATCTCATAAGTTTCTGATTCGGTCCTTTTTGGATCGATTCCTCAAGTTTATCCGCAGCTTTTTGAGCATCATTCAGCGCATTCATTTCAAGATAGGCAAGTGTTTTTCTCAGTAAAGCCATTCTCTGATCGTTCTGCAAATCTTCTTCCGTGGATATTTCCAATGCTTTTTCCAGCTCTTCCAATGCGTTCTCTGGATTTCCAGTTTCTAAATATATTTCTGCCAGACGAAGAAGATCAGTCGTTATCCACTGCATTTCCCCGATTTTTTCTGCAAGTTCGATAGCTTGTTTGAACTGATCTTGCGCTTTATTAAACTTTCCCTGCAAAATGTACAGCGCAGCCAAACGTTCTATACCCACGATTTGGGCGGCTGGCTCGGGGACTTCCAGGAGTTTCTGGTATTCATTTTCCGCTTTCACCAGATCTTCTATATAAAGGGAAATATCTCCTTTCGTGATGTCAAAATACCAAATTGGCAAAAGCGATATAGCCCTGTCCAGCTCGACAAGAGCAAGATCATATTTTCCCTGGCAAAGATAATTCTGAGCCAGCGCCCAATGGATGCTCGGATCTTCTGAAAAATTATCAAGAAAATATTCAAGAATTTTCTGTGCCTCATCATACAACCCTTTAGCCGCATAGGCATTTTGCATATTGAAATAGGGGAAATAAGTATCATCTTTATTCTGGATTGGTACTTCAAAGCGTTCCATAGCTTTATCCCATTCTTCCAAATCGAAATACAATATCCCTAGGTTAACATTCCCAATAGGGTCAGTTGGATAGATCTCCAATAGTTTTTCGTAGGCTTCAAAGGCTTTATCATATGTCTTTTCTGACATCCTGTAGAATTCGCCCTGGATCAGGTATTTTTCTCTATACGAAAGTCGATCCGTCAGTTCAAATGCCTTCTGAACGTACTTCTTCATTGCAGACACATAACCATAATTGCTGTATGTCGTTGCCATGGATCTGTACGCCATGGCAAACTCAGGATCGATAGCGACGGCCTTTTCCATAGATTGGATACTTTTACGCCCCTCACCCCTGTTTTTATAATTTGTCCCCTCGGTGTAATATTTATAAGCTTCAGTAGAACTTGTCGTGATTGTTCCCACATCTCTGTCGATGTCACTTGCGATTTCTTCGGCCGACAGATTCAAATTCGTTTTGATTTTCCCTGTTAGCTCGTCAATCATGGAGAAAATACTCTCGACTCCCTTTCCTTCCACTCCCTCAGAACCTACTGTTTTCTCTGTGCGAACGTCTTGAAGGGTTACGTTGATTCTTATGGACTCTCCTGCCTTTGCAAAGTTTCCGACCAATATGTGGTTGACTCTTCCTTTGGCTGCGACTTGCTTCAAAACGTCTGAAGAATAACTTTTTGCATCTACCTGATTGAGATCGCTGAGAATTGAATACAGCTTTTCCCCACTCAATACCTCGATGTATTTTGACTGTGTCAGATCTGCGATGACCAGACTCGGAATCATCTTTCTCCAGTGATCAAGGCTCTCGTCTCCTGTGTGATTCTCAAAATACATGACTGCCAAGCTGGGTTTGCCTGAGGAAGTAGATATGGTTTCTTTTTGCGGAAGAAGCTGCCAGATAACGATTGCGGCAATAACGATAATAACACCTATCAAGGCTGGGACGAATAGCTTTTTTAAGCTGAATTGGACAGTAATCTCTCTGGAAGTGAGCGGTTTTCTTGCTGGGATGGCTTTCTCTGTGGTCGGGATGGCTTTATCGATGTTTTCAAGCTCGGAACGGATTTCTCCGACATTCCGGTATCTGTTTTCTTTATCTTTTTCCAGACAACGGAGGATTACTCGGTTGAGATCATCAGGGATCTGTGGATTGAGCTCTTTGGGATTTTTTGGGGCCTCGCTTTTTTGTTTGACTCCCACTGTAAAAGGCGTATCTCCCTCGAAAGGAACCCGTCCCGTGACCATTTCATATAGGATGATGCCCAACGAATAGATATCTGACCGCAGATCGACTTCCTTGCCTTCCACCTGCTCCGGGCTCATGTACTCGGGAGTTCCTATCATGACTCCCGCACCTGTTATTCCTTTCGCTTCAAGAGACCGGGCTATCCCAAAATCCATAATCCGGGAATCTCCGTCTGTATCAATCATGATGTTCTGAGGCTTCAAATCCCTGTGCACGACACCCAATCGGTGAGCTTCACCTAGTCCGTCACAAACCTGTTTGGCTATCGTTATGGCTTGCCCCGCACTCAATTGTCCCATCTTGCGGATGAGATTCTTGAGGTCCTCACCGCGGATATATTCCATCGTGATGAAATACGCCCCCTCTTTCTCCCCCAAATCATACATCCCGCAGACATTCTTGTGCCGGATGTTACGCGCAATCTTCAGTTCATTCCGGAATCTCTCGATCGTTTTTTTATCTGCAGATATTTCAGGTTTGATCAGTTTGAGAGCGATTTCTTGTTTTAGCTCGGTGTCTTCAACTCGATAGACTCGGCCCATTCCTCCTTTGCCCAGTTCTTCTATGATCTCGTACCTGCTGGCAAACAGGTTGCCTCTGGCAAGTTCCGAAACAGGCGTTTCGAGGGTTTTGGTGAAAGACGGCTGGGCATCTACTGAAGGAGTCAGCTGCGTGCCACACTCACCACAAGACTTCAGTGTATCTGGATTCTCGGTCTTGCACTTCGGGCATTTGATTGTCATCGCTACTTCCCTATTTTCCCAATCTAGGTCGGCAAAAATATACCAAGGAATCGGGGAAAGTGTCAAATGGGGATAGAAAAGGGATCAAAAGATACAAATATATATCTTTCCGAGTTTTTGTTATAATGAATACAGCTTCAATTGACTGATTGATGGAAAAAATGCCAGATATTAAGGAATTTCAGCTCGATTTAGCGGATATTTTGGCGCGCTTTCCTATCGGTGCAGCCTATCTCTTTGGATCCTACGCAGAGGGAACTCAAAATCAAGACAGCGATATCGACATAGCCCTTGTTTTAAATGATAACCTGAGTCCATTGAAGATGCTCAAAATCGAGATGCAGGTCGGTGCGCGCCTTGATAAGAAGTTTCGGACCGAATTTGACATTCGCTGCATCAATAATGCCCCTTTGCGGGTGAAAGGGGAAATTGTTACCAGGGGACGTCTCATCTACTGTGCAGATGAAGATTTCCGCATTTCCTTCGAAACATTCGTCAGAGCTCGGTATTTTGATTTTCTTCCCTCGATTCTCTCCATGAGAAGGGTTTATTTCACGTCAATAAAATCAGGAGGCCTCATTGGTTGAACCTGAAGTAATAGAAAGTAGAATAAGAAAACTCCAGGGATTTCTCGAAAAACTATCCCAGCTTGCAAAAACGGAAAAAAAAGATTTTCTTTCGGATTTTCGAAATACCGAAAGTGCGAAATATCTACTCCAAGTATCGGTGGAATGCTGCCTGGACATCGCGAATCACATCATTGCCTCCGAGAAGTTCCGCAGCCCTACCGACTATGCCGACTCTTTTCGTGTGCTGCATGAACAGGGCCTTGTTCCTGACGATCTCTTCGGCAGCCTCGAAGAGATGGCAAAATTCAGGAACCGGCTTGTTCATATCTACTGGGAAATTGACGAAGATCTCATTTATGAGATTATTCAGGATAATCTAAACGATTTCAGCCGATTTATCCAGGCGATTCTGAAGCTGCTCTAATTTAACCAAGCCAGCAGGGCATTTGGACCTTTTAGTTCCGCATGCCTTGCTTTGGCATCATCGACTTCGGGGAGGCCGGGATCGGCATCCTTCCAAAGATCGAGGAATTTTTCAAAATTCTCAATGGCTTTGGTAGAATCGCCTTGTTCTTCATAAATCTTCCCAAGCATGTAAAAGCTTTTGGCCCAGATGTCGCCATATCTATCTCTGCCTGAGGTGAGGCTGATTATTCTTTGGTATTCTTCGATCGCTTTTCCTGAATTTCCAGACTTTTTGTAGGCCTGTGCCAATGAATTGATAAAATCGGCCCGTTTTGAAAGCGGCCCGTAAGGCACTAAGAATAAGGCATCATTAAAGTAATCGATGGCTTTCGAATAATTTCCTTCTTTAAACTCCACCATCCCTGTTAGATGATGGTGAAATCTTATCGATTTTTTTCTCATTCCCTTCTCGACCATTTCTTTCAGGTCATCTGCGGCTTTTTTGGCTTCTTCGATATCTCCCATCTCGAGCAAAACTAATCCTTTGCTGTATAAAGCTCTTCTTTGGTCTCGTGTGTCTCTGATCTCCTCTGCGATTTTCCAAGCTTCATCGCACTCCTTTAAAGCCTCTTCAAGGTATCCGAAACGCCTGTAAATATTCGATCCAGATAAATGCCAGCGTGCTTCCCACAGTTTTTGTCCAAACTTTTTGGTGAGTTCAACACCTTGCTTGTATAAATCCATTGCCTCTTCAAATTTCCCCTGCGATAAGTTTAAAAAGAGCAGACCGACCATACCAAAGTTTTGGCCCAGCGGTTCCTTTGATAGACTCAGTTTCTGGAATTCTTCTTCTGCGCTCTGTAAATCTCCTTTGTAATAATAAATATCTCCCTTTAGGATAAGATTTTCATAGTGGGTTGGATCCAGATAGATCGCCTTATCCGTTTCAACCATGGCCTGGTCCAATTCCCCTAGGTCTATATGCAGATAAGCTAGAGCCTGATGGGCTAATACATGATCCGATATATTATCGATATAATCCCTCACAATCTTTTTTGCCTTGTCATACTTGCCTTTGGCAGCATAGGAATCTGCCAGCTGGGTGTGACTGATAACAGATTCATCTTTGGCATTTGTAAGAACTTCATATTTCTCGATGGCTTTGTCATATTCTTCGATCATCTCATAAATGACAGCCAAGTTATGATTGGCGATCGAATCTTCTGGATACAGCTCCAATAATGTTTCATAAGCTGCGATGGTTTTATCATAGGTCGCTTCTGAGTCCCAATAATAATCCCCCTCGATGATGTACCGCTCCCTCTCTGAAAGTCGATCTATAAACTCTAACGCTTTTTGAATATATATTTTCCTTTCAGCCAGAAGACCCAAATTGCCATAGCTTATTCCTATAGATCTAAAGGCCATAGCAAATTCAGGATCGATGGCAACGGCTCTCCCCATCAGTTCGATGCTTTTCCTGTAATCACCGGTTAGATGATATTTTCTTCCTTCGCTGTAGTATTTGTAAGCTTCCGGAGAGCTGGTCGTGATTTTTCCGACCTCTTTGTCGAAGTCGCTGGATATCTCTTCTTCTGTAAGTTTAAAATTGGACTTGATCTTTTTGGTGAGCTCATCCACCATGGGGAAAATACCTTCTTCGCCTTTCCCTTCAACGCCCTCTGAACTGATGAGCTCCCCGGTTTGTGTCTTCTGAATCGTGATGTTGATTCTGAATGTATCCCCAGCTTTTGTGTAGCTTCCCCGTACGATGTTTTCGACTCCTCCGCTTGTGCCGACGTCTTCCAAATCTTTTGATGAATAGCTTTTGGCTTCCAGGAGATTCATCTCGTCCAGGATGTTGTACAGTTTATCTCCGCTCATCACATTGAGGTATTTTGATTGGGATAGATCTGCAGTGAGCAGCTCGGATAAAGCCTTTCTCCAGTGGTCGAGGCTTTGGTCTCCTGTGTTGTTTTCAAAATACATGACGGCAAGAGAGGGTTTATCAGAGGGAATTATTGATGCGGTATCCTTTTTGGGCAAAAGCTGCCATATAACTACGGCAATTATGGCGACTGCCAAGATCACTAGAGCAGGAACAAAGATCTTTTTGATGCTGAACTGGACGGTGATCTCTCGTGATGTCAGGGGCTTTTTATCAGGAATAGCTCTTTCAGTAGTGGGGATGCCCTTTTCGATGCTTTCCAGTCCGGATCTGACCTCGCCTGCGCTCTGATATCTTGTTTCTTTCTCTTTCTCCAAGCATCTCAGGATCAGACGGTTGAGTTCATCAGAGATCTGGGAATTGAGTTCCCTTGGATTCTGCGGCATCTCGCCTTTGTGTTTCATCCCTACGGTAAAAGGAGTATCTCCCTCGAACGGAACCCTTCCTGCAACCATCTCATACAGGATAACGCCAAGTGAGTATATGTCGGACCGCTGATCGACTTCCTTGCCTTCCACCTGCTCCGGGCTCATGTACTCTGGCGTCCCGATCATCACCCCAGCCCCCGTTATTCCTTTTGCTTCCAAAGAACGTGCGATCCCAAAATCCATGATCCGCACATTGCCCTCTTTATCGATCATGATGTTGTTGGACTTCAGATCACGATGCACAACCCCCTGTTTGTGTGCCTCGGCCAATCCCTCACATATTTGCTTGGCAATGGATATGGATTTTCCGATCGGTAGTTGACCGAAACGGCGGATCGAACTTCTTAAATCTTCCCCACGCACATATTCCATCGTGATGAAATGCGCTCCCTTTTCCTCACCCAAATCATACATGCCACAAACATTCTTATGGCGGATGTTGCGGGCCAGCTTCAGTTCGTTCCTGAATCGTTCGATGGTTTTTTTATCTTGGGCAATTTCAGGTTTGATCAGTTTAAGAGCAACCTCTTGATCCAGTTTTGTGTCTTCAACTCGATAGACTCGGCCCATTCCTCCTTTGCCCAGCTCTTCGATGATTTCGTACCTTCCGGCAAAGGTCGTTCCTCGAGAAAGCTCTTCCTTAGGAGCTTCGATCGTTTCTGTGACCTCTATATCCTCGAAGGAGGGGAGTTGTGTGCCGCACTCTCCGCAGAACTTAAGAGAGTCAGGATTATTGGTTTCGCACTTTGGGCATTTTACTGACATTGCTGTCCCCTTGTGTTCCTAATCACTGTCGGCAAAAATATATCAAGGAAAAGGGGAGAGTGTCAAATGGCTTTGGCGCAGGCTTGGGCCGCACCGATAGCGCCCGGAACTACTCCGATCTGCACGGCCCAGCATGATCCGATGAAAACAGGCCGGATCATGTATTTGCCGACTCTCAAACCGGTGGCCATCAGCTGGGCGAATGTGGTAAGTGCAATAGCGTTGCTAAAATAAAGACAACTAATTTTCCCAACATCTGTGGTTGTCAAAATATTCCTCTTTCGTCAACATCTGATGACATCCTTGTTAAGTTAAACTTCTTTCATCTCTGAAGTATGCCAGGAGTATCAGGTGTTTTATGTTATTATCTGGTCCCTGGCCTGTTTCTTGAATCATCCTCCCTGCCATGGCAGGGATCTACCGCCAACGTCATCCGGAACACACGGTGTTTTACCGGGTGTTCTTTTATTATTTCGAACGGTTCCTTCGGGAATATGAGTCTCGTTTCGAGAGGGAGTACGGATATTTCCGTCCGGTTATCCAAGATGTTGTCGAGAAGTACCTGGACTGCGGTAATCCGATGTGCGGGTTTGCCCGCATCGCTAGAGTCACCTCCCATATTCCCGACAAAGGTCAGGTCATGATCCGCTATTATGGCCTCTATTCTAATGCCCATCTTTCTCATCCCCCAATCATTGAAGATGGCCTGTCCTACGTGCCTTCCAAAGGCTGGGCTGAGATGATCCGCGGAACGGCCGCCTCGCGTTCTCCAACAGGTACTCCTGATGACAGCCGAGGAGAGGGGGGAGTCGTTGACCTTGGTGTTTTGGGTATGATAACCTTTTTCCGAAATGTCCATGGGCGGAAATTCTATTATATGGTAATATCGGAGGAAAAGCATGAAAGCGATGGTATACGAGAAATATGGACCACCGGAAGTTCTTCAACTCCAAGAAGTGGAAAAACCTACCCCCAAGGACAATGAAGTGCTGATAAAAGTACATGCCACAACCTGTCACATAGGGGATGTGAGGGTTCGTAGTTTCGACGTCCCTTTCTGGCAAATGGTTCCCTTCCGGATTTATTTGGGTATCAGAAGACCCAAAAGGCCAATCCTGGGAATGGAGCTGGCCGGAGAAATTGAAACAGCAGGCAAAGATGTGAAGCGGTTCAAGAAGGGTGACCAGGTTTTTGCATCAACCGGTTTTGTTTTTGGCGCCTATGCCCAGTACACATGTCTTCCCGGAGAAGGGGGAAATGCTAGGGTCGGGATGGTAGCCATGAAGCCTTCCAACATGACCTTTGAGGAGGCTGCTGCTGGTGCTGCTTCCGGGGGGATTACAGCGCTGTATTGCCTTAGAAAGGCTAATATCCAGAACGGACAAAAAGCTCTAATCTATGGAGCTTCCGGAAGTGTCGGGACCAATGCTGTGCAACTTGCCAGGAACTTCGGTGCAGAGGTTACCGGGGTTTGCAGTACCACGAATTTAGAAATGGTGAAATCCCTGGGAGCCGGTAAGGTCATCGATTACACCAAAGAAGATTTTACCCAAAGCGGAGAGACCTATGATGTTATCTTCGACGCTGTTGGCAAGATTTCTTCTTCACGAGGAAAAAAGTCTTTGAATAAGACAGGTATCTATCTTAACGTCATGATGGATTCCGGTTCCGGAGGCGACATAACGCCTGAAGATCTCATTTTTCTCAAAGAGCTGATCGAAGCGGGGAAGTTAAAAGCGGTCATAGACAGACGCTATCCGTTGGAGCAAATCGTCGAGGCTCATAGGTATGTCGAAAAGGGACATAAAAAAGGAAATGTCGTCATCACTGTGGAGCATGATGACATAACCTGACAAGGGTACTACAAAAGACAATTTAAATACTAAAAATATAATCAAGGAAAGGAGATGTTCAATGTCATTAGAGGAGAATAAGGCGATTGTTCGAAGGTTTATGGAAGCCTATAATAAGCGAAACTTGGATATATTCGAAGAATTAGTAGCACCAGATTATTATGACCACGTTTTTGAACGACAAGGTCGGGAAAATTTAAAACAATTATTTACAATGGCTTTCGAAGCTTTCCCCGATTGGTATGAAGCAATTGAAGATATCATTGCTGAGGAGGATAAGGTATGGATTCGTGTTAAAGCTACGGGGACTCATACTGGCGAGTGGAATCTTTTTGGAGCCATATTACCCCCCACAGGCAAGAAGATAACACTGAATATGGTTTTCATCTGGCGGATAGATAATGGCAAGCTTGTAGAGGGTTGGGAGGTTGATGCTGACCTGGGATTCCTCAAAGAATTAGGCGTTATCGAATATACAGAATTAGGAAAACCACTTGAAAAAGTTTTCAAGTGACTGTCCAAACAAACATATATACAATTAGTCAGTGGTATCTCACAAAATTTATTTTGGTGAACTTAATTGTGAAATTCCAATTTAACCAATGATTTTGCCAAAAAAACCTCAATTTTGAAGCTTATGAGCAAGGAAATTGTCTT
>CAZOJY010000057.1:20335-21700 GCA_964580235.1 uncultured Eubacteriales bacterium | reverse complement strand
AGCTCGCACATGAATAATTCAGGGTAACCTAGATAATTTATGAATTATCCAGGTTTTATTGTTTTCGGACAAAAGCCCAATAGCTATGCACTCTAGTCCAAAGGAGAGATCAATGAAAAAAAAGATCAGTCGCAGGGATTTTTTCAAGTCTTCTGCTCAGGCCGGGATATTTTTAGGCATATCCGGATCCAGCCTTTTGAGGGAAAGCACAAACGAAGCTTTTGATTTGGTTATCAAAAACGGGTTAGTGATAGATGGCATCAAAAATGAAACATACAAGGCTGACATCGGAATAGCGAGAGAACATATCAAACAAATCGGAAACCTCCAAAACGCCACGGGAAAAACAGTCATCGATGCGACGGGCAGAGTTGTCTCGCCTGGGTTTATCGACATCCACACACATACAGATATCGAAATCCTGATCAACCCTAAGGCCGAAAGCAAAATAAGACAGGGAGTAACAACCGAATTGGGTGGAAATTGTGGGTCTTCACCCTTCCCATTGAAATACTCCCTTCCGGATTATGAAAAGCGCCTGGCTGAAGAATCTGACATCCCCATCAACTGGACGGATTTAAAGGGCTTTCATGCCGCGATAGAGAGCAAAGGAGCGGCATTAAACCACGCAACTCTGATTGGCCAAGGCACAGTCCGCGGTTATGTGATGGGGGATAACCAGCGGGAACCGACAGCAGAAGAGCTAGACCAGATGAAGGCGCTCGTGGCTGAGGGCATGGAACAAGGAGCCTTCGGATTGTCGACCGGGCTGGAATACACACCCGGCGGATTTGCCGGCACTGATGAGGTTATCACACTCTGTAAAATCGCCGCAAATTATGGGGGATTTTATGCAACCCATATCCGGAGCGAGGACAAAGCCGTTCTCGAAGCCGTGGGCGAAGCCATCCACATCGCCGAATCCGCAGGTCTTCCCCTGGAGATAGCCCACTTCAAGGCCGTGGGAAAAACCAACTGGTGGAAGCTTCCTCTGATGATCGATCTTGTGGAGCGAGCAGCGGAGAGAGGACTGAACATCACAGCCGATCGCTACCCCTACATCGCCTACAGCACGGGATTGACTATCCTGTTTCCGCAGTGGGCTCTGGAAGGCGGTCTGCAGCAGCTCATCAAAAGGCTCAGGGATGACAAAAGCCGGCAATCCATGAAGGCAGAGACGCTAAGAAAAGTCAGGGGATATGGATGGGAAAAGATCGTGATTTCCAATGTCCACAAAAAACACAACCAGTGGCTGATCGGCAAGAGCATCGAAGAGGCTGCAGCAGCTAATCGTGTTGATCCTTATGAGTTTATGTGCGATTTGATCATCGACGATGAGTCCAATGTTTCGCACATCGGCTTCGG
>CAZOJY010000057.1:0-20235 GCA_964580235.1 uncultured Eubacteriales bacterium | reverse complement strand
GGCGGATGGGAAGAGCTCACGCGAGTTATGACATCTCCTACCGGGTTTCTTTGATCGGAGACGTAGGATTGGTGTCTCCAGAAATATCCGTCATTTCGAAGGTATTCCTCGCTTTAAAATAGAGAATTGGAACGAGTCAAAAATATGATATGATTGTTGCCTGTAGAGGACAGATCATGCTTCAGGTTCGAAACCTCCATTATTCCATCGGAGATCGGGATCTCCTGGCGGCCATTGACTGGAATTTTCAGGCCGGGAAGCGTTTCGCTCTTGTCGGCCCCAATGGGTCCGGAAAGACTACCCTGCTGCGCATCCTGACCGGGGAAATCGAACCCCATGCGGGAACCATTACCAAGCCGCGGAATTGCTCCATCGGCTATCTCCCCCAAGAAGAGATTGTAATAGGCAAGGGGACCGTCCTGGAGAATTCTCTGGCGGGAATTCCGGAGATCCAAAGGCTGGAGCACAAAATCCACACCATTCACACCGATCTGGTGGAGGATCCGGAAAACGCAAGCCTGCTTAAAAAGCTAGGTCCTCTGGAACTGCGTTACCAAGATCTAGGAGGCTACACCAAGGAAAATGCGGCCAAAAAGATCCTTTCCGGCTTAGGTTTCGAGGAGAACCAATTTTATGCGGACTTCACCGAGCTTAGCGGAGGATGGTGTATGCGAATTTACATGGCCCGGCTTCTTCTCCAAAATCCCGACCTGCTTCTCCTGGACGAGCCCACCAACCACCTGGATATCCCTTCAATGGAATGGCTGGAGCAATATCTGCTGAGATACAAGGGCAGCATCGTCATCGTCTCTCATGACCGGTTTTTCATCGACCGGCTGGCCCATGAGATTTATGAGCTTGACCGGGGTGAACTCACCCGCTACCGTGGGAGCTATCATTTCTTTAAGGAACAGAAGCAAAAAAAACTCCGGCTCTTGCAGAAACGGCGGGATGAACAGGTCACAGAGAGGGAACGGATCACCCGCTTTATCAACAAGTACCGAAGCGATAAAAGGAGGGCTGCCCAGGTTCGAAGCCGCATCAAAATGCTGGAAAAGATGGAAACAATCGAACTTCCTCCAGTTCCCCGACGCCTGGATTTTACACTCCAGGTCGAAACGCCCGGCTACAAAGATGTGCTGTCCATCGAAAACATGAGTTTCCGATACCAAAAAGATTGGGTGCTGAAGAACATCGATCTTCACATCTCCCGGGGAGATAAGATCGCGCTGGTTGGCGTCAACGGAGCAGGAAAGACCACTCTGGCTCGACTGATTTCAGGAGAACCGAAACCCCAGCAAGGGATTCTCCGGTTGGGAAAGAAAGTGCAGGTCGGTTTCTATGCCCAGCATCAAATCCAGGCCTTGCACCCCGACAACACGGTCTTCGATGAGGTGGCTTCCACTGCCGCTACGGGACTCATTGCCAAAATCCGTCAGGCGTTGGGGATATTTCAATTCGGTGATGATGAAATCGATAAAAAGATCAAAGTTTTATCCGGTGGAGAGAAGGCACGTGTATCTCTGGCAAAGATCCTGCTCTCGCCCGTCAATTTTCTGATCATGGACGAACCAACTACCCACCTGGACATTACAGCACGGGAAGCGCTGGAGCTGGCTCTGGGCAATTACGACGGCACACTGCTGCTCATCTCCCATGACCGATACTTCCTGGACAAACTGGTAGATCGGGTCATCGAACTCAAGGATGGAAACCTGGACGAATACAGCGGGAACTACTCCTATTATCTCTGGAAACGCGAAAAGGAACCCGCCTCGCTCGAACAAAATACCGAAAAAGACGAACAACAAAAGGAAGGCGGAACTTCGAGTCGAAAGACACAAGAGCAAAAACGCCAGGAGGCCGAAGGCCGTCAACAGGTGAGCAGAGAGCGGAGCCGACTGCAGAAGATCATAGAAAGAATCGAAAAGGATATCGAGGAATCCGAATCCCGATTCAGAGAGATGGAAGCAAAATTAGCAAACTCCGAGACTTACAGGGATGGGACAGACATCGCAAGACTGAAAAGAGACTATGCCAAACTCGAACAACGAGTCGAGGAGTTCTACAAATCCTGGGAATCCCACCGCCTCCGGTTGGATAAACTCTTAAAACCGTTGAAACGGAGTTGAAGACCAGATCCACGCCTAAATATCAACTAACCCGCGCCTCATCAGGCTGTTTTTTGACAGAACAAGGACATTATGTCAGAATTTAAGCTAAAAATTATCACAAAGTATTGAGGTGTCTGGGATGACCAGAGTTTTAAAACTATCGATTATTGCCACACTCGTTTTGATTTTAACCATTAATGGGTTCGCTCAGAGATACAGACTTGGTCTCTTCATAAATGCGGCTGGATACTTTCCCAGCGATGAAGATATAAAAAGCGGTTTTGGTACTGGCATAGGCGCTGTCTTCTATGCCAGCCAAAAAATTGCAGTCTCCCTTGAATGGAAATATGGCCGATTAAACGTAAATACAAAAGAAGGAGAATTTCTGAAGGGCTCCCTTTATATGACACCCATACTGGCATCCTTCCGCTACACTATACAAACAAGCTCAGCTTTCACTCCTTATGTTTTTGGAGGAGGAGGAATATTTTTTAACAGTTATAGACTGGATAAATTGGAAAATTTTGAGGAAGCAACTGTTCGAAAACAAGATGTAAAAGACGGATTAGGTTTCTTAGTCGGAATTGGGAGTCTTTACAAAATAAATGAAAAAATAACGCTGTTTATCGAAGGCCTCTATCTTGGGCGAACAACCGAAACAGAAACCATATATATCGACAAATCTCCCTCAAGCACATTCAAAACCGATTTGAGCTCATTTAGCATCCTCATCGGATTGAATTATTTTTATTAATGACTCCGTTTGTTGGAATAACATCCATAGAAAATTCCTAAGTCCCTTTTTAATGAAACCCTGTTTTTCATGAAAAAGGCAATAAAGGAGGACAGGTTTGAAGCCAAAATTTATCATCATTATCGTCCTAACAGTATTGGTCCTGATTATCGCGCTGCAAAATACGGAAATAGTCACCTTTCACTTTTTTTTCTGGATTATCAGCATGTCCCGTATCCTTGTGATAATCGGTTTTCTTTTTATCGGATTTCTTTTGGGTCTGTTGGCTGGCTATCGATCTCGAAAGCTATGATCTTGGAGAATAGCTTATGAAACATTTCAAATATCATTTGCTTATTGCAGCTCTATGTCTGTGCTTGGCGACAGAAACATTTGCCCAAGAAAAGGGGAAGGAAGAAACTAAATGGAGTGGGGACGCCGCGGTTGGATTGGCTTTGGCACGTGGGAACACTGAGACGACCAACCTGTCTTTAACTTTTTCTGCCAAGGGTCCATTGTCCGAGTCTATCGACAGCACGAATAAGGTTTTTTTTCTTTTGAGCAAAGAAAAGGACATCACCAATGCCGAATCTTTGGGGCTGGAAAGTCATATCCAATGGAAACATTCGGCAAGATTTTTTTCCTATTACGGGATTCAGGGGCTCAGGGACAAATTCAAAAATTACAGCTACAGAATCCTTCCTGGATTGGGATTGGGCTATAAAATCCTCACTGCAGAAAATCTCCAACTGTCGGCCGGTGCGGGCCTCTCTCAGGTATTCACCAAGTATTACGAGTCTGGAGAAACAGACAATTTCACAGGAATAGCCCTGGGCAACCAATTCACCTGGAAGATCAGCCCGACAGCAGAAATCTCCCAAGCACTCAGTCTCAATGCGGATGTATCAGAATTGAGCCATTACTTTTTGCAGCTTGAGATAAGTTTGGCCTCAGCCATAACAAAAGGCCTGTCGGTCAAACTGACACTGATGGATAAATATGACAGCAAACCTCTCGGTGAGGGCATCAAGAAAAACGATGTTTCTTTCATTGCCGGCCTTTCCGCAAAATTTTGTCCATGATATTCAAGAACCTTTGGTTGCCGACCATCCATGCGCCTTTTCGTGTAACAACAGTTACGATGCAGCGGCAGTGGATGACGCCGGGCGCAACAAATTGTTGCAAATTTTTTTGCACTGTTCGAAGATAGAATTTTCCGATATAATAGGAAAAAAGAAATCCGAAGAAGGAAAGGAATTGTTATGAAAAAGAACTCATGGAAATCACGGATATTTGTGGCTGTTGTCGCTGTGACCCTGGTCATGTTCGGCACGGCCTGTGCCACCGGTGACAAAGGACAGGAAAAAGCAGCCACACAAGCTGAAGATGAACATGCACAAGAACAAGGAGAGGGTGAACACACCTATGCGGAAGAAGGGCAACATGTCCAGGGTGAAGAGGGGGAAGAATCGGGAGAGAAATTAGCCCTTACCGACACTTATGATCATATACGCAAAGGTGTACGATTGGTCTTAGCCTTCCATAATGCTTCTTCGTCTTTTATCGGATCGATCGAAAATGTAACAGAAAAAACTATAAAAAACGTGCGGGTGGAAGTCCATCTTTCCACTGGAGTGGAACTGGGTCCCACAGAGAGGATGGATCTGGCCGCAGGGGAAAAGGCAGGCGTCAAGCTCGAGGCCAAAGGGCACGTCTTCGAATGGTGGACAGCCCATGCCGAGTCCGGTTCCTCCGAGCACGGCCTCTCTATGTGATTCTCTCGAAATAACATTCTGAAAGCCATGCGTGATCGTATTTCCGATTTTTGGCAAACTGGTTGACGTTTTTTCTCTATCCCATGCATTTTTAATCATGGGCATTTATTTCATCGTGTACGGCGGCTTTGCCCTAGTCAGGCTTGTGCGTAATCTCCACGATTGATTCCCATCAGGCTCTGTGATGAAAAATGGTTTCCATTGACAGCCTCCGTGATCATGTGATAGAAAGTTTGAAAGACATTTTTTGTTAAAATAGAGAATTCAAGGAGGGAATCTGATGAAATCTCGAAAAAGGAACATTTTTCTTTTATTTTTAGTGCTTGTTCTTATGCTCCCATGGGGACTTAAGGGACAAGAAAAAGCTGTTTTTGAAAAGGCAAAAAAAGCTCCACTGGAAAGTAAACTTCCTGTCGATCCGAAGGTAAAGGTTGGCCAATTCGAGAATGGGCTGCGCTATTATATTCGTGAGAACAAGCGGCCGGAAAACCGGGCGGAACTCCGTCTGGTTGTCAACGCAGGCTCGATCCTGGAAGACAACGACCAGCAGGGGCTGGCTCACTTTTTAGAGCACATGGCATTCAACGGCACCCAAAATTTTGCCAAACATGAGTTGATCGAATTCATGGAATCCATAGGTATGAGATTCGGCCCGGGTTTGAATGCCTACACCAGCTTTGATGAAACGGTCTTCATGCTGCGAATCCCCACAGAATCCGAAGAAGTCATGGGAAAGGCATTTCAGATTCTCGAGGACTGGACCAGGGCACTTTCTCTCGAAAACGAGGAAATCGACAAGGAACGCGGAGTCATCATCGAGGAATGGCGCCTCGGCCGCGGAGCCATGGCCAGAATGATGGACAAACAATACCCCATCATTTTTAAGGGCTCTCGTTATGCCGACCGCCTGGTCATCGGAAAAAAAGAAATCATAGAAAACTTCAAATACGACGTACTAAAAAGATTCTACAGGGACTGGTATCGATCCGACCTGATGGCAGTCATTGCCGTGGGAGACTTTGACAGCGCGGCAGTCGAATCTCTGATGAAGGCCCATTTTGCCCATCTCCTAAAGGCAAAAAATCCACGTGAGCGGACTGTTTTTCCTGTCCCCGACCATGACGAAACCCTTTTTGCTATTGCCACAGACAAAGAAGCCATGAGCACGAGTGTCGCTGTCGTCCATAAACTTCCCAAGCAGGAAATGAGCACTGTTGGGGCCTACCGGCAAATGATCGTGGAACAACTCTACCATGGCATGCTGAACCAGCGGTTTGCGGAATTGGCCCAAAAAAAAGATCCGCCGTTCCTGGGAGCTTCCTCAGGAAAGGGACAGTTTGTCAGATCCAAAGAGGTCTACGTCCTGAATGCAGGAGTTAAGGACGAAGGAATTATTCGGGGACTGGAAGCTTTAATCGTCGAATCTGAGCGGGTTTCCCGGCACGGATTTACGGCATCAGAGCTCGGAAGACAAAAGCGCCAGCTCCTCCGATCCATCGAACGTGCATATACCGAGAGAGAAAAGAATAATTCGAATCAGTACGTATCGGAGTATATCCGGAATTATCTCGAAGGTGAGCCCACTCCGGGGATCGAGTATGAGTTCGAACTCTTTAAGCGTTTCATACCAGAAATCACACTGGAAGAAGTCAACAAAATCGGCCGAGAATGGCTAGCCGAAAACAATCGTGTCATCATGGTTAACGCTCCCCAGAAAGAAGGGCTGTCCATTCCAACCGAGAAAGACCTTCTCGGTGTGCTGGATTCGGTGGCAGACATGGAAATCACTCCCTATGAGGACACATCGAGTGAATTACCGCTGATGGCAGAGCTCCCTGTGTCTGGAGAAATCCTGGAAACAAAGCTTCTGGAGGAATATGATATTACGGAATGGGTGCTTTCCAACGGAGCCCGGGTCATCCTTAAACCCACGGATTTCAAGGAAGACGAGATTGTGTTTCAGGCTTTGAGCCCTGGGGGAACATCCCTTGTGAGCGATGAAGATTTTATTCCGGCAAGGACGGCATCTCAAGTCATTTCTGCCGGAGGAGTGGGGGAATTCAGCGCCATCAATCTCCAGAAAAAACTGACCGGAAAAGTTGTGCGCGTCAGGCCGCTTATCAGCGACATGGAGGAAGGGCTTTCAGGAAACGCTTCCCCAAAAGATATCGAGACGCTCTTCCAGTTGATCAACCTTTATTTTACGGCCCCGCGGGCAGATGCGACCATGTTCGATGTGCTAAAAAACCGGATGAAAGCCATGTTAGAAAACCGCAACTCCAATCCGATGTTTGTGTTTTACGACACGTTCAGACGCATCATAACACAAGACCATTACCGGGCCCGCCCGCTAACCGTTGAAAAACTCGAGGAAATGGATCTGGAAAAATCCCTTGCGATTTATAAAGACCGCTTTGCAGACGCCAGTGATTTCATCTTTATCTTTGTCGGGAATCTCGATCTGAAGGCCATTAAACCTCTGGTGGCGCGCTATCTGGCATCCCTCCCCTCTTTAAACAGGCAGGAAACGTGGAAGGATGTGGGAATCCGCCCTCCAAAGGGTGTGGTCAAAAAAACAGTAAAAAAAGGAGTAGAACCACAGAGCCAGGCCTCCGTCGTTTTTACAGGTCCTTTTGAATACACCCAGGCCAACCGCAATGCCATCCGTGCCATGGGCATTGTTCTGCAAACGCGACTGCGGAATAAGATTCGGGAAGACCTGGGAGGGACCTACAGCATCATGGCCAGCCCTTCTTATGACAGGGTTCCTGTGCCGGCCTACAGCGTAACGATAAATTTTGGTGCGGATCCTGAACGGGTGGAAGAACTGATCAGCGTGATATTCCAAGAAATCGAAACGCTCAAAAAAGAAGGCGTGACAGCAGAGGAGCTACGGGACGCCAAGCAGGCGATGTACCGGAATTTCGAAACAGGAATAAAACAGAACCGATGGCTTTTGACCCAGTTGTATTACAGATATCAAGCAGGTGAAGATCTGGAAAGCCTGTTTGATTATTTAAAATCCCTGGAAGAAATCACGGCTGACGGGATTCATGAGGCCGCAAAAACCTATCTCGACACGGAAAACTATGTCCAGGTCACCCTGTTCCCCGAAGATAAAAAGCAGTAAACGGAAGGCGTTCCAGTCTTAGTCTATTTCTTATACAAAAATATGCTGTGATCTTTATCCCATTCGTCCTTTATGTAAAAGGTGTCGACTTCTTTGTCCTCCCAACCCGGAATACGATAATTATGGGTCACAACCCGAACACCGGGATTCAGTTGTTCGTCAAACATCGGCCGGAGTATGGCATTGGATTCTGGCAGCAGGTAAAGGGCTACGACTGTGGCCTCTGAAAAATTCATCTTGGTGGCGTCTCCCAGGTAAAAGCGAAGCAGGTGAGCCACTCCTGCCGATTTGGCGTTTTTGTTTGCCTCTTCGATCCTGATGGGGTCGATGTCTATGCCTACACCCCGGGCTCCGTATTTCTCTGCCGCCATGACAACGATCCGTCCGTCACCGCATCCGATATCATACACAATATCCTCGCTATTCACATCGGCTACCTCGAGCATTTTTGCTACGACCTCCATCGGGGTAGCCACAAACGGGGCGAGATCTTCCGCATCGGCTCTTCCGTGAGATCCCTCGTAAACCTGAATCAGGTTGTTCTCATCATAACGAAAAGCGTAGGGTTTTCCGGGCGTTAGATTCCGGGCAGTTTTTACCCCTATCCGCTCCCATGTAACCTCCAGAGGAAATCGGCTGTTATAGCGGTGAATTTCCTTGGCTTTAATCACTTTTTCTTCAGGAAGATCAGAGGTATTGTCGGGCTTGATGCTGTAATGAATTTGGGTTTGAGTCACATTCCGAAGAGAGATCTCCGGACCTTCGGAAAATTTGAATCCCTGCTCCTCCTCTCCATTCATCAGCAGCAGGGCCGTGACGCATGCCGCAGCAATCACCACAAACACGGCAATTTCAATAATTCTTTTCATGAGGATATTAGGTAGGAGAAGGGGTCAAGTCTCAACATTTGACATTCAAAGATGTTTATTCAACATTCAATCCGTGCGGGCTTTGGAAAATGTCAAATGTTGAGACTTGACCCCTTTCTAAGAAACGATCAGAACCGTCTGAATCTGCGTGGACCTCCGTTAACGGCTTTGGCATCGATAGCCCACATGCCGCGGCCATGGGTGGCAATCACAACAACGTTATCGCGGGGATGAATAATCAGGTCGAGGGCATAAACCGAGGGCAGGTTGCCGCCCAGGACGTCCCACTTCTTGCCGCCGTCTTTGGTGACATACACGCCAATATCTGTACCCACATACAGAATGTTCCGGTTGAAGGGATCTTCTCTTATGACATTAACGGGTCCAAGAGGAATGTTGCCGGAGATGTCTTCCCAGGTTTCGCCAAAATCCGTGGATTTCCAGATATAAGGATTGAAATCATCATCCCGTTTGCCGTTCTGGGTCATGTAGACCGTTCTCATGTCATAAGCAGAAGCGACTATTTTGGATACCCATTTCTCGTAAGGCAAACCTTTCATGATTTTTTTCCAGGTTTTGCCACCATCTTTGGTGACATGGACATTTCCGTCGTCGGTTCCCACGTAAATCAATCCGAATTTGAGCGGGGATTCAGCAATAGCAAAGAGGGTTTGGAAGGGAATATCCCCAAGTTCAGATTTGATATTCCGGGTCAGGTCCGGACTAATTCTCTCCCAGGTATCTCCTTTATCCCGTGACATGAACAGATACTGCATCCCATGATAGACAATGCTGGGATTATAAGGAGAGAGGATGAAGGGGGCTACCCATTGTCCCCGGAGGCGCGGCTCATTGGGAAAAGGTCTGGGAAGGACACGTTTGGTTTGCCATCTTCCATCCTCACCCAGCTCGCTTCTGCTTATGGTCCCGTAGAATCCGGCAGAATAGACGGTCTTCGGATCTGTCGGGTCGATAGCATGGCTGCTGCCTTCACCGCCAGGAGCGCTATCAAAATCTACGGTTTGGATACCCTGCAATGGTCTCCCAAATCTATCTGTTCCGCCTTTGATCACTTGACCGCGGAAGCTCCCATGATCCTGCATCGAGCCGTACACACGGAAAGGGGTATCCATATCATAATTGATGTTGAAAAACTGGCAGACAGGAAGATTATCTCTGAACTGCCGCCAGGTTTTGCCCGCATCGTATGAAATGACAATGCCGCCGTCGTTGACATTGATCAAGTAGTTGGAATTGCCGGGATCGATCCAGAGTCCGTGGTGATCGCCATGCATGCCCCTTAGACCGCGGAAGGTTTTCCCACCATCATTCGAGACATTCAAACCCAACCCCATCGTATAGATGGTGTTTTCATCGTTAGGATCAACGCGAATCTGACCAAAAACCCAGCCATAAGTGGCGGAGTGCCGTTCCATGTAGGCTTTCATCTGGGATGTCAGGCCGCTCACCTGGGTCCAGGTTTCTCCTTTATCGTCAGAACGATAAACGGTGGCTCCTTTGATAATACCGCGCAAGCCGGAAGTATAATCATCGGCCTTTTCTTCAGCAGTCAACTCACGCGCCAGCTCATAGTTGTCAACAAAAGCATAGATTACATTGGGTTTGGACAGGCAAAGATCGATTCCGATCCGGCCGCGGTCCTTAGCAGCCGGAAGCCCGTTGTTAATCGGCTTCCATGTCGCACCGCCGTCTGTGGTCTTGTGGATTCCACTGCCACCATAATCGGACTCATTCCGGGGATCGTTCCATTTTTTTCTCATGCGCTGCCAGGTTGCAGCATACAGAGTCTCAGGATTCGATGGATCCATCACCAGGTCGATGGCCCCTGTCATATTGTCGATATACAGGACTTTTTCCCAGGTGATGCCGCCGTCTGTGGTCTTGTATACTCCCCGCTCCTCATTGTTTGTCCACTCGTGACCCGAAGCCGCCACGTAAACGATATCAGGATTTTCAGGATGAATGACGATCCGTGCAATGGTGTTGGTGTCGGCCAATCCCATGTGCTCCCAGGTTTTCCCGGCATCGGTGGACTTGTAGATCCCCACTCCGGCCTGAGAACTCCGGAAAATGTTGGCCTCGCCGGTTCCGACCCAGACAATATCAGGATTTGACGAGGCAATCGCCACATCTCCGATCGAAGTCGAAGCCGCTTTCTCGAACACCGGCTCCCACGTCGTTCCTTCATTCACGGTTTTCCAGACTCCTCCTGAGGCCGCAGCCACATAGATCGTGTAATTTTTCCCCTTTGGGGTGACCACAGCGATATCCGTGCATCTGCCGCTGACATTTTTCGGACCGATGTGGTACCACTTTTCTTTGTTGAAGGGGGAGCTCTCAGTCATTTGCAGATGTTTTTCATATCCCTTTAATCGAAGAGTCGGGTCCGTGGACTGAATCTTCTGGGGCTTCTTTCCCCTTTGGGCTTGCACAGGAGAAACGACAAAAACAAGAGTGAGAGCAAATAATCCTATGATCGCAACAGTCCAGCCAAGTCGCTTTCGGTTAATCATAATACCTCCTTTGAAGATAATTTTTATAGAAGATTTGATTTTATTTCTAATAATCCTTTTTTTCAATACTTTCCTGAATTATTCATAAAAAATGGCCCGATGTTTTTCAACCTGTTTGGTGGGCTGGGTCGGCTAGGCAGCTGAGCGACGTATCCCCGAATTTCTTCAGATTCATTGTTGTCGCAAATAAAAAGACTATATAATATTGGGCTTATGCGACAAGCCCGTCCTAAGTTCATCTTTAAAACCTGAAGTTCTCTCAGCACAGCCGTTTCTTGGACATAACCTATTCCGACCCGTACTTAAAAAATATCCAGGACGGAGTTGTCTTTAAGCTCCACAAAATTTTTATCTTGTATCCCTCTACAGAAGAGACCATGTGAAAATCCAGGAAGCCATCCATATTCTCCACACAAGATTCGAGTTGAAATTCTAATCTGTGGACTGATCTGGTTTGTTGAACCTTTTTTCAAACGCGTAGTAATAAATCCCATTAAAACCGGAGAAGTCATCAACACAAAATCCAAACGAATGTATTCCCGGCAGACCTCCTGCGAGTCGTCGCGAAAAACACATTTTCCGGGAGTTGTAACCTTCTTTGGATCGGGATTCCATCCAGGATTAATACGTTCATAAATTTTGCCTCCTATTTTTCAAGGCTCGATTGACCGCTCAGATATTGAATAAGTTCATTGGTTTCTTTTTCGCTCAGGAAGTTGGGATCGCGGGTATGGCTTTTCATCCGTTCAACCGTCAGGCGCCACTCCTCTTCTTTTTTGGATGCTTGATATACTCTATCTAAGTTGTGGCACACCGAGCATTTTTTTGAGACCAGCGATTTCCCTATTGCCTTCTCCACAGAAGCCATATCTTCCCCCATCCGTATCTCCTGCTGCCTGACCAAAAAGAAAATAATCTGCTTTGCATCATATTCCCGGATATTCGGAGTGTCGGTGACCGCCATCCGATTGACGGTGTTTGTCCAGCCTTCTTCGTCTTTAAATGACCTGAATACTCTTTCCAGCGTATGGCACTTGGCGCATTTTTTCACAACCAGTTGACGTCCAATATCCTGATTCATCGTGGCCCTATCCATGGATGAAATTGCCACCTCACGCACAAAGTCTCGATAGAGAAAAAAATGGCCAGCGCTTATTGCGTTTAATATAAAGACAAGCAGCACAAGGGTAATTCCCAAAGAAAAAAGATGTTTGGTCAGCGAGACATACCATCTGGCCACCGATATTTTAACCGCAAGTAGTGGTAAAATGGCCAAAGCAAAAACCACATGCAAAATCGCCCGGGCCGATAATTCTTCCTGGTAATGGCTCACTCTTATGATCATGTTTAAAATCATGAAAAGATAGATCCCGACAAACGAATAGCCGAGAATGCGATGTGTCCATACAAGGGAATTCCCATGGATTTTATCTTTTGTCCTTCCCTTTAGATAGAGCATAACCCGGGCGGCCGCAATCGCAACAGCCAGAAATAACAAGCCTAAAATTGAATTTCCAAGAGGATTCATTCCATCCCTCCCTAAGCCATTTCAATCCCGGTAATTCTAGCAAGCTCCGGGTGAACAGCCTTCAAATCGTCCTTGTCCAGCGCATGGATATCATTTTTCCCGCAGATACGGGCGAACGTTTTAACCTCCTCAGTGGCAGCACGGACAAAATTGGCTATGCTCTGTGCGGCTTTGTCCACATCCAGGCGCTTTCTCAAGCTCCCTGTCTGGGTGGCGATACCAAAGGGGCATGTGCCGAGGTGACACTCTCGAATGTATTTGCAGCCCATGGCTATCTTCAAAGCCCCCGCCATGTAGACCGCTTCTGCCCCCAGAGCAATGGCTTTAGCAACATCTCCAGAGTGCCGGATTCCTCCTGCCGCAATCAGTGTTACTTTTTTTCTCAGCTCATTTTTGCGCAAATAATCAGCCACCCTGGGAAGCGAATACACCAGGGGAAGTCCCACATGATCCTTTGTAAACACCGGAGCAGCCCCTGTTCCCCCTTCGCCTCCATCGATGACCAGCACATCCGGGATGTTTGGCAGAGAAAATATGGCATCCAAATCCCTTTCGAGGTGCCCACCCACAAATTTCAAAGAAATGGGTTTTCCGTCTGTTATTTCTCGAAGCCAAGCGATCTTCCTGCTGAGATCTTCCGGGGTTTTAATGTCCTTGTGCCTCGCAGGAGATTCTGCCATCTTTCCAGCAGGTATTTGCCGAATTCTTGCGATTTCTTCCGTGACTTTTTTCCCTGGCAGTTTCCCTCCCATGCCCGGCTTAGCCCCTTGAGAAATTTTGATCTCGATCATATCGGCTTGTATCAATCGGGATCGATCGGCCCCAAATCGGCCAGAGGCATACTGCAGGGTTATTCTCTCCGCCAGCTCCCGTTCCTCATCCAGCATTCCCCCTTCTCCTGTGTTCGCGATGCTGCCGACCATTCGAGACGCTTTGGCCAGGGCCATCTTCGCCTCGCGACTCAAGGCGCCGAATGACATCCCGGCATTCAGGATGGGAGTTTTCATGATGATCGCTCGAGACGAATTCTTCCCTAACACAACCTCCGTGCTCACAGGAACATCATCCAGCAGTGGTGGGGAAGCAATCTGGCCAGGCATGAAAAGGAGGTCATCCATGTTGAGAAACTTGCGAGTGGTTCCCTTTCCCTCCAGGTAATAGTGCCCGGTCTCCGCCATGTGATGTATCATCATCCGGGATTTGGTGTCCCAATGGGCAGTTGGCTCCGAGGCAGAAACTCGATAAAAAAACTCAGCAGGCGTCTTGCAGACAGGGCAGAAATGAAAGTCTATCTCCCCTACTTGAAGATACCCGCACACAGGACAACGATAAACGCTCATCTCTCAATCACCTCCAAATATTGAATTCAAAAACTCTCAATTTTACCAGACTGTTTTTCCGCGGCATCGAGGGTTTGCGAGATGAGGGAGACGATGGTCATCGGACCGACCCCTCCGGGGACAGGAGTGTAGGCACTGCTGCGCGAGGCCGCCAGCTCGAGGTCCACATCCCCTATTCCCCCCGGATGATATCCCGCATCGATGATGACCGCGCCCTCTTTGATCCAATCGGCCTGGATGAATTTGGGTTTTCCCACGGCTCCCACAACAATGTCTCCTTGCCGGACGACATCGGCCAGCTCGATGGTGCGGGAATGGCAGATGGTCACGGTCGCATGGCGGTTGAGAAGCATCATGGCCAAAGGCTTCCCTAGAATCGGGCTGCGGCCGACCACCACAGCCCTCTTGCCTTTAAGCGGAATGTTGTAGTGATCCAGGATTGTCATGATTCCTGTGGGGGTCGCACTCCCGTAGGCAAATTCCCCCATGGCCATCCTACCAAAACCCAAGGAGGTCACGCCGTCCACATCTTTTTCCAGGGCAATCGCATCAAAACAAGCCCTTTCGTCGATCTGTCCTGGGACAGGATGCTGGAGCAAGATTCCATTCACATCAGAATCATGATTCAATGCCTCGATCTCGGCTTGGAGTTCTTCAGTCGTTGTCGTCGGCGGCAGTTCGATCTTTCGCGATTCCATCCCAATACGCCGGCAGGCATTTCCCTTCATCCGGACATAGGTCGCAGAGGCCGGATCATTTCCCACCAGAATCGTAGCTAAAACAGGGATTTTTCCGCCGGATTTGGCAATAAACGAAGCAGCCCTAGGTTTCAAAGATTCTTCAATGGATTTGGCTAAATTTTTCCCCTCAAGCACCAAAGGTTCTGCCATCCTTCATACTCCTCATGTTTATGCTTTTCATTCGAAAATTACTTTCCTGTAACCTATCACACTCCTTATTGCATTGACAAGAAATGGGTAAATTCCAGTGTTCAATGAACTGTGTTCTGGTAAAATTATTGCTAATATTTCATGAAGGAATTCTTTAGGAAATAAAAATGAAAAAATAAAAGAATGAATCCGGCCCTTTGCGGAGCATTTTCTATCTGTACAGGAGATATTTTTGGCGGGCTTTTTCAAATGCCTGGATTCCCGGTTCCCATTCCGCGAGGATCTCCTCAGGAGGGCGGAGGTTTTCTATGGATTGGCGGAAGGATGGGATCCCGATCAACCGTTCGAGGTTTTTTCGAAGTTCCAGCTCAGCCGGATAGTGCTTCTTCAGCGCAACAAGAAGATGGACCATAATCTGTAAAGGCCGCAGTCTCTCCCTGCCGGTGATGATCAAGCTCAAGCCATGAACATCCTGATCCCTGTACTTGTTCCAGGGAGCAGCTTGAGGGAGACTGACTGGAGTGAAGGTTATCTGCCTAAAATAAACCCCGGGAAGACGCATAGCATTCATGGTGGCTGCCAGCTTATGGCTGTTGATCCACGGGGCTCCGATCTGCTCGAACGGGCGCATCGTGCCGCGGCCTTCGGAAAGATTGAGGGCCTCGACAAGGCAAAGCCCGGGGTAAAGCGCGGCCGTGAGGATCGAGGGAATGTTCGGGGAGGGTTTTTCCCAGGGGAGACCGGTCTCGTCGAACCACATATCCCTCTGCCATCCTTCCATCGGGATAACCTTCAGGTCTAGTTCATCCATCCCTTTCATCCAATTCTCTCCCTTTATCATACGGGCTAGTTCACCCGGCGTCATCCCATAGCGCACGGGGATCGGGTACTGTCCAATAAACGAGTAAAATGGCTGTTCGACGATCGGGCCTTCGATGGTCACGCCGTTTATCGGATTGGGCCGGTCGAGCACGATGAATTTTTTCCCGTATTCCGCCGCCGCTTCCATCGCCAGGCCCATCGTACTGATGAACGTATAGAAGCGGGCACCGACATCCTGGATGTCATAAACCAGCACATCCACGTTTGCCAGCATTGCTTGTGTGGGTTTAAGATGCTTGCCGTACAGGCTCCAAACCTGGATTCCGGTCCTTTTGTCGACATAAGATTCCGTTTTGATCGCATCCGGAAGATCTCCCCGGATTCCATGTTCGGGAGCAAAAAGAGCCCCGATGGAAATATGTTCAAAGCTGGAAAGGATATCCACGATGTGTTCTCCCGACGATGAGATTCCGGTTTGGTTAGTGATGATCCCCACGCATTTTCCTTCGAGCATCGAGAGATTGTCCATAAGCAGAATATCCAATCCAACCTTCACCTTCTGATTATCCATGCCGCATAAGATCCCGTATAAAAAGAAGCCGAGAGTGAGAATTATGACGGTCGTTTTTTTCATCGTTCCTTATTCCTAATTCATATACATAAAATGGCAGGCCAATACAATAAATTTTCTTGGTTCTCTTCTGTTTTGTGTGGATCATTGACAAAGGAAAAAAATCCTGGCAATTCTTACCCACAGAATATGGAATAGAACCATTTTCCTTAAATATCTACAAACTTTGACTTTAGACCAGGGCTGTGCTATAGACTGAGACATCTCGATCCATGAGGAGATTCTGATGAAAACCACCAAATTCTTTGCGGGATTCGCTGCTTTATTATTCCTCTTTTTATCCTTTGGCTGCAAAACCACACAACTCAAGGCACTCGAATCCATCACGGAAAAAGAGCTGAAGGTTCATCTGGACATTCTTGCTTCCGATGAATTCCGGGGGAGAAAAGCGCCCTCTCAGGAACTCAAAATCGCTTCCCGTTACATCGCCACTACTGCAGAAAGTTATGGGCTACAACCATTGATGCCTGATGGCTCCTTTTTTCAGGAAATCCCTCTTGAGGCAAGCACCGTCGACCGCGCCCATACCCGAATGCAGCTAAGGATAGGGAAAAGAGTAAAAAATTTCTCATTTCCCGACGATTTTGGCATTTACGGCCGATCATATCAGGACATGCACATCTCAGGCGGTGTTTTGTTTGTGGGATTCGGACTGTCTGCGCCCGATACCGGCTGGGATGATCTTGAAGGATTGGATCTAAAGGACCAAGTGGTTGTGATGCTCGACCCGGATCTTCCCGAAAATCACAGGCTGCAAACTCCGGAAAACCGGAGGCTTCTATACAGGCGAAGCCGGATGATCGGAGAAAAAGGAGCCGCGGCAGTCCTGATTGTCATCAGCGAGGAGAGAGAAAAAAGTTTTTCTGAAAAAGGGCATTTGTTCGATGCATCACCCAGATGTCAGCTGGCGCAAGACCTCAATACGGCATGGTTTTCCTCTTCTCAACTAAATTACCTCCGGGCAGAGATCCGCCGCGCCATGGCCGCAGATATTTTAGGCGTTTCCAAAAATGATTTGAGACACATGTTTGACTCAATCCGGAAGGGAAAACAGGTCCCTGGCAGGAAACTGTATGATCACAAGATGGATATTGCCATAGCCACACAGAAACACAAGGACAAAACCCGCAACGTCGTAGCCTGGCTGGAGGGGACGGACGAACGTTTGAAGGAGGAATATGTCCTGCTCGGATCTCATCACGACCACCTCGGCACTCGGGAAGGAAAAGTCTACAACGGAGCTGATGATAACGGCTCGGGAACCGTGGCCATGCTAGAGATCGCACAAGCCTTACAGATCGCTCATCCCAAAAGATCCGTGATTTTTGTGTGGCATACCGCGGAAGAAAAGGGACTCTGGGGCTCCCGGTTTTTTGTGGAAAACAGCCCTGTTCCCGTCGAAAAAATGAGCGCCGAGCTGAACATGGACATGATCTGCCGGAACGACCCTGACCGTCTCTACATCATCGGTTCGAACAAGATCAGTTCTGAATTGGATGCCATAATCAACGCCGTCAACAACAAATACATCCACATGACATTGGATTATAAATACGAAGATCCCCGGCATCCGGATAATTTTTTCTTCCGCAGCGATCAGTATCCCTACATCCAGTACGGCATTCCGTCCGTTTGGTTTTTTTGCGGAACCACAGAGGATTATCATCGGGAAACCGACACTATCGACAGAGTGAATTTTTCCAAAATGGCAAGAGTCACCCGCTTTGTCTATCTGACAGCGATGGTTATCGGGAACAAACCGAAAATGCTCAAGCTGGACAGACACCCGGATATCACCAGCCGTGGAAAACATAACCTGCAAGTCAAATGGCGGTAAAATCAGCCGGAATAAAAAGCTGATTTCCTTTGTCTAATAGAGTGGATGGCAACAAGTCTGAAATCGTGGAAGAGAAACCGAGCGAACAGGAACTGGTCAGAAAAGCCCAAAACGGGGATAAAAATGCTTTCAAAGAACTTGTCGAACAAAATGAACGTAGGGTGGCAGCGACCGTGATCGGAATGCTGGGAAATTGTCCGGAGGCAGACGATGTGGGCCAGGAAACCTTTATCCGGTTCTACCAGTCCCTTGAAAAATTCAGAGGGGAATCCAGCGTCGGGACTTTTCTCACGCGGATTGCGATCAATCTGTCTTTGAACGAGCTCAAACGGCGGAAACGCCGGAACACACATTTTTTCTCAAGAGGGGGAGAAAAATTGGAAACAGCTCCCGACAAAAAGGATCGAAAGAATAAGCAAGAACTAAAAGAAATCGTTCATTTGGGGATCGAACAACTCAACCCGAAATACCGAGCTGTTGTGGTGCTGCGGTTGATAGAGGGGTACTCGACAAAAGAAACGGCCCAGATCCTGCGCCTTCCGGTCGGGACGGTCCTATCTCGGCTGGCAAGGGCCCAAAAGAAACTCAAAGAGATTCTAACACCCTTATACTGGGAAACGAATGTTTTAAGAGGGGAAGGAAATGGATAAGAAAATATTAAAGCTGCTTTATCGGTCTTTTGACGATGAGCTCAATCCGGAAGAAAAGAAACAGCTGGATCGAGCATTGAAAGAGTCTGAAGAACTCCAAAAGGAAAAAGAGCAGATTCTTGCGCAGCGGCAAGCTCTTGCGGCAAGCTCTGCCCCCCCCTTTAGGCCATTTTTTACCAAACGGGTGATGAACCGGATTGAATCGCTCGGTCAAAAGAAAAACGAATTTGAATCCTTCTCCGAGACGCTTCTTTTGATGTTTCGACGGTTCGCTATTGTCGGAGCCGTGATTCTGCTGATCCTCTTGATATACAACCTTCAAACTAGTGACATCCTATCAAGTGAGGAAATTTTGTATGCCTCGGATTTCACCTTCGAGGAAATCCTCAATCTGCCTCTATTTTAAGCGGAGGATGCCGATATGAACATGAAAGTCAAAACAACAATCGTTATCATCATAACCCTGATCTTCGGGATCGTACTGGGAGCAATGCTCAACAGAGTCCTTATGTTTCAGCGGATCAGAAGAGCTTTTGATGCGGTCAATCCCAGCAGATTCACGATGATCCTGGAACGGGCCATCGGTCCTACAGCAGAACAGAAGAAACAGATCAGAGAGATCCTCCAAAAACATGCTAAAGATATTTCGGATCTCCGAAAGAATCTAAGGGATGGGATGCAGTCATCTATACAATCTTTGCAGAATGAATTGGATTCTGTGCTGACACCCAAGCAAAAGAAACGCCTGGAAAAAATGATGAAAGAACGAAGACCCTGGATGAGAAGAGAGGGGAAACCAAGGCATCGGAGAGACAGGCCTTTTAGAAGGCCTGGCACCCCCCAGGCCTTGAGCTTACATCCATCATCTCGAGCTGACCTTTGACGGCGAACGACTGCCTCCGCCTCATCATGTCCAGCAGGAACTCCTGATAACAGCCCAGGAGAGAGGAGAGCCGTTGACCTAGGCGTTTTAGGTGTGACACCCTCATTCTAGGGTGTTAGTGGATAGAAATTTAGAAAATTGTGGTCAAATGCATTCCCATCAGGCAGGCTTGATCCATGATCTGACTTCGTTCTCGGTGACGTTCATCTCCGGATGCATTTTTTTACCGTGAGCCAAAGCCATTTCAACGAGTTCTTCTTCATTATGACTCCGAACCATAAAACCGCACTTTGGATCGCATGTGATGGATTTTAATTCTTCAGACATTTTCATAACCTCTTTTCTTTCGATTTAGGAAAAAACGAAAAAAACAATTGACTCATGTTTCTGACGGATTTCCTAATTACATAATAAACCAATAAAATCTACTTGTCAAATAAGAATAATAGGAATTCTGCAATTCAGACAGTAGAGAGTATTTTGGAAAAAATCCACTAGA
>CAZOJY010000056.1:0-21849 GCA_964580235.1 uncultured Eubacteriales bacterium | reverse complement strand
AAGCCGCGGGGGATTCTGTAAAGGTTCTGCTAAAATTATTGTTTTGGAAATAGGTGAAAACGTATCCTGTCCCCAATTTAAAGGGAACTTTTTTCTGGTTATAGAGTATATTATTTATGAAAGGAAAAACTATGCATAAAAAAATCTATGCCATTTCAATACTTCTCTTCTTAATCCTGGCCTTCCCGATTTTTTCGCAACAATTTTCTTCCAAAACCCTCGATCTCAAGACCACGCGTTATGATCTGGATGTTAAGGTTGACTACAAAGCAAAAAAAGTTTACGGCAAATGCCGCCTGACGGTTCATAATCCAACCGATAAGCCCATTTCCCATATCCCTCTTCTCCTCTACCGTCTCCTTAAGGTGACATCCGTCACAGATGAAAAAGGCGCTGCCATCCCCTATCAACAAAACGTTCTGTCCTTCGAAGACTGGGAGGAGCTCCAGGTAAACTATGTGGAGGCCCGGCTGCCGAAACCGCTCGTTTCCGGTCAGTCTAAAACCATCCGGATCGTTTACGAAGGTTTTTTGTTCGGTTATTCCAATGACGGTTGGATGTACGTCAAAGACCATATCGACAGAGAATTCACATTCATGCGGATGGACGGTTTTGGCTATCCTGTTGTGGGTTACCCTTCATCCCAGGTAAACCGCAAGGCCGGACTCGGCAGCTTCGACTACACCCTGTCGGTCACCGTTCCAGAAGACCTCGTTGCGGCCAACGGAGGGAAACTGGCCGGAAAATCCACCATCAACGAACAAACCACCTACACTTACACAAATCTCAAGCCGGCATGGCGCCTGGACATGCCCATCGCGCCATACGGCATCGTCGAGGACAAACAGAACAACCTGAAAATCTTCCACTTCCCAGAAGACAAGGACAATGCCGGCATGATCCTCGGAGCCATGAAAAAAGCCCTCCGCCTTTACACCAACTGGTTCGGCCCGGCCGACGATTTCCAGGGATTTGCCATCATAGAAATCCCTGAAGGATATGGCTCCCAGACTGACGTCACCAGCATCCTCCAGACCGCCGATGCCTTCCAAAAACGGGACAACCTCACAGCCCTGTATCACGAGATCTCCCACATCTGGAATGTGAGGGCCAACGATCCCCTTCCCGCCCGCTTCGAATCCGAGGGACTGGCCATGTTCCTGCAGTATCTGGTCCAGGAAAAGCTGGACAGCAGGCCGGAAGCTCTAAGAAAAGGTTATGAACGCTTAAGCAAGCGGTTCATTCAACAGTGCAAACGAAATCCCAAATGCAAAGATGTGCCCATCGCCGACTACGGAAAAGAAGGTCTCACAGACTTATCTTATACAAAAGGCATGCTGTTTTTTTACATGCTCTACCAGATCATAGGGGAAGATGACTTTCTGGATGTTATGGGCACTTTTTACCAAAAATACAAAAAAAGCGGAGCCACACTGGACGAGTTTTTAAGGCACGTTAAACAGCGATCCAAACACAACCTGGACAAACTTTACAGCGAGTGGATCTACGGCACGGAATCTTCCCGCCTGATCCTCGACGGTATTTCTGTTAAAAACCTCATCCAGCGCTATTTAAATAATTAAGATTTGTCTTTGAGCGCTTCCATCAGTTTTTTGACGGCCTCTTCTGGCAACTCGAGGAACTCGAGTCCCACATCATAACTGGCCCCTGAATCGGGAGGCAGCTCTTTGATCCAGACCACGCGGGCTGTTCCTTTCCCGGCAAATCCATCCGGGAAGTGCAACTCTAGTTCCACATGTTCCCCAACATCCAAGCGCTGGTCGCTGTAAATGCGAACACCCCCCAAACTGATATTGGAGACGCGCTGTCTCAATGATTGCGATTTCCCGATGCGGTAATAAACATGAGAGGACAACCGGGGAAACCGCCTCCGATCTTTATAAGAACTGTCTTCATCCATCATCTTCACATCTTTAGTCGAAAAAATATCCTAACTTCATGAAGTTTAAGAAAAAACAACATCTTATGTCAAACTCAAATAATTCGGTACCTGTCCCCAATTTAAATATTGAGGGCGAGGAGTTTGAGTTCTGTCATTTCTTCGATGGCATATTTTAATCCTTCGCGGCCGAATCCGCTCTCCTTCACCCCTCCGTACGGCATGTGATCAACCCGGAAGGTTGGGATATCGTTCAGGATCACGCCTCCGACATCCAGAACTTCGTAGGCACGAAAAGCCTTTTTTAAATCATTCGTGAAGATACCGGCCTGCAGTCCATATATCGAATCATTCACCCGTTTCAGAGCCTTTTCGAAATCCTCGTAGGGAAAAACGACAGCCACAGGCGCAAATGCCTCCCGGCAGGATATCCGAAGTCCGGACTTCACATTCTCCAGGATCGTGGGCTCGAACATGGCGCCCTCTCTCTTCCCTCCGCAAACCAGCCGCGCGCCGTCCTGGACGGCCTCTCCCACCCATTCCTCCGTCTTCTTTGCCGCATCCAGATTGATCATGGGGCCGATATCTGTGCTCTCCTCCATCGGGTCTCCCATCTTGAGCCTTCGGACCGCATCCAAAAACCGGGCCATGAATTTGTCGTAGATCTTTTTGTGCAGAAATATGCGCTGGATGGAAATGCAAACTTGTCCGGAATAGGCATAAGCTCCCAACACGGTCCTCGGCAGGGCAAAATCCAGGTTGGCATCGGGTTCGATAACGACGGCCGCGTTTCCCCCCAGCTCGAGCGTCACTCTTTTTTTATACGCCTTTTTTTTCAGTCCCCACCCGATATCCGGACTCCCGGTAAACGTGATTTTCTTGATCCGCTCGTCATCGAGAAAAACTTCGGCCGCTTCATATCCGCAGGGGATGAAGTTGAATCCGCCGGCGGGATATCCGGACTGCTTAATAATTCCCGCGAGCAAACCCGCCGTCATAGCAACCTGCGAGGCCGGCCGCAGCAAAATCGTATTTCCCGAAGCCATGGCCGGCGCTACCTTGTGAGCCACCAGGTTCAACGGAAAATTAAACGGTGTGATCCCTGCAATCGCCCCGATCGGAAATCTCCTCACCAGGCCCCACCGGCCGCTCGTTTGAGGACTCAAATCCAGAGGGATGATCTCACCGCCCATCCTTTTGGCTTCTTCGGCCGCAATCCGAAAGGTGCTGACCGCCCGGTCTGCCTCAACGCGTGCCGATTTTATGGTCTTTCCCGCACTCAAGACGATAGACCGGGCCAGCTCTTCCTTATTCTCTGCGATCTGATCTGAGACACATTCGAGGGCTTTGGCCCGTTCATAACTCGAAAGCCCTCTTGTCTTCCCAAAAGTCCTATGGGCTGCATCGACCGCTCCCCTTACCTGATCGGCACCGGCAAAATGGACTCTGCCAACAACGCTCCGGTCAAACGGAGATTGTATCTCTTTGATGTCCTTTCCCTCCACCCATTCGCCGTCTATAAAAAGCTTATACTCATCGATCACATCCGGCCTCCTTTCCTGCACATTACACTAAACATTATTCACACCAACAGCCTAAATCGCAACTTAAAACTGCCAGACAAGCCCGACGGCTTTAAGACCATCACAGTTTTGCAGGGGACTTGCCTTTCTTCTTGACAGCTTTTGGATGGAGGCTTAAACTGTTACGTCATGCCCTTTTATCCATACAGCTTTTATGACGTGGATTACTCACGTGTCAAGATTGCTGCAACGAAGCCGATGTAGTGAGATTGGCTCGCCTAAAGGGTAAAAAATGCTGATGAATTATATAATGCTTTAAATGAAGTTTTTTTAGGAAAAGAATGATGACATCGGCAGTTTTTATGAATAATTCAGGATAATAAATCCGGAGGTATCATATGAAAATCATCACCTTGACTGAAGTGCGAGACAAGATCCAAGAAATCGTCCAAAGAGCCAATTTCGAACTCCAGGACGACGCACTGGCAGTCCTAAAAGAAATGGAGGCAAAAGAAGAATCTCCCGCAGGAAAGTCCGTTTTTCAACAAATCCTTAAAAACGCGGATATTGCCAGAACAGAAAAGCTGGGCCTTTGTCAGGACACAGGCCTGGCCGTATTTTTTGTGGAACTGGGCGAGGATGTCCAGCTCAACAAAGATAATGGCCTGGGAAGCCTCCAGGAGGCGATCACCGAGGGAACCCGCGCAGGATACGAGGAAGGCTACCTGCGAAAATCTGTTGTGGAGGATCCGATCCGGCGCAAAAACACGGGCGATAACACGCCTGCTTATATTCACTGGGAACTTGTGCCGGGAGATGCGTTCAAAGTGACCTTCATCGCCAAGGGCGGTGGAGCCGAAAACATGAGCCAGGTCCGGATGTTTGCCCCGGCCGCCGGCCAGCAGGGAATCGAGGACTTTGTGGTCGAGACCGCGGACAAAGCCGGTTCGAATCCCTGTCCCCCGATTGTTATCGGTGTGGGTGTGGGCGGCAACTTCGAATACTCTGCCCTCCTGGCCAAAAAAGCTCTCCTGCGAAGACCTTTGGGATCGCACAATCCCGATCCATTTTACGCGGAAATGGAAAAACGGCTTCTGGAACGTGTGAATAATCTTGGCATCGGCCCTCAGGGGATGGGGGGAAGATGCACCGCTCTAGCCGTTCATGTGGAATCCTTCCCCTGCCACATCGCCTCGATGCCGGCAGCCGTCAACATCCAGTGCCACTCCCACCGGGTGCTTTCTTTTGAGCTGTAGCCATATTTCTTAACCCTCGAACAAAACATATAAGATAACAGAACGGAGGACGAAATGGCCCAGAAAGGTTATGTTGAGATTGCAGTGGAAGTGTGCAAGGGCTGCAACCTATGTGTTATAAGCTGTCCCACCGACTGCCTGGCCCTCAACACATCGGACACAAACAGCTTCGGCCTTTACTACGCTTATCTCAAAGAACCGGAGGAATGCATCGCCTGTGCCAACTGTTCTGTGATGTGCCCGGATGCCGCCATCACAGTCTACCGGAAGAAAAAAGAAAAGGCCGCATAAATCTCTTAAGAGGGAGGAAAAAGTGGGTGAACCCAAACTGATGAAAGGAAACGAGGCCCTGGCAGAGGCGGCTATCCGTGCAGGCTTACAGGCCTATTTTGGCTACCCGATCACTCCCCAGTCTGAGGTGATCGAATACCTGGCCGTGCAGGAGCCAAAACACGATTACGTCCTGATCCAGGCCGAGAGCGAGCTGGCCGCCGTGAATATGCTGTACGGCTCGGGCGGCGCTGGCGCCCGGGTGATGACAACCACCTCCTCCCCGGGCTTTACCCTGATGCAGGAAGGCATCTCTTACATGGCCTGTGCCGAGATCCCCTGTGTGATGGCCAACGTGGTTCGGGGAGGGCCGGGACTCGGGACCGTCCAGCCCAGTCAAGGGGACTATTTTCAGGCCGTCAAAGGAGGAGGACACGGCGACTACCATATCATCGTGCTCGGCCCGAACTCGGTCCAGGAAATGGTAGACCATGTTTATCTCGCCTTCGAACTGGCCGACAAATACCTCACACCCGCAATGCTGCTGGCCGATGGGGCCATCGGACAGATGATGGAAAAAGTCGTTCTCCCGGATCCCATCAAGTACGAACCCGATAAACCCTGGGCCACAACAGGGAAAACACAGGACAGGGAGAGAAACATCCTCACATCCCTTTATATCCAGTCGGAAGATATGGAGCAGAGAAATTTGAAGCTCCAGGCCAAATATAAAAAGATATTAGAAAATGAAATCCGCTACGAAGAATACAGGACAGAGGATGCGGAATTCATAATCGTTGCTTTTGGGTTATGCTCCCGGATCGCCAAAAATGTCGTGAACCGCGCGAGAGAAGAAGGAGTAAAACTGGGCCTTTTCCGGCCGATCACGCTCTGGCCCTATCCGTGGGACCGGATCGCAGCGATCGCGTCGGAAGAACGTGTAAAATTTCTCATTTCTGTGGAGATGAACGCCGGGCAGATGGTGGAGGACGTAAAGCTGGCGGTCTGCGGGAAAAAACCTGTTCATTTTTTTGGCCGGCTGGGCGGGATCGTCCCCACTCCCGAGGAAACCTATGAAGCCATTAGAGAGAAGATAGGATAGAGGAGCATGCCGATGAAAGAAGGATACGAACTCATTTATAAAAGGCCCGGACCCCTTACAGACGAAAGGATGACCTACTGTCCCGGCTGTTTCCATTCGACCATCCACAAGTTCATGATGGAAATTGTGGAGGAGATGGACATTCAGGACAAAACGGTCGGTGTCTGCCCGGTGGGCTGTTCCGTTTTTGCCTACCGCTTCCTGGACGTTGACATGCAGGAGGCGGCTCACGGCAGGGCTGCAGCCGTTGCCACAGGGATCAAACGTGTTCTCCCGGACAGAATCGTGTTCTCCTACCAGGGAGATGGGGACCTGGCCGCTATCGGCACGGCCGAGACTCTCCACGCCTGCAACAGGGGTGAGAAGTTCACCTTTATTTTTATCAACAACGGCATATACGGTATGACCGGCGGCCAGATGGCCCCCACAACTCTGGAGGGGCAAATCACGTCAACCACTCCTTACGGGAGGGATGCAAACACGGCCGGTATGCCGCTGAAGATGGCAGAGATCATCGCAACATTCGAGAAAGTCGCCTATGTGGAGCGCGTCAGCTGCAACACTCCGGCCAACGCCCGAAAAGCCAAGCGGGCCATCCGGAAAGCCTTCGAATACCAGATGGAGGATTTGGGCACCACGTTCATCGAAGTCGCTTCCAACTGCCCGTCCAACTGGAAGCTCACTCCGGAAGAATCCCTGAAGTGGCTGGAGGAAAAGGTGTTTCCATACTATCCGCTCGGGGTCTTCAAAGATGTCAAAAAGGAGAAATGACGGAGGTTTGAGATGCTACAGGAAATGATCTTTGCAGGATTTGGCGGACAGGGTGTGCTGTCCATGGGAACACTCCTGGCCTATGCCGCGATGAAGGAAGGAAAAGAGGTGAGCTGGATGCCGTCCTACGGACCGGAGATGAGAGGGGGAACAGCCAACTGTATTGTCAATATCAGCGACCAGCCCATCTCCTCCCCGATCGTCAGCGCCTACGATGTGGCCGTTGTTTTCAACCAACCGTCCTTAAAAAAATTCGAAACAAAAGTCAAAAAAAAGGGTACTCTCATCTGGGAAAGCACGACGATCAAGGAACCGCCGGCCCGGAATGACATCAAAATTTATGCCATCCCTGCCATAGAAAAAGCCACGCACGTATTAAAGAATGTCAAAGTTATGAACATGTTGATGATGGGGGTTCTTCTGAAAATAAACGGGATCGTAAAAAAAGAATCCGTACTCCAGGCGCTAAAAGAAACCCTCCCCGAACGTCATCACCATCTGATCCCCCTGAACAAACAGGCCATCGACCTGGGAATGACGCTGGTGTAAGAATTAATCCAGCGGCCAGAACTGGTTGTCGTACCAGATTTTTTCTTTAAGTTCGCTGTCCAATCGCGCCAGCATCAGCAAGTGGTTTTTTTCCCACTCTGTCAGCCAGACAAAAAGCTTTTTTTCCTGTGCGGATTCAGCCGCCGCAGCACGTTCGGAATAATATTTCACCGCATTTTTCTCAAATCCGAGGGCTGCAGAAATCACAGCCGCCTCGTATCCCGCACCCGATATTTTCTCGACGATCTCCTGTGTCATGATGGCCTCATGCGTGGAAGCGTGTTCTTTTTCTAGCCCGGCTGTATCAAAAGATCGCCCCTTCGCGATGCGAGAAAATTGTTTATTCAGCACACGGATATGTTTGTCTTCCTCCCGGGAAAGCATATCGAAAAGCTCTTTCACACCTTCGGTTTTTGAGGTTTTCACGACAGACTCATACAGGGCTCTTCCTCTTTTTTCCAGAAGAATGGCACCTTTAAGGATGTCGAGAGTTTTTGTTTCAGCCATCATACAGGCTTATTTTGAAAATTTATTGAACAGGCCGATCATTTCCTTTTTGGACATCATGCCCACTTTTTTATATTGAATTTTCCCGGTCCTGTCAATTACAAGAGTCGTGGGGATGGCCTGGGGCGGCGGATAATCTTTGAACAGAGCTTTCGTCGCCATGGCAACCGGATAATTCATCTTATTCTTCGCAACAAAATTACTCACCTTCTCTGCACTCGTCTGATCGACAGAGACACCCAAAATCTCCATTCCCTTATCTTTATATTCATTATATACTTCAATGAAATCCGGAATCTCCGCCCGGCACGGCGGACACCACGTGGCCCAAAAATTCAAGAACAACACCTTTCCTTTGTAGTCTGAAAGTAAAATATTGCTGCCGCTCAAGCTTTTGAGAGCAAATCCCGGAGCGACAGGAGGATCATTATCATAAGCGCGTGCACTGGCCGTTCCCACCAGGATAAATGATGCCAGGATGACAGGAACAAAAAATCCTGCGATTTTTCTCATGTTATTCTCCTTGTGTTTTATTAATACTATAGATATTATAGATTTTCACCTGGCAAAATTCAAGCTTTTTTGGTTATATTCCATTTTGTGTGGATAAGCTCTAATGAAAAAAGATATCAGGTATGTCCGAAGCGCCATTGAGGATCTAGCCTTTAGGAATCGTTCCCAGAACTACCAGCGGTAAGCGATGGCCGCCCAGGTAAATCCAGCGCCGAATGCGTCCATCACGATGATCGTGCCGTCCTTCAATTTGCCGGATTCGCTGAGCTCATGCAGGGCAATCGGAATGGTGGCTACAGAGACATTGCCGTATTTGTGGATGTTGATGTAGACTTTCTCTGAGGGCAGGTTCAACCGTCTGCCTGTTGCCTCGATAATTCGAATATTGGCCTGGTGAGGGATGAGATAGTCGATATCTTCTTTGTCCAATCCCGCCTTTTTGAGGGCAGCTACAGCCGCCTCGCCCATCCGTTTTACTGCATGTTTGAAGACATCGTTTCCCTTCATCTGCAAATAATGGAGATCCTGGGCAATGGTCTGAACCGTTGTGGGAATTCTGGAGCCGCCGGCAGGAATACTCAACAGGTCGGCTAACTTTCCGTCCGCCTTCCAGTAGGATGAAAGCATTCCGGATTCACCATGACTCTCCTCCAGAACCACCGCTCCTGCGGCATCTCCGAACAAAACACAGGTATTCCTGTCCTTCCAGTTAACCACTTTTGTCAGAAGTTCTGACCCGATAAGCAGGATGCGGTTGTTGATTCCACTGAGAATCAATCCCTCCGCCACGATCATTCCGTACAAAAAACCCGTGCATCCGGCCGAGATGTCAAATGCCGGGATGTGGTCTGCCCCCAGTTTGCTCTGGACCCAGCATGATGTGGACGGAAAAATCGTATCTGGAGTGGACGTTGCCATGAGGATCAAATCGATGTCTTTGACTTTGAGACCGGCGTTATTCAGAGTCTTGTGAGCTGCCTCCACGGCCAGATCCGAAGTCATTTGGTCTTCCGACGCAATCCGTCTTTCACGTATGCCCGTGCGGGTGACAATCCATTCATCCGACGTATCGACTATCTTTTCCAGATCGAAATTTGTCAATACTTTATCCGGAGCATAAAATCCCGTGCCTATGATTTTGATTTTTCTTTTTTCCGATTTTTCCATTTTTTTCCCAAATAAAGCATACTCTATAGCACACTTGAGGGAAATTTGCAATAAAATGGGAGTTGCAGAATCGTGGAAGGATCGCTACAATCGAAAGTCGAAGAAAATGAAAAAAATGATCCCCTATTTTGCAGCTTTTTTTGTGTGTGTTTTTTTCCTGTGTTCGGTCCAGGCCCGGGCTCAGCTCAGCATCGGGCAATATGAGGACGAAGCCCCTTTCCGCACATGGAACACCTTCGGGATTCCATCGGCATCTGCGGTGGGGATGGGAGAGGCACAGTTCGCCCTGGTGGCGGATTCGTCTGCTTCTCTGGTCAATCCGGCCCGCTTGACCGCCCTTCCAAAATTTTCTTTCACCGTCAACGGCTCATACGATGCGGCCTCCTTCCACAGGTATGCCATCGTGAACACCGGTGTGCTTATATCTGAAGGAAATAGTCCCATGGGGATATATGCTCTAGATTTTGCAGGAATCAGCTTCACCCATAAAGGATGGGCTTTGGGCATAAGCATCGGGCTTTTAGAAAATTACGAACGGCCTTCCCAAAATCCGGATTATGAATACGCAGGCGGAGTCCAGTACTCGCTCGAGTTCCGGCAAAGCGGCCTCCTCAGGAATTATAATATCTCCGTCGCGAGGAAATTGGGAAAATGGCTTTCCTTCGGAATCGGGGTAAATTATGTCTCCGGGTCGATGGAAAAAAAAATCGTGGAAAATATGTATTACAGCGGTGTGACCATTTCCGATCAGAAATCGCACGAATTCAAGGGGCTCTACGCAAACGGAGGTTTGACGGCAGATGTCACACAAAAACTTACGATAGCCGCTGTGTTCCGGACTCCCTACACCAAAAAAACAGACAGCCAGAGCAAATTGTTCTATGATTCCCCTCAGGGCAGCACGGAAATTAGGATTGATGCTGCGGCGAAAAACGAATACAAACAGCCGTTTGTTTTTGGGGTTGGTGCGGATTACAGGATTTCGCCGCAGTTCAGGGCGGCCATGGATGTGAGTTATTTCAACTGGTCCTCTTACGCGGTCACTTATTTCGATGAGGAAATCAAAAGGGAATTCAGAAACGTTATCAAAGTCAGCGGAGGACTGGAATACATAGGGGCGCTCCGCCTTTTCGGGCAGGATTTCAGGGTACCGATAAGGGTTGGGTTGAGCCATGATCCTCAACCAGTTAGAGAGCCGAGCTCTTTTTATGTTTATTATACGGTGGGTGCCGGGGTGTATTGGCGGCAGCTGCGTCTGGATGCAGGAGCCATGTTCGGAAGTGAAAAAGGCTCCGGCCATGATCTGTACGGCCGCAAATTTTCTATTACACTGAGTTATTTTCTGTGAGGTTTTTTTTATGAAAAAACTATCGATTATTTTTGTTTTTATTTGTTTTGCCTTCAGTCTTGCCGGCGCCCAAAACATCCCGGACAGGGAGATTATTTCGATAGAAAAAAACCGGGAGTTTTTTAAAGACATCCTGGACATGAATCTTGACCTCCTGATGGAAAAGGATGGAAAAATCTTTATTGTGGCATCTCCGGATGATTTGATTGGGCTTAAGGCAAAAAATATTCCGTATCTTGTTGAATCTCAAAAGGTTAACTTCAAACCAGAAAATCTCTATACCATCCAAGGCGGGGTGAACGGCGATTTTCATTCCTATCCAGAACTCGAGCGGGATTTGATGGCGCTGGCTGACAGTTATCCCGAGCTGGCAGAGGTGATCGATATCGGAGACAGCCTCGAACAGAGAAACATCTACGCACTAAAAATAAGCGGCAATGTGGGGATGCAGGATAACGAGGCTTCCATCATTTTTCTCGGCTGTCATCATGCCAGGGAATGGATCTCGGTGGAAGTTCCTTATCTGCTTGGAAAATATCTTGTCGAAAACTACGATACAAATCCTCAGATCAAACGCCTGGTGGATAACTGTGAAATATGGATCGTTCCTCTTGTCAACCCGGATGGACTGGAATATTCGATCCATTTCTACAGGTATTGGCGGAAAAATATGAGGGATAACGGAGACGGGACTTTTGGCGTGGACCTTAACAGAAACTACGGATACAAATGGGGATATGACAACCAGGGGTCGAGTCCAAATCCGGCATCCGAAGTTTACAGAGGCACCGGCCCGTTTACAGAGCCAGAAACCCAGGCTGTCCGCGACCTGTTCGGTCAGAAGAATTTTCAGGCATTGGTATCCTACCACAATTATTCCCAGGTGATCTTGTATCCCTGGGGTTATACGGAATCCCCCTCTGACAGGGAGGACCTCCTGCTCGAAATCGGAAATCAGATGTCTGGGTTGATGGAGCCGGTGAACGGGAGAATTTACGACGCTGCACGGGCAGGGGCCGGATTTTATTTGACCAACGGGGATACCACCGACTGGAGCTTTGGTGTATACGGGATTCCTTCCTTTACGATTGAACTTCCCCCGGACAGCAGTCTCACAGGAGAATTCTTTAATGCCGAAGCGGACATCCAGCCCATATTCAACGAAAATCTGCCGGCCGCTATGTATCTTATCGATTGGTGCATACGGGCCTATCCTTCCCGAGCCTTGCTTTCCCAAAGTCGTGCTCCGCAGCAAAAACGCAGGTCTTTGCTGTTGAAGTGATGTCATCGCTTTGGCCGACGATTTTGAATTCTCTATTGACAAGCAAAGGCCAAACGTGAAAAATATTGGAACATTGCCGCTAAAATGAGAGGAATTCTCCACAATATCTTCACCAGACAGACTCCTCCTCCGGGAGCAAGCGAGGGACTTCCCTACTGGATATTCTGGCTGCTTTTGTTTGCGATTCTTCTTCTGCTCGTGTTCATATTCCTGCGCGATAAGGATTTGAGGCGGCGGATAAATCTCTTTTTTTTTGGGGCAAAGAAAAAACTGATAAAACTCCGGCTTCATGCCAGAATAAAAAGAGAGTGCCGCAAAAGGGATGAATTTATCAGAAACCTTGGGATAAAAGTCTGGGAAGACAAACTCAAAATCCCTGAAGCGGAAAAAATTTCCCAAGAACTCGATAAACTCGAACAAAACAAAAAAAACCTCAGGCAGGAATCCAGCGACATCCAGGTGAAAATCACGGGTCTAGAAGCCGATCTGGAAAAATTCAGCCAGAAACACAAGGATTTGTTGTCCGAACAGGAATCGGTGAGAAAGCCTTATCAAGAAAAATTGGTGGAAATAAAGGATGAGGAGAAAGTGCTGGAAATCACGGTAATGCAGAAGCAGAAAGAATTGGAAGGAGCAGCCAGAGGCATCAATTTTTCCGGAAATGAGGCTGACATCAAATTCACGGACCTGAGAAAACAAAAAGAAGACATTGATAAGACAATTAAGAAACTTGTGGAAAAAAGATTGAATTTGGAAAAAGAGCAAAAGACCCATCAAGAAAAAATCGAAGAGTTTGACAAAAAACTAAAAATGATGGAAGAAGGCGGTAAGAAAAGAATCCGCGAATTCCATAAAGAAATCAGGGAATGGAAAAGAAACAAAGAAAAACTGAACGAGAGAATAAAAAGCGTCGAGAAAAAAAAAGAGCCACTTTTCGTGCGTTTGGGCAAACAAACCGATGAAGCTAGAGTGAAACGAGAGGAGCTGTCTTTGTTCTACTCCAAAATCGACCGGTCGAACGAACGCATCGGAGAGTTAGAGCAGCAGATAAAGAATCTATAACCACCCTCACCACGGAAGCCCGGACAAAAAGCGGGGTTTACGGTTCGTAAGAGACGGGATAGAATAGGAATATGAAAAAGCCAAAGATGCTGGTTCATATCTGTTGTGCTCCCGATGCCCTCTATGTCATGGACCTTCTCCGGCATGACTATGATGTGAGCGGTTTTTTTTACAACCCGAACATCCACCCTCGTGAGGAATACAACCAGAGGCTCGAAGAAACACAAAAAGTCGGGGCCTCGCTCGGTTTTGAAATCATCGAAGGGCCGTATGATGACAACCTGTGGCACAAAATAACCGCCAAGTTCAAGGACGAGCCAGAAAAGGGACGAAGATGCGATGTGTGTTATGCCTTAAGGTTAGAAAAAACGGCCAAAAATGCGGCAGAGCTTGGATTCGATATGTTCTCCACAGTGATGAGCTTGAGTCCCTGGAAAAAAGCAGATGTTATGAACAGGATCGGGAAAATGTTTGGACGGCGGTTCAAAATAGAATTTCTTCAAGCGAACTTCAAAAAGAAGGATGGATTCAAAAAGAGTGTGGAGCTCAGCAAACAACACAAACTATACAGACAAAATTATTGCGGCTGCATTTATTCTAAAGGATGAGGTTGCTTCACTCTGTTCGCAATGACAAGAATAAAATTAATGGAGGAAGGAAAAGGGGTGGCGGTTGAGGTTGTGGTGTCTAGCGGTCTGTTTCCCAAATCGCGGCCAAATTCCACAAAACTCTGGCTTCAACGATCGCCCGTGTGGCAGAAATGGCCCGACAGCAGCACGGCATAAAGACGGTGGCTCTGACAGGTCTTGCGAACATCCCCCCATAACAAGGGGGGTTTTATTCGATCTGGAGCTTGATCCCGCCGATAAAAGAAAAAATCACGTTAAACAAAACTGCCAGGAGAAATCCCAGAAGACCTAATGCTATAAACCCTAAAATCCCTCCAAAAATCCCATAAAACAGGCCTCCGATTAAACTTCCTTGAAGCTCACTCAGAAATGAGGGTAAAATTTTGACGACTCCAGGCAGGAATTCCGTTGTGCCGGTGAATGCTCCCATTATGATACCGGCAAGAAGACCGAGTGAACCAAAAAACAAGGCCAGTGAAAAAGGATAGAGAGATCGCAGCACCTGCTCTTCCTCTTCTGGCTCCTCTTCCATAGACGGCTCCATATCGAAGTCTTCGATAGGCTCCCAGGTTTTTTCCGCCGCCTCCTCTTCTTCTTTACTGTCACAGTCGGGACAAAAAAAGGTGAATTTATCGAGTTTTTTTCCGCAATTCGGACAGGAAAATTCTTCCTCTGTCCCGCCTTCTGCACTTTCTTTTAAGATTTCCCCACAGTAGGCACATGCTTCATTTTCCAGGTCGTTCTCAAACCCGCAGTGAACACAAATGGCCCTTTTTTCTTCCAGCGATGGCGGCTTCGACTCGATCCAATCATTCCCATCGAAGCAGTACCACTTCCCGGTTTGGGCCCCTATGGTCCAGAACCTCCCTTCCTGATCCTGTAAACGCAGCTCCCTCAATTTTTTCTTAAAGTCTGGTTCAGATAATCTTTTCCGTTTGAATTCGGCTCTTAATTGCTTGAATTCCTTCTCGACGTTTTTGAATTGGTCGTCCATCTTTTTTCATTATATGCCACTTTTCTCCCACCGTGCAAGAATTCCTTCAAAATGATAGCATTTCCATTTCGATTCAACGTGAAGTGGATCAAACGAAACCTGTAATTTATTTGTTTTCAACTATTTCCATATCTTATTTATTTTCAACAACTTACATAGGGTGACCAAATCTTGTGCAAATTGTTGTATCTGTCAGCAATTTCTCACATTTGGCTGAAATTAAGCCGATTTTTCAACAACTTTTCCACAGTTTTTGTGCAAAACTACAACCCCTGATATTTCCTATTCCCGGGATTAAAAAGCAATCTGTTTGAGCAAATCAACTAGATTATATCCCTTGATGGGATCAGGCGTAAACGATAGGACAAAAATGATCAAAACCAGCACGCCGAGAAATTTCCTCCCCGGAGAAAGGAACGTATCTTCATCGGTGATGTACGGGTGTTTCAAACCCAAAAAATAGATGAGCAAAGCCCAGACGAACCAGCCGATCCAGAAAAATATGCCCATAACAACAAAAATCCCGAGAAAATAAGGCGCAAGTTTTCTTGATTTTTTCCCCAGGAGCGCATAAGCAACATGTCCCCCATCAAGCTGTCCAATAGGAAAAAGATTGAGAGCAGTCACCAGGATGCCCACCCAACCTGCAAACGCGATCGGATGGGGAACAATATCATAGCCTTCGGGAATACCTTTGAAAAAGATATTCCCCACAAATTTCAGGATGAGCGGATCCCCAAACAAAAGGCTTCCCCCTTCGGGAAGAGAGGGGACCGCTTTCGAAAGAGAAAGCCCAAAAATAACGGCAGGAAGGGAGAGGATAAAACTTGTCAACGGTCCGGCAATCCCGATGTCGAAAAGCTGTTGTTTTTTTGATATCGGGGATCGGATCCGTATGAAGGCCCCCATGGTCCCGATTAACGTGGGTGCCGGGATAAAATACGGCAGTGTCGCATCAATACTGTAGTGCTGGCATGCCAGGAAATGTCCCAATTCATGGCCGAGAAGAATCGTGATGAGCACAACGGCATAGATCAGGCTGAGAGCCACAACCTCGGGATTCAAAACCATGGCCGGATCGGGAACAAGATCGGGATTCTGAGCAATGACTTCCGCATATTTATATCCGACACTCCAGGAAAATCCGACAACAAAGGTGGAGACTGCGGTCACCCCAAACAGCAGAATGTTCAGCCAGACTCTTTTTTCGGCAAAAAAGGAGGAAAGCCTCTTGGTTTCTGACATTATGGACGAAAAAAAATAGGAGTGATCTGCGTCACTCCTCTTTCTTGACTAAATATTAAATGGAGACAGGTTCTTCAGCCGTGGAGCTTTCTGTACTTGGCTTCCAGTTCTTCTCGCGTTTCCTTGTGGTCAGGATCAGGAATGCAGGCATCAACGGGGCAAACAGCCGCACACTGGGATTCGTCAAATGCCCCCACACACTCCGTGCATTTGTCGGTCGTAATCTCATAAATCTCATCGCCAGCGAAGATGGCTTCGTTTGGGCATTCCGGCTCACAGGCTCCGCAATTGATACATTCTTCGGTGATCTTATATGCCATTTTTTAGGCCTCCTCAAAAAAATAACAATTTATTATATACCTTTTTGTTTAATTTACAAGAAAAAGTGCTATTTTTTTTCCTCTAACTCCGTGACTTTTTGAGAGGCATCATACCCATAAAAAGTCTGGGAATATTCACTCTGTATCCTCTTGTAAAGTTCCAGGGCTATATCCAACTCCCCTTTTCCTTCGTGGGCTTCTGCCAAGTGAAAAAGGACCGCATCAAGGGCATAATCTTTTTGGCCTTCCTCCTCAATTTTTTTATAAATCGTTATAGCCTTGTCATATTCTTTTTCCTGGATGTAGATTTGAGCAAGCATATCCTGAGCTTGATAATATGTTATATCTTTTCTCTCATCCGACATTTTTTCAAGATACGTCTTTGCCTTCTCTGAATCCCCAATCTCAATCCAATAAGAGGCAAGTTTCAGATAAGCGATCCGGGAAAATTTTCCATTCCCGGCTAAAGCCTCCAGCTCAGCAACCTTGTCGGGATGATCATTGAGCTGGGAACTGATTTCGAGAATATCCGCAAGGAGACGACTGTCCCTCTTGACAGACTGAGCTTTTATGGCATGTGTTACAAGGACACCCAGGAAGATGATGACAACGGCTGTCACTCCTATCTGGAATTCCCTGGATTTCTTTTTGACAAAATCATAAATTTTCGTTAAGGTGCTGACGAATTCGTCCTCTTTGAGCCGTTTCCTCATTTCTTTTTTCATGATTGTCTCCTGATGGAATTTTTTACCACACTCCTCCGGTCGGGGTCAATTCAGAGTTCCTTTAAAATTTGACCAGGAATTCCGTTCCTTCCGTCTTTTTGAGACTGATCGAACCGTTGAGCTGCTGAACCAGATCTGTCACAAGCTGCAAACCCAATGTTTCTGTCTCGCGGAAATTCAGCCCCTCTGGAAATCCTGTACCGTTGTCCGTAATTGTCAGGCTGTTAACTCCCTTTTTGTCTCTAGCCATATGGATGGTGATTTGCCCTTTCTTTTTTCCCGGAAAGGCATGTTTCAGAGAATTCGAAACGAGTTCACTGATGATCAATCCGCAGGGTATAGCCCTGTTAACATCCAGGTATACCCCTTTGGCCTCCTGTTTGATATCGATCTCGCCCAGGTCTTCTCTGTAGATGGACAGCATGTGGGTTGTCATCCGGCTTATGTAATCGCCAATATCGATATTCGCCAGATCTCCTGATTTGTACAGCCCTTCGTGAATCAGGGCCATGGACCGGATCCTGTTCTGGCTTTGCTTGAACATCTCAAGGGTTCCCCGGTCCTTGACTGCTCGCGATTGGATGCGGAGGAGGCTCAAGATAATCTGCATGTTATTCTTCACCCGGTGGTGCATTTCCCGGAGCATCACTTCCTTTTCTCTGAGAGCGGCCTGAATCTGATCATCGGCCTGTTTGCGGTTCGTGATATCGATAACAGCACCGTGAACTGCCAGGTTTCCTCTGTACTCAATACGGCTCGCAACCATCTCCAACCAGACAATACTTCCATCCTTTTTGATACCCCGGTATTCATAACGAGGAGGAACATCTTTGCCCGCCAGTCGAGATGCCATTCTTCCCCAGACCATAGCTCGATCCTCAGGATGCACCAATTGTTTCACTTGATCTGGGGAGAAATTCGTCAATTCTTCTGCAGTATATCCAGAAATTTTGGCAAAAGCCTCGTTTGCATAAACGATGTGAAAGTCCTGGATGATGATGATTCCCTGGAGGGAGTGTTCAACTATCGTCCGGTACTTTCCTTCACTCTCCCGAAGGGCTTCCTCTTTCATTTTTTGCTCTGTGATATCCCTTATCGTTGCAATAAAAGCAATGCGCTTCCCTCTGGAATCCTTGATTATCGAAGCATCCACTTCTCCAAGGAATTGCTTGCCATTTTTCTTGACCATGGTGTAAACAGCATCTTTTACAAGGCCCTTGTCTAGAATCTTTTGCATGTTTACGGCGGCTTTTTTGCGGTCGGTTGGGGCGATCAGTTTAGAGGCACTCTTCCCCAGAAGTTCATCCAGCCGCTTGTATCCATACATCGTCAAGGTTTTTCTGGAAAGATCGATAATTTTTCCATCAAGGTCTGTTATGGTCACCGCACAGGGGGACACCTTGACCAAACTTTTGTATCGCTCCTCCCAATCATTGAGTTTTTCGAGTTTCTTTTTTGCTATCACCAACTCCTTGGCAGGGCCTACCTTTGCTCTGTTTTTGTCCTTCATTCCATTCCTCCATCAAAAAGGCACAAATTCAAGACAGAACACTTCCAGACAGCATCACACTTGAATCCGGCGCAGACTAGTACAATCCCCCTGGAATGCCCCTTTACTCAAACCCGAATGGGAATATATAACACGGTGAACAAGATATGTCAAAACATAAATATCACCCCCCGAATCATCCCAAAGGGCGATTGACGTTTATTCTGAGATAATAAAAATTAAGGGAGAAGGATGTGATTATGCCTAAAATATTGGTGGTCGAAGACAATCCGGTCGAAATCGAGACGATCAAGGCCAGACTGAAACAAAAGCAATATGAGGTTTTGATCGCCAAAAACGGAGAAGACGGGATCCGGCTTGCCATAGAAGAGAATCCCGATTTGATCTTCATGGACATGATTTTGCCTGGGATGCATGGATTGGAAGCCACGATAAAGCTAAAACAGAATCCAGTCACAAAGGATATTCCGATTGTTGCTTTGACCGTAATGGATTCCAGCGAGTTTGTGGCGACCTGTTTCAAAGAAGGAGTCAACGCTTTCATAAAAAAACCCTACAATTTCACAGAAATATTTGAAAAAATCGAAAAAATCCTTGGAAGCCCCGGTGAATCACAAAAAAAGATCATGGTTATCGAACACGAACCAACAGTCGTGACCATGATCACCATGATTTTGATGCGCAGTGGATACCAGGTGATCGCTTCCGGCAACGGAGAAACCAATGGGGTTGATATCCTGGATGAGAAGCCCGATGTCATCCTGTGGGATAATGTTGGTCATGCCGATGGGGCGTTTCCTTTTCTCAATGAATTAACCCCGGATAGCGAAACATCCATACCGATTATCCTTCTGACCGATTCTGGCTCACCTGAAGAAATAAAAAGAAAAATGTCACAATTAAGGGCAAAAAACTATCTCACCAAGCCCTTTAATTCCAAAGATCTTCTCGAAAAAATTGCAGCCGTTCTTTGCGATTAGCTCTCAAATTTCATTACGGATAGAGTAAGCGTTGACAAAAAAAGCAGTTCAGATTAAAAACGAAAGACGAAACTTTCCAAGGTTAAAAGTGCCTGTATTGTTCCGTACTGCCAAAAAAGAGGGAGAGATGCGCCCAACTTATAATTTGGGTCTTGGAGGAGTGCGAATTTACAGCAATAGATATTTAAAAATAGGGAAACAACTGGAAATCGAGCTCTGTTTTCCTAAAGGGAATTCCGTTTTTTCTACTGTTCGCGTTGTATGGACAAAGGTTCTCCCTTCTGGTTCTGAGGCTGCCTACGATGTGGGTCTTGAGTTTATGGATCTTCCCCCTGCCGCAATGAATGAGCTCAAGGGAGTGCTTGACATGGAGATCACTGAAAATCTTTAATGCGGGCTTTGGAGCGTATTTTCTCCAATTCCACTTTGAGTTCCTCCTGAGGCAGCCCCTTCAAGATGACGATCTCATTACTCCCAGCAGATGAGCCGATCAAGGCTCCGATCAGAGCTCCGATTCCTCCAACAAGCGCTCCTCCAATGATATTTCGGCGCGCTGAATTCGGGCACTGACCGCAACCGCTGCTTTTTCCCACCGCCGTGACACCGACAACTCCTCCGACCAAAAATCCTGAAATGGCCCCAAGCCCTGTTTTTGGGCCTTTTAAAATATGGACGATTTCGATCTCATTGACATTCACAGTAGCGTCAATCCCGGAAACAGAATCGAGTAAAAGCAGAGATGCCTTTTTAACAGCGATAAGTTCCCCGTGAATTTGATTCCCGTCATTTTTCTGCACGACAACCTCAGCCCCGCGCTTTTCCCCCGCTTCTAAACCGTTAAAAAGGATAAATAAAGATAAAAGAGAGAGTAAGATTAGTCTTGATCCAAAATGGCTTCGATTCATTTGCTTCCTTTTCAAAATGTGAATAAATTATACCGCTTGGGATTTTTGTTGTCAATAACATACGACTGTTGATATCGTAGCTTTTCCTTGATATACTTTCTCCTAATCCCGATTCCTTGAAGTTTTATGGTATGCCATGCTCTCACCACCGGTGACTTGATGATTGAAAGACGCCACTTAAAAGACCGCAGAAAGGGGCCGACTAAAGCAATAAGTCGATATACTTTTGCAGGTCGACGGAAAAGAGCTCAGCGCTTTAACGAATTGGATAATTATTATGTCGATAGATATGAATTACACCTGCTGATTATAACTGGTCTGATCATGGCTTTATGTATCTTAGATGTTTATTTTTCCCTTGAGATCTGTCATTTTGGAGGATCTGAAAGTAATCTTTTAATGTCAATTTTTATGGAGAAGAATTTGCTTTTTTCTCTGATAGTGAAATTCTTTATTACAGTTTTTGGCTCAGTTTTTCTTTTAGTTCATAAGAATTTTAAGCTTTTTAGTGCAGTAAAAACTCACCTATTTATCTATCTGACTTTTTTCATTTATTTTGTATTAGTACTGTATGAGTTTGGTTCTTTCATTTTAATTAAAGGGATTTAAATTTCCCTTCAATCATCCAAATGATATCCACACTAATATACTTATTGAGGTCTGCGAATCCAAGTCCCGTTCCAGTTGATTAGATCTTTTTTGAAATCAGACATGCTGCTCAGTTGAAACCATCCTGCTTTGGGATTAGCAGGATCATAAATAAATCCCTCATCAACGCTATCACGTCCATACGATACGATTATAAGGTCTACTTTTCCAATCTTTTCCTGGATAAATCCATGAAAATTGGAAACGGCTGAACCTGAGTAAACAATCAGAGGATTCCCCCAACAGTCATTAATTGAGCAAGTCGTGAGGTATTTTTCTTCGAGAACTTCAATGAAAGCATTCCCTGGCGTAAGAGGTCCACTCTGAATCCCAGCTGCAGGAGCTTCTCCATTTTCTTTAATATAGGCAAGACAAGCGTTAGCGACAGTGTTGATTTCCCGTACCGTGCTCCAAACTTTGTTATGTTGTATTTTCACGATGACATTAGGAATAATAAGTCCGGAAAATATCATAATAATTGAAACAATTACCATCAATTCAATAAGTTTGAATCCGGTTGTTTTTTTTAGCACGTAAGAACTCACTTGCTTGTATTGATAAAGACGGGAAAGATCATTTCATCATGATTAGGTTTTGGTTGTATATCCTTAAAGAAGAGTTTAGGCATATCCGACTGTATTAG